>JBAQKP010000138.1:0-24112 GCA_049301135.1 Moraxellaceae bacterium | reverse complement strand
ACACGCTCATCGGTATATGGCTTCAAGGTCACTTTCGCACCCCATCCATTGGCAGCCAAAGCATAGTCTTTCATCATAGTGTAGACATCGCCAGAAGTACCTAGCAAGTCGAATACACAGACGACCTGTGCTTGCGCATTATTGGCAGATACGGCGAGGGTGGCAGCTGCCATGGCCATGGCAATTTTGGTTTTCATCAGCATCATCCTAACTGTCGATGGATCGGGGATTAGAGCTACTATTCTAACCAAGATTCGCAATAAGCCAAAATGTTTTGTCAAATCCTCGCGCGGTAGTCTGGTTAATTTTGTGGATTTTTGATGCAAAAAAACACATTTGTGCAGAATTATGCAATAAGGTCATCACAGCATGCAGCAAACAAGGCAGCAGCATACTGCCCGTTTGACTGCACCCATCCGTGAGTTACTCTTCTTTCAAGCTACACTCGAAGCTATTTGGGTTTTGTACACAACGCACTCGTTTAAGTAACTTCATCATTTTGGGATGATAAAAGCCTCGCTTGGTCAAATCAATACGAGATTCCCGCATCAGCCGTGCGTAGCCGACATGGTCATTAGCAGACACATTGATCCAGCTTTTTTCGGGAATGTCTTTTTCCATACGCTCGACCCAATCCATCACTCTGGGCACTTGTGTCGCAACCCAAGTACGGCTTTTTTGACCGTAACCCTCCGGAAATTTACTGTGGTTAATCACAATATTGGTGGAGACATGCAACAGCGGAAAACGCCCGACACCCCCTTTTTGGCCTATACCGCGATACAACTCCATTGCTCTAAAAGCCATCGCTGGCGCCCCAATGATATCGACCTGACCATTGTTAAACATCCCGCCAAACGTGTGTACTTCGGCCAAAACAGGCTGAAAGCCGTATCGTTGAGCCATCAACACTTGACTTTGGTCATGCTCAAGCACGGCGATTTTTTTACCTGCCATTTTGGTCAGGGTGTCGAATGTTCGATCTCTGAGCATGGTATATGCTGACCCGAACGACAGTACCCCTGCAATTTCGTAGTTATCCTGCACCATATCTTTGGCCAGTTGTGGGCTTGCCATCAGTTTTAAAACGCTGCGAGCATTAGCGTTCGATGGCACAGCACCAAACGCGTCAATCGACCCCGTAAAATTGTTAAATTGACGACCACGAATCCCTGTTAAAAACACGGCATCACACTGACCTGCTTTAAAATCTTCTGCGGCTACACGCTCATTGGTATACGCACGCAATTGCAGGTCTACACCCCAGTTGCGCGCTGCTAATGCATAGTCACGCATCAGCGCAAACATCTCACCCGAAGTACCCAGTAGATCAAACACACACATGGTTTATTTGGCATGGACATTGCCCATTGCAGACATCGTAGCAACTGCTAAAAGCAGCGCTGCACCGTGTCCGACTAGTCCTTTAGTCATCTTCATCTTCCTCATTGTCACTAACTGGTATGTGCTGTGGGCGATCCCGTGAGTCTATTCACAGAAGGGTCTTGCGCGTTGCTTGGCATTACAACTGAACAAGCCGTTAATTACATTGGCCATAACGGCAATATAAGCAAGCAGACTAAACACAAAGATCGAACAAGCCCATTTCTACACTTAAATCACTATTCGTCATTGAGGCTGCACTCAAAACTATTCGGGTTTTGGACACAACGCAGCCGTTTCAGTAGCTTCATCATTTTTGGATTGTAATAACCATCTTTGGTGAGACCAATCCGTGTCTCTCGAATCAGCTTTACATAACCCACATGATCATTTGGCGGAACATCTTTCCAGTAACGTGCTGGGATGTCTTTTTCCATCCGATCCACAAAATCCATCGTGCGTGGAATCTGTGTTGCGATCCACTCACGGCTTTTTTGACCGTAGCCTGTGGGGAATTTATGTTGACGAATAATCAGGTTCATGAACACATGCAAAATCGGGAAACGAATAATTGCACCTTTTGTGCCTAGACCTTTTTGCAATTCAAATGGGCGAAAAACCATCGCTGGCGCACCAACGATATCGACCTGCCCATTGTTAAACATCCCTGCAAAGGTATTCACATCGGCCATGACTGGCTGCGTGCCGACGCGCTGTGCCATCTTGAGTTGGGCATGATCGTGTGAAATGACGGCGATTTTTTTACCTGCGGCTTCCGCCAAGGTATCAATATTGCTGTCGCGTACAAACAAATAAGCAGTACCTAATTACAAAATCCCTGCGACCTCGTAGCCATTTTCGACCATATCGGCAGCAAGCTGTGGCCGTGCCATGAGCTGCAAGACAGCGCGTGCTGCGGTATTCGACGGCACAGCACCCAATGCGTCAATCGAGCCGGTAAAACTATTAAAAGCGCGACCACGCATCCCTGTCACATATAAACCGTCGCACTGATTCGCCTTAAAGTCCTCAGTCGCCACACGCTCGTCGGTGTAGGATTTTAGGGTGACATTCGCCCCCCAGTTTTTTGAGGCTAGCGCATAATCACGCATCACCGCATAGCCTTCACCAGATGAGCTCAGTGGATCAAACACACAAATCTGCTGATTGGCTGCTTGTACCGTCACCGTCAAACTGGCGCTAACAACCGCCGCAATCACTGCGAGTCGAGTTATTGACATTCACATCATCCTTATGGGGGTAATCTGGGCGATGCACGACTGCATGCCCTGTTGTAACAGCGCTCAAGGCACCTTCTGACCTACCATCAGAGATTGATACCACAAGGATGATTATTGTTTAATCTACTGCCCAATTCAAGTCTTCGTCTTATTCATCTTTGAGCTCACACTCAAAGCTAGAGGGTAACTGTACGCAGCGTACTTTTTTCATGAGTGACATCATTTTCGGATGATAAATGCCTTCTTTGGTCAGTTGAATCCGTGCTTCGCGCATCAGCTTGATATAGCCGACTTGATCATTGGCGGAAATTTCCATCCAATAGCGATCAGGGATTTCTTTTTCGAGGCGTTCGATGGTCGCAATCGCACGAGGAATCCGACTCGCCACCCACTCGCGGCTTTTTTGGCCAAAGCCCGCTGGGAATTTATTTTTGTGAATAATCAAATTGCCAGTCACTTGCAAGACTGGAAACTTCACAATCGCCCCTTTGCTGCCCAGTCCTTTGTACAACTCTAATGGTTTAAATGCCACGGCGGGAGCTCCAATCACATCGACTTGCCCATTATTAAACAGCCCACCAAAAGTTGTGATATCGGCCATCACCGGCTGTGCACCGGCACGTTGAACCAGCAGCGCTTGTGCTTTGTCATACGACAATACAGCGACTTTCTTGCCGGATGCTTTGGTCAGACTATTCAGCTCTCGGTCGTTTACAAACAAATAGGCTGCGCCCATCGGCGTGACGCCCACGACTTCATAGTTGCCCTGTACCATGTCTGGTGCAAGCTGTGGCCGCGCAATCAACTGCATGACTGAGCGGGCAAGGCTATACGATGGCAGTGAGCCAATCGAGTCCACTGATCCGGTAAAACTGTTAAATTGACGACCTCGCATGCCGGTCACGGCGACACCGTCACACTGTCCAGCTTTAAAATCCTCGGCAGCCACACGCTCATCGCTGTAGGACTTTAGAGTGATGTCCGCACCCCAGTTCCGCGCAGCTAGCGCATAGTCCCGCATCTCAGCATAGACATCACCCGATGTACCGAGTAAATCGAACACACACATGACCTGTTTGGCATGTGTCCACGAACTGGCCATCGATATCACACCGATGACACTGGCTGTTTTCAGCAGTTTCAACATTTTTATTCATCCTTTAAAAAAACCATGATTCGCTTTTTGGATGCTAAACCACAATAACCGAATACCAAGACCCAGCCGACAGTCCGTTGTACCAGTAACTTCACTGGTTTCATATCACCAAACTGCTTACAATTGCGCGTATTTTTTGACTATTGATTTGAGGTATTGCTGTGATCCAACTGCAAGATTTTGCGATTCGGCTTGGTGGTCGTTTGCTGTTCGACCAAGCCACGATGCAGTTGCATCCCGGCTGGAAGATCGGCCTAACGGGGGAGAATGGCGCAGGCAAATCCACGCTGTTTGCAGCGTTTCTCGGTGAAATTACTGGCGATGCCGGCAAGCTATCACGGCCAAGCGTGTGGACGGTTGCGCACATGGCGCAGGAAGTCGAAACCCAAGAAACCGCTGCGGTGGACTTTGTGCTGTCCGGTGACGAAGAGTGGTGGGAGATTAATCAGGCTTTAGAGCTGGATGATCCGGATATGCCGATTGAGCGCCTAACCGATCTGCACGGACGGTTTGGCGAGATTGATGGCTACACCGCCCCTGCCCGCGCTGCGCAGATGATGGCGGGGTTGGGCTTTAGTGATGCACAGCTGAGCTTGCCGGTGTCGAGTTTTTCGGGCGGTTGGCGCATGCGCTTAAACCTTGCCCGCACCCTGATGAGCCGCTCTGATCTGTTGCTGCTCGATGAGCCTACCAACCACTTGGACTTGGATGCCATCTTGTGGCTGGAAGATTGGCTGAAACAGTACGCCGGTACGCTGGTATTGATTTCGCATGATCGGGATTTTTTGGATGCGATTACCGATCACATCCTGCATGTCGAAAACCAAAAGCTGACCCTGTACACCGGCAACTATTCGACCTTCGAGCAGACCCGCGCCGAACGACTGGCACAACAACAGCAGGCATTTGAAAAGCAGCAAGCCACCCGCGCCCACCTACAAAAATACATCGACCGCTTTAAAGCACAAGCGACCAAAGCCCGCCAAGCACAAAGCCGGATTAAACAACTTGAGCGCATGCAGGACTTGTCGGCTGCGCATATCGATACGCCGTTTACTTTTAGCTTCCGCGAGCCGACACGCATGAGCACGCCCTTACTCCGCTTGGACGAAGTGGATGCAGGCTATGGCGACAAGGCGATTGTCAAAAATATCGTGTTGCAACTAACCCCAGATAGCCGGATTGGGTTACTCGGCATGAATGGCGCGGGCAAGTCGACCCTGATCAAAACCCTCACAGGTGTACTCGCCACCTTAAACGGCACGCGTGAAGCCAGTGAGCATTTAAACCTCGGTTACTTTGCCCAGCACCAAATGGACGAGCTCGACGGTGATGCTTCGCCGATGCTGGCGATTTCTCGCTTGGCGGGTCGGCAGGTCAGTGATGTCGATCTGCGTGCGTTTTTGGGCAGCTTTGGTTTTAGTGGTCAGCGCATGGATGAGCCATGCGCGGGCTTCTCTGGCGGTGAGCGGGCGCGGTTGGCACTGGCCTTGATCGTCTGGAAAAAACCCAATGTGCTGATTTTGGATGAACCGACCAACCACTTGGATCTGGATATGCGGCTGGCCTTGAGCATGGCGCTACAGGATTTTGAGGGTGCGGTGGTACTGGTATCACACGAGCGGCAATTGATTGCGGCGGTCTGTGATGAGCTGTTTGTGGTGCATGATGGTAGCTGTCAGCCGTTTGCGGGTGATCTGAGTGACTATGCCGACTGGCTGCGTCAGGCACGACAAGAGATCGATCAGAAAGCTCGGCAGGCCAAGCTGGATGCCAAGCAGCAAAAAACGGCAGCCACACCTGCTACTCCAGCGCCAAAGCCAGTTGTCGCTGCGGTGGTCGAAACAGCGCCGGAGCCAAAATCAGTCGTGGACAAAGAGCAAGCGCGTAAGCTGGCAGCGGCCAAGCGTGAGCAGACTCGCCCGCTACGTCAGCAGATCGAGAAGCTCGAAGCAGCCAACCAAAAAGCCCAGCAACGTCTTGCTGCGATTGAAACCGAACTGACAGACAGCGGTCTGTATGATGCAGCACGCAAGGCAGACTTGCTCAAACTGATGAATGAGCAACAGCAGTTGCGCAATGATTGCAATCAGCGTGATGAGCAGTTGTTGGAGTTGATGATGCAGCTTGAGGCGGCTGAAGCCGAGTAATCGCCAGTGTGATCTGTAAAAAAGCCCTGACATGATCGTCGGGGCTTTTTTGTTTCACGTGAAACATGCAGGCTATGCGAAAGTGAAAACATCTTTGCTTGGGTGTTTTTCAAGTGGTATAAACTTGATATGGGCGATGTGTTTCTTGGTTTTTTTTATGCGAAATACCGAATGATGCATCATGTTTTTGGGTGCTTATTTGTCATGGTGATAGATAAGCTTAGTTTGCCGACAAGGTAGATAATGCCAGTGACGCACTCAAAACAAATGCAGACCATCTTCGACGAAGCATTTATTGCACCGTTTGCGTCACATCTGTGGCAGTCAAGCCGTGCCCGCAATCATTGGACAGACCTTGAAGGTTGGTAAAGTTCAATGGCAGGTCCGATTTCAGCTGTCGCAAAGTCAGGCGACTGTCGGTACGTATATTTACGTGAAGATGCATACTTCGCTGGTGTTAAAGACGCATATACATTGCTTGATCGACTAATGAAATGGCATATTGGACTTGTGACTGGTATAAAACGCTTTGTGCCCGAATCAATGGACGAGATTGAAGACATAGAATACATGTATAGGACAGCAAATACGATGCTCCAGTTGGTGCAGCAGACATGCGAGATCGAGCGAGTCCGACTGCTGTCCGAGACGGGCGGCGAACCAAGCGGTGCACCTTAGCCGCGAAATGAGGCGTTTTGAAGTCATAGATCTTTCGTCGCGGCGAGGTGATCATAAACGTTACCCACCAGCACTCAACTCACATCCGATACTTTTGGCCGATCACCTGTCCTACCCACCATAAAAAAGCCCTGTGTTCCATACGAAACACAGAGCGATTTGCCTTTTAACACCCAGATTTAAATATCCAGATTGGTGACACTCAGCGCATTCTCCTCAATAAAGGCGCGACGTGGCTCTACGTCATCGCCCATCAAGCACGAGAACATATGGTCGGCGCTGATCGCATCTTCCACAGTCACGCGTAACATCCGACGGTTTTCAGGATCCATCGTGGTATCCCACAGTTGCTCGGCGTTCATTTCACCCAGCCCTTTATAGCGCTGAATGGTCACGCCACGACGTGACTCGTGCATGATCAGATCCCAGATCTGCGCAAAGCTATTCACCACCGTCTGCTTCTCACCACGTTGCAAGTACGCGCCTTCTTCAAGCAGACCACTCCAACTGCGGCTAGAACTAATCAAGCGGCTGTATTCGCCTGACCAAAAAAAGCTACTGTCCAGCAAATAATGCTGCGGCAACTGATGCACATAGATGGTCAGACGCGGCCAGTAATACGCTCCAGTGTCGGTCTCAAACGTCTCTAAGGCAACCTCAGCGCGTAACAGCGGCTGCTTGGCGTGAATCACCTGCTGCAACTGATCTGCCCACGCTTGTACTTTTACGCGGTCGGCCATCATGTCCTTGTGCAGGATCGGCACATAGATCAGCGCATTCAGTAGGCTGACCGGATAACGCTGACCAAGGCGTGCAATCAGCTTTTGGCTGGCTTGATAGTCTTGGATCAAGGTTTCGAGTGCAGCACCTTGAATGGCGGGCGCGTCTGAACTCAAGTGCAACGCAATGTCATCCAGTGCGTTCGACAGCAGATACTGCTCCAACGCCTCTTGATCCTTGAGATACTGCTCTTGCTTGCCCTTCTTGATTTTGTACAGTGGCGGCTGGGCGATGTAGATATAGCCGCGCTCAAACAATTCAGGCATCTGCCGGAAGAAGAACGTCAGCAGCAGAGTGCGAATGTGTGAACCGTCCACGTCAGCATCGGTCATGATGATGATTTTATGGTAGCGCAACTTGTCAGGGTTGTACTCATCACGGCCAATCCCACAGCCCAGCGCAGTGATCAGCGTACCGACTTCTTGGCTCGAAATCATCTTGTCAAAGCGCGCGCGCTCGACGTTGAGGATCTTACCTTTCAGCGGCAAGATGGCCTGCATTTTACGGTTACGGCCTTGCTTGGCGCTACCACCGGCTGAGTCACCCTCGACGATATACAACTCCGACAAGGCAGGATCTTTTTCCTGACAATCGGCCAGCTTACCAGGTAGACCGGCGATGTCGAGCGCGCTCTTACGACGAGTCATTTCACGGGCTTTACGCGCCGCATCGCGTGCACGCGCCGCATCGATGATCTTACCGGCAATCGCTTTGGCGGCTTGTGGTTTTTCCAGCAAGAAGGTCGAAAACTCGCGACCCATCGCCGACTCGACTACCGTTCGAACTTCGCTTGAGACGAGTTTTTCTTTGGTCTGACTGGAGAACTTCGGATCAGGCACTTTGACTGACACGATGGCCGTTAAGCCTTCGCGGGCATCATCGCCAGTGATGGCGACTTTTTCTTTTTTCAGTAAGTTTTCTTTTTCGAGGTAAGTATTTAAGCCTCGCGTTAACGCGGCACGAAACCCAGCAAGGTGTGTGCCGCCGTCTTTTTGTGGAATATTATTAGTAAAGCAGTGTACGTTTTCTTGGTAGCTGTCATTCCACTGCAGCGCGACTTCGACACCAATGCCTTGGTCACCCTGCACCGAAAAATGAAAAATATCGTTCAGTGGGTGTTTGCCGACGTTGATGTATTTGACAAACTCTGCCAAACCGCCTTCACTGTCAAATACATGCTCTGCCGCTGTGCGCTCGTCCTGTACCACGATGCGTACACCTGCATTCAAAAACGACAGTTCACGCAAGCGACGCACCAAGATCTCAGCATGAAACTCAGTCTGAGTAAACGTGTCATGGCTCGGCCAAAAGCGCAGCTCAGTACCCGTGCCCTCAATCGGACGGACTTCGCGCAGTGGATAGTCTGGCACACCGTGCTGATAGCTTTGCTCGTACAAGAAGCCACCGCGCCGAATGTTCAGGGTCAGCTTGCTGGATAGCGCATTGACCACCGACACGCCGACACCGTGCAAACCACCAGAGACTTTATAGCTGTTGTCGTCAAACTTGCCGCCCGCATGCAGGATGGTCAGGATGACTTCAGCTGCTGATACGCCCTCTTCAGGGTGAATATCGACCGGAATACCACGGCCGTTATCGCGCACGCTGACTGAGCCGTCAGTATGAATTTTGACTAAAATCTCATCACAGTGCCCCGCCAACGCTTCATCAATCGCATTGTCGACCACTTCGAACACCATGTGGTGCAGACCTGTGCCGTCGTCGGTATCGCCGATATACATGCCCGGCCGCTTGCGTACCGCATCTAGGCCGCGCAACACTTTAATATTTGAGGAGTCGTAAGTTTGTGCGACGTCCGCCACAGCGACGGTTGCATCAACATCTTGCATATCAGAACTCATAGGATCTCCCTAACAAAAACGGATTCAAATCAGGTGGACGCTCGCAACCCGCACCCGCCTATAGCTTCACCAGTCAACTCGGACTTACCTGTCCATGTTCCACGTGAAACAATACCGGCTGTAGCGATAACTCGTCAAACACATGATCCAATGTGGTGGGCAACAACGTGGTCAGGAACACTTGGCTTTTTAGGTTTTGCAATACACCGAGTAAACGCTGCTGAGCAGCGGCATCCAACTCTGCTGCCATATCGTCTAATAATACCACAGTTGAGCGCTGACGCTGATGCAGTAAACAGAGCTGCGACAAGCGAAGACCGAGGATCAGCATTTTTTTTGGCCGCGTGACAACACCTGCTCAGCGCGTCCAATCGGGGTCTTAAAACTCAGGTCAGCACGGTGCGCGCCGACATTGGTATGACCACGCTGCTGATCTCGGCGAGTGTGTTGCTGTAGGTCAGCCAGCAGGCCAAGCTCCAGATTAAAACCGGCATGGTACTGCATCTGGATCTCAAGCTGTGGCAACAACTGCGCCAATTGCGCTTGAAACACCGGCTGCCACGCGGCCATGACGCTGGTACGCACTTGATGCAACTGCTCGCCATACCCTGCCAACGCTTCATCCCAAGCGGCCAGCATCTGCGATGAGGCCATGGATTTTAGACTGGCGTTACGCTGGCGCAAGGCGCGTTGATAGTGCAGCCATGCCGAGTGAAAGGTCGGCTCTAGATGAAACATCAACCAGTCCAACAGCTGTCGCCGTGGCTGACTGCCGCTGTCGAGCAAGCTCATCGCTTCAGGATCGATCAACTGAACTGGTAGCAGACGTGCCAATTCGCTTTGGCTTTCGAGCAGATTGCCGTTCAGTTTGAGGACATGTTCGGCGTGCAGTTGCTTGAGCACACCGATGCGGTCATTACCCGCTTGTAGCAAAATCAGCGCGTCATGCTGACCATGCTGGATCACTTGTTTGAGGTTGGCACTGCGAAACGAACGCCCCGTCGCCAACAGATGGATGGCTTCTAATACAGAGCTTTTGCCACTGCCGTTGTCGCCATAGATCACATTAAACGACTGCAACGACTCCAGCTGTACGTCGGTGAGATTCCGAATACGCTCGATGTGCAGCCGATCAATCTGCATGTGCTTAGACTCGCATCGGCATGACCACGTACAGGCTTTCGTTGACCAGTGGGTCTTGTACCAAGGCCGAGGCGTTGGCTTCCGACAAAGTTAGTTGGATCTGCTCGCCTTCGAGGGCGTTCATCACATCCAACAGATATTGCGAGTTAAACGACATCTCCAGCTCGTCACCCTGATACTGAATCGTTAAATCTTCAACCGCTTCGTCTTGCTCAGGATTATTGGCGCGTAGACGCATCTCGGCGTTTTTAAAGTTTAAAAACACCCCGCGTAGCTTTTCGTTACTGAGGATCGACACCCGTTGTAGGGTTTGGCGAAATGCAGCCAGCTCGATTTGAACCACTTTAGTCCCGTTACGCGGGAGTACACGGCGGTAGTCGGGAAACTTGCCATCGATTAGCTTACTGGTAAAGCGAATCTCAATCGGCAACTCAGGATTGCTCGGTTGCAAGGTCACGCTTAAAAACTCACGACCGACCAAAATATCCAACTCACTGTCTTCGGCAGCCAGCAGACGCTGTAGCTCCATGATGCCCTTACGCGGCACAATCGCTTGCACACTGCTCGCGGTACTGGCATCGAGTTGCGCAGGGGCTTCTGACAGTGCCAGACGATGGCCGTCGGTGGTGACGGTACGCAGCAAGCCTTGCTCGGCCTCGAACAGCATCCCCGTCAAATAAAACCGCACATCCTGCACCGCCATCGCAAACGCAGTCTTGTCTAGCAGCTTCTTCAGGGTCGCTTGACCGACTCGCACGTGGGCGCCCTGTGTCGCCTCACCGAGTAACGGAAAGTCGCTAGCAGCCAGCGTACCCAGCACAAAACGGCTACTGCCCGACTTCAACTGACAGCGCTGCCCTTCGGTCTCTAGGCTAATCACGGCAGCATTCGGCAGTGATTTAATAATATCGGTCAGTTTACGCGCAGACAGCGTGGTGTCGCCTGCCTCAACACATGCGCCATCCGGCAAAGCCAGACGCGCCACCAATTCAACCTCAAGATCTGAGCCGGTCAGCACCAAGTGACTCGGTGTCACCTCAAGCTTGATGTTCGACAAAATCGGCATGGTATGCCGCCGCTCAACTGCGCCCGATACTTGCGAGAGCGCTTTGAGGAGCAAGTCTTTGGCGATTTTCAGTTTCATCTTCACACTCCAATATTGATTTAGTCGGACACAGCCAATCAGGTTTGCAATAATTTCAGAAGGTTATGATAATCTTCTGCAAAATTTGGGTCACTGTTACGCAGCTCTTGCACTTTTTCACACGCATGCATCACGGTACTGTGGTCACGACCGCCAAAGGCCAAACCAATATCCGGAAAGCTCTCATTGGTCAACTCACGTGCCAGCCCCATCGCCATCTGACGCGGACGGGCATAGATGCGTGTACGTTTCGGGCCATTCAGCTCTTTGAGTGGAATCCGAAAATACTCTACCACCACGCGCTGGATATTTTCGATATTAATGGTGCGTGCCCGAATCGCCAACACGTCTTTCAGAGACTCTTTAATAATCTCGAGACTGATATCCACGCCTTTAAAGCGTGCCGTCGCAGTGACTTTATTTAAGGCTCCCTCTAACTCTCGGACATTAGCAATCACTTGCTGTGCAATAAACAGCGCACAGTTGCGGGGTAAATCTACCTCACTGCTACTGGCTTTTTTAAGGAGAATCTCGATGCGGGTTTCTAGCTCAGGTGGTTCGACGGCGACTGATAATCCCCACGAGAATCGAGAGATTAATCTTGGGTCTAGTTCAGTTAACTCTTTTGGGTAACGATCAGAGGTCAAGATAATCTGACGTGACTCATCTAATAATGAGTTAAACGTATGAAAAAACTCGACCAAACTGGCTTCTTTACCGGCCAACAAGTGAATATCATCGACCAACAATAAATCCAGCGAACGACATTCTTTTTTAAAGTCGTCTATTTTTCCTTGTTGTAAAGCACCGACAAACCCACCGACAAACTGCTCAGAAGTCATGTACATGACGCGCGCATCGGGCTGTGTCGACAATAAATGATTGCCTACTGCATGCATTAAATGCGTCTTACCTAAACCTGTCGGCCCATACAAAAACAACGGATTATGCTGGGCATCCCCCAACGAGGTTAAAATTTTACGGCAAGTCTCAGCCGCCATTTGGTTCGAGCGGCCTTCCACAAACTGTGCAAACGTAAACGACGCGCTGAGTGGCCGCCCCAATGCACGGCCATTCGGCGAGCGTACAGGAGACTTTGGGCTAGTATGGGCTGGCGCAACTGTGGGTTTGGCGGTCGATAATAGCGTGGATTCACGGTTGCTAGACTTCACCAAGCCCGGACGTGCATCCACCTGCACCTGTACCTGCTGAATCACGCCACCACTAAACTGACGAGCCAACGTCGTGATTTTGTCTAAAAAGTGCTCCGTGATATGCCGCGTAAAATACGGATTTGGTGCCATCAGATATAACGTATCACCGCGTAATTCGGCATGTAGCGGCCGAATCCACAATGTAAACACATTGTCTGGCAGCTCATCGCGCAGCGCATTGAGGCAGTCTGTCCAGACCATGTATTCCCCCGAGAATAGCAAAAAATCAGAATTTCGGTTTGGCCACGCCACGCGCAGCCACAAGCGATCTTATGACAAACCGCTCAACACGCTGAGCATCTGCCATCCCCGTATGGGGCGAACATTCTATCGAATAAGCCATCCACTGTCATCGCTTAAGATCGAAGCAATAGACAATTGGTACGATCTTAAGCGAAATTAAACGCCAGCAGAACACCGTCGATCTGAGCAAAAAAACGCCGATTTTCAGCAAAGTTATCCACAGGTCAGCAGGTGTCAATAGCCTGTGGATAACTCCTGTGGATAACTCTGTGGACAACTGTGTGGATAAGTTTTCCAAAAAAGTTATCCACATTTTGTCCACAGCTTTTCCACAACCTTATCCACAGCATAAAAAATTGATTTATATATAAAAATATGACTTATCCACAGAAAAACGCCTCCCTAATAATAATAATATATAAATTTAAATTTAATAAATTTATGATTAGCGCAGCAAAAAACTGTGGATAACTCAAAAAACCGTTGTGGATAAATTTAATAAAGATTATTTTTTAACCACCCCTGTTCTACCCTCCCCTCTCTTGTGTATCTCAAAAAAGATCGCGTTAAAGCGATGGCTTAGATCAATCCACCCAACAACCCAAATTGAGTAGAGCAAATCATCCATCATCGAAAGATAATTTTGAAAGGGTCGGTCATTTGCTAAAAAATGATCAAATCATTTGACACATGGGTGATCTGACCATAAAATCACTTTCTTTTTTGCTTTCACTTGGGTGTTTTCATGAAACGTACTTTTCAGCCCAGCGAGCTTAAGCGCAAACGCGTTCATGGTTTTCGTGCTCGCATGGCAACCAAGAACGGCCGTCAAGTTTTGGCACGCCGCCGCGCTAAAGGCCGTCACAGCCTGACCGTTTAACATCACGAGCGCTTCATGCGTCCGCAGAGGTAGCATGATGACTTTCTCGTTTCGGCCTGAACAGCGTTTACTTCAGGCCGCAGAATTTCAAAAAGTCTTCGATGGTGCAAAGTACAAAGTCCACCAGTCTGGGTTTATGTTACTCGCCACCACGCATCCAACATCTGCCCGTCTAGGGTTCGTTGTTGCCAAGCGAAAAGTTCGGCGGGCGCATGAGCGCAATCGAATTAAACGCCTCGCTCGAGAAAGCTTTCGGTTAAATCAGGCGCAGCTTCCTGCGTTGGATATTATCTTAATGGCTAAGGCGGAAGCTTTGTCACTCAGCAATACCGAGCTGCATGACCAGTTGCGTAAAGCATGGCGCGCACTGGCAAAAAAAACTCAATCCTCTGACTCAGCCATTTCGCGTGGAACTTCTGTGCCATGAAGATGGTGTTACGCGGTCTGATCCGGTTTTACCAGATCGCCATCAGCCCATTGCTTGGGCCGCGCTGTCGTTACTATCCAACTTGTTCTCAATATGCTCTTGAAGCAATTGCCAAGCATGGCACAGTGCGGGGTACGTGGCTTGCTGCCCGACGTTTGGGGCGCTGTCATCCTTGGGGTGGCTTTGGTTATGACCCCGTGCCATTACCGCAAGGTCAGTATTTTTATATGTCGCCGAAGTCACGTCTTCGTTGCTATCCTCCGATTCCTTTTCAAGCCTAACACTGGCCAATTTATTTTTTGACTGAGGTAATAATCATGCAGCAATGGAGTCGAGTTTTGATTCTGCTGGCGATGTTGGTCACCGCGTATTTGTTGGTGTTGGCATGGCAAAAAGATTACGGCTCACAGGCCAACGTACCCGTCGTGGCGTCAGCAACAGTGGCGGGTAATAGCAGTAACGATGTTCCTGTGGCAGCTGTACCGACGACTGCGGCTGCTACTGACATTCCGGTTGTAACCGACACGGCAGCGCTGCCAGTTGCGGCGGTAGCCAGTGCTGCCGACTCTGCCGGACTGATTCAGATTGAAACCGATGTGTATCGACTTTGGGTGAATCCGCGTGGTGGTGATGTGGTGCGGGCTGAGTTGCTACAGCATCGTCGCAGCCAAAGCTCAGATCAGCCCTTCGTGTTGTTTGAAGATGATGACAGTCGTACTTATGTCGCGCAGTCCGGTTTGATTGGTCTGAATGGCCCCGATGCTGCCGCAGCAGGCCGTCCACTGTATCAGTCTACCCAAACACGTTACATGTTGGCGGCTGGACAAACCAGCTTGGTAGTGCCGTTTACTTTTAATGCGGGTAACGGCATTGAAATCGTCAAAACTTTTGAACTAAAAGCAGGTGAATATCCGATTCGAGTCAATCATCGGGTTATTAACCGTGGTGCACAAGCATGGCAAGGTTTAATGTTTGGACAGCTGAAGCGTGATGCGTCGGTTGACCCAAGTGTTAGCAGCCAAGGTTTCTTTGCCGTTGGGACGTTTTTGGGTGGAGCATGGGGAACGCCTGCCGAAAGTTATAATAAAATGAAGTTTTCTGAGTTTAACGAATCTCCACTCAATGCCACGACTCAAGGGGGTTGGGTTGCGATGGTACAGCATTATTTTGTATCGGCTTGGGTGCCAGATGCAAAGCAAACGGCTGTATTGGAATCACGCACGGTCGATGGCCAGTATATTATGGGGTTTCGTTCGCCGACCTTTAGCGTTGCTGCTGGTAAGCAAATGGATATCGGTGCTACTCTGTACGCAGGCCCTAAAATTCAGTCTGAATTAAAGCATTTGGCTGAAGGCTTAAATAAGACTGTGGATTATGGTTGGTTATGGCCGATTGCACAGTTGTTATTTATTGGTTTGAATTTCTTTCATGGTTTAATCGGTAACTGGGGCTGGGCGATTATTGCACTGACCATTGTGGTTAAAATCATTTTGTATCCATTGTCGGATAAAAGCTATCGTTCAATGGGCAAAATGCGAGTGATTGCCCCCGAAATGCAGCGCATGAAAGAAGAGTTTGGCGATGACCGCATGCGCTTTTCGCAAGAAATGATGGCAATGTATAAGCGTGAGCAGGTCAATCCATTGGCGGGGTGCTTGCCGCTATTGCTGCAAATGCCGATTTTCTTGGCGTTGTATTGGGTGCTGATGGAAAGCGTTGAGCTGCGGCACGCGCCGTGGTTGTTGTGGATTACCGATCTGTCTGCGATGGACAAGTGGTTTATTTTGCCACTGATCATGGGCGTGACCATGTATATCCAGCAGATGCTAAACCCACAGCCTGCTGATCCGATGCAGGCCAAAGTGATGAAGATGTTGCCGATTATTTTCACGGTGTTCTTATTGTTCTTCCCTGCCGGTCTGGTGTTGTACTGGATCATCAACAACTTGTTTACTATCGGTCAGCAGTGGTATGTGAATCAGCAGATCGAAAAAGACATGGCGGCGCGTAAAGCCAAAACATCTTAATCGGTTGTGTTTTATCATCCGCTTGCCATCTTGTGTGGTGAGCGGATTTTTTTTGTCGAGTCACTGGATGAGTGATGGTCAGTTTGGAGGCAGCATGAATACGCAAATCACCCGCACTATTGCGGCGATTGCAACCCCACAAGGTCGTGGCGGGATTGGGGTGATTCGGCTGTCAGGCAGCGCAGCAGGTACGATTGCCAGCCAGCTCACGGGTAAACCATTGCCCAAGCCGAGATCTGCCCAGTTTTCTGTATTTTTGGATGTGCAAGGCCAAGCGATAGATGAAGGTTTGGTGTTGTATTTCCCAGCGCCACATTCGTTTACCGGTGAGGATGTGATCGAGTTGCAAGGGCATGGTGGCGTGGTGGTACAGAACATGCTGCTGGCGCGTCTTTATGCACTCGGAGCGACTGCTGCACAGGCGGGTGAATTTTCGGCGCGGGCATTTGAAAATGGCAAACTGGATTTAGCACAGGCGGAAGCGATTGCCGATTTGATTGATGCTAGTAGTCAAGCAGCCGCGCGTTCGGCACTGCGCTCACTGCAAGGCGAGTTTTCGGCACGTGTGAATCAGGTGTTGCAGCAATTGATTCATCTGCGTTTACATGTGGAGGCGGCGATTGATTTTCCGGAAGAAGAAATTGATTTTCTCGCTGACGGTAAAATTTTAGGCTTACTCAATCAGGTACAGGGTGCGGTGACGGCGGTACAGCAATCGGCCAAGCAAGGCCAACTGCTCCGCGAAGGTTTGCAGGTGGTGATTGCCGGTAAGCCGAATGCCGGTAAGTCGAGCTTGCTGAATGCGCTGGCCGGTGTAGATCGAGCGATTGTCACCGACATTGCGGGGACGACCCGTGATGTGTTGCACGAAAAAATCACCCTCAATGGCCTGCCGATCACGTTGACCGATACCGCAGGCTTGCGCGAAACGCAGGATGTGGTGGAGCGTGAAGGGATTCGGCGCGCGTATCAGGCGATTGAGCAAGCGGATTTATTGCTGTTGGTGTATGACCTGACCAGCGAGCCTGATCCGTTGCGTTTGGCAGCAGAGTTTTTTAGCGGACACATGCAGCCACAGCGTCTGATGCTGATCGGTAACAAATGCGATCTGGCTGGCCAAGCGGCTGATGTGGATATGCTGGAGGGTTATCGTTGTGTTCGACTCTCCGCCAAGCATCAACAGGGACTAGAAGGCTTGATTCACGCGATTAGCGCGCATGCAGGCTACCAGCCAGCAGAAAGTACCTTCATTGCGCGGACACGGCATTTAGACGCGCTGCTGCATTGCCAGAGCCACTTGGCAGATGCTCGGATGCAGTTGGTTGAGTTTGCCGCGGGCGAGTTGATGGCAGAAAGTTTACGGCTCGGCCAGCTTGCGTTATCTGAAATCACCGGTGAGTTTACGGCGGATGATTTGCTCGGTCAGATTTTCGGGTCGTTTTGTATTGGAAAGTAGTACAAACAGGCTCAATCTGAACAGGAATGAGCCTGTATTTCATCAAGAGGCAATCGCCTTACGGATAAACCGTGTATAGACAAACAGTACCAGCACTGCGCCTGCAATCGACATCAAAAAACCTGCCGATTGGCCGCTGTTATACAGGCCGATCAGCTTGCCCAAGACCGTCGCGGTGACTGCGCCGACAATACCCAGTGCTGCGGTGAGCCAAAAGCCCATTTTGTCATCGCCAGAGTGAATGGCTCGTGCGATCAAACCCGCAAAAAAACCAATAATAATCGACCAAATAATCGCAAACATCGTGAACGCTCCTGAATCAGTTTTAGCAATTGCCCCGTTGAGATTTTAAACATAGGTGAGTGATCAGCCTGTAAGCATTTGCTACAGGACGGGATGAAATGGACAGTTCATCCCTGATTTTCTGCCGCTGATCTTGATGTTTTGACAGCGTTTTGTGTCAAGCCATCTGCAATGCAGCGATCAGTTTTTGATGCAAGCCACCAAAGCCACCATTGGACATGATCACTACCGCATCACCCTCACGTGCTTCATTGACGATCCGCGCAATAATCTGCTCAAGTTGATTCAACACCTGCGACGGATTCGGCGCAGCGTCGATCACAGGACTTAAATCCCAATCCAATCCCGCCGGTTGATACCAAATCACCTGATCGGCCGCGCGTGCCGATTGTGCCAAGCCATCTTTGTGGCTGCCCATCCGCATGGTGTTCGAGCGGGGTTCGATGATCGCCCACAAACGGCGCTCGCCGAGCATCTTGCGCGCGCCGTCCAAGGTGGTTTCAATCGCGGTTGGATGATGCGCAAAGTCGTCATATACCGCGATGCCGCGCACCGTGCCAAGGTGCTCCATGCGGCGTTTGACCCCACCAAAATTTGACAGTGCCTGACACGCCAGCGCTGGATCAACCCCGACATGTGCCGCCGCTGCAATCGCCGCTAGACCATTGGATACGCTATGCCGTCCGCTCATGCTCCATGTCACTTGCCCGACCGTTTGCCCGCTGTGCAACACCTCAAACTGACTGCCATCAGCTTGTTGCAAACGCGCATTCCAATCCGCATCGGTACTGTCCAAACCGGTGTGCTGTACCGGTGTCCAGCAGCCCATCTCAAGCACGTGATCAAGTGCCGGTTCGTTGTTCGGCATGATGATCTGGCCACTTTGTGGGATGGTGCGCACCAGATGATGAAATTGTTTTTGGATCGCGGCCAAATCATCAAAAATATCGGCATGGTCAAATTCAAGATTATTTAAAATAGCCGTGCGTGGGTGGTAATGTACAAACTTTGAGCGTTTATCAAAAAACGCTGAATCATATTCGTCGGCTTCGACCACAAAATAATCACCGCCGAGCCGCGCGCTGTGGCTAAAGCCGAGCGGTACGCCGCCAATCAAAAAGCCAGGGTTGAGTCCCGCTTGCTCTAAAATCCATGCCAGCATGGTGGTGGTGGTGGTTTTACCGTGTGTACCTGCGACGGCCAGCACATGCTTATTCGGTAAAATATACCGCGCCAAAAACTCAGGGCCAGAGGTATAAGCCAAGCCATGATCGAGCATGTATTCGACCGCCGGAATGCCACGTTTCATCGCATTGCCGACGATGACCAGATCAGGATGTGGCTGCAAGTGATTGGCCTCATAGCCTTGCATCAGCGCAATACCGGCCGCTTCGAGTTGGGTCGACATTGGTGGATAAACGTTTTGGTCAGAGCCGGTCACGGTATGGCCAAGCTCACGCGCCAGTAGCGCCAATGAACCCATAAACGTGCCACAAATCCCCAAAATATGCAGATGCATTGCTGTTGTTCTCCCCGAAGCGCGCGCGATTAAGTCTGATAAAATCCAGCGAAACGATAGCAAGGCCATCATCGAAAAGATACTGCCAAACAATGAATTTGCCGCGTATGCTGGCTGCTGTCGAGTCAACGAGTGTCGCTCAATGAGTGCTTATGGCCTACCACTGCTGCTCTTAATCATTGCCAACTGTTTTATGACGTTGGCGTGGTACGGCCACCTGAAGTTTTTGCCACACGATGCACCACTGTGGCAGGCGATCTTGATGGGCTGGGGCTTGGCGTTTTTTGAATATATTTTTATGATCAGCGCGGTACGGCTGCTTGAGATGCACGGTGTCAGTGTCGGCCAAATGAAAATCGGCCAAGAGGTCATCACCTTGCTGGTGTTTGTGCCGTTTATGCTGTTGCTGTTTAAACAACCGTTAAAGCTGAATTATTTGTGGGCGGCGTTTTGTTTGTTTGGCGCGGTGTATTTTGTATTTCGTGCCAAATAGCGCGTAGTGTTTTTAAGCTGTCAGGCTTTTTAGGCCGTTTTATGGGTTGCTAGGTTGCTAAAACTCGCCAAACTGCCGAAAACACGGCATAATATGCGGTCATTTTTTACCCTGATTATTGGATGCACCATGAATCCGATCACTGCTCCAGCCATTTCACCTGCCGGTCAGCCGCTGGTCGGTATCATCATGGGCTCTCAATCTGATTGGGCGACCCTCGAACATACCGCAGCCATGCTCAATCAGCTGGGTGTGCCGTTTGAGGCCGAAGTGGTGTCTGCGCATCGCACGCCGGATCGTCTGTTTGAATACGCCGAACACGCGCGGGCGCGTGGTATTCAGGTGATTATTGCAGGTGCGGGTGGTGCGGCACATTTACCCGGTATGTGTGCGGCCAAAACCGACCTGCCGGTGCTGGGTGTGCCGGTACAGTCCTCGATTTTAAACGGCGTTGATTCGCTGCTGTCGATTGTGCAAATGCCCGCCGGTATTGCGGTCGGTACGCTGGCTATTGGTAAGGCTGGTGCGACCAATGCGGCGATTTTGGCCGCGCAGATCGTCGGCTTGGCCAATCCCGTGATCGCGCAAGCCGTCACCGATTTTCGTCTGGCACAAACCGAAAAAGTCCGCGCCTTCCCAATTCCAGGTCAAACAGCATGAGCGCAGTCAACACCATCGGTATTTTTGGTGGCGGTCAGCTCGGGCGTATGATGGCACAAGCAGCACTGCCGCTCGGCTTGCGCTGCACCTTTTTAGAGGATGCGCCTGACTGTCCATCGAGTGTGTTGGGGCAGGTCTACACGCGCGCCCAACTGGCTGAGTTTGCACAAAGTGCGGATGTTTTTAGCTTAGAGTTTGAAAATACCTTACTCAGCGACGCGGATCAGTTGCTACACACCCAAACCCTGTATCCGCCTCGTCAAGCACTGGCGACCGCACAGCATCGGCTACTCGAAAAAGCTCTATTTGATCAGCTTCAGATTCCGGTCGCGCCCTATCGTCGCGTCGATACCGAAGCTGATTTGCAAGCTGCGGTACAGCAGTTGGGTTTACCGTTGGTGCTGAAAACCGCAACCGGCGGCTATGATGGCAAAGGCCAGTTTGTGCTACGCCATCTTGAGCAACTGGCTGAGGCGTGGACAGCATTGGGGCAAACCGCGCCGCTGGTGGCAGAAGCTTTTGTCAGCTTTCAACGCGAACTGTCGATTATTGCGGTGCGCGGTCAAGACGGTACAGTAAAAGCCTACCCGCTGGCCGAAAATCACCATCATCACGGCATCTTGTCGCATTCGATTGTACCTGCGCCAGACAGCACTGATTTGCTACCAACCGCCGAAGATTACATTACGCGACTGCTCAACCATTTGCAGTACGTCGGTGTGTTGACGCTTGAGTTGTTTGTCACCGATCAAGGCTTATTGGCTAATGAAATGGCACCGCGTGTGCATAACTCCGGTCACTGGAGTATCGAAGGCGCGGTGTGTTCACAGTTTGAGAATCATATTCGTGCCGTCGCTGGATTACCGCTAGGTTCTACTGAAATCGTGCGGCCAAGTGTGCTGGTGAATATCATCGGTCAGCATCCAGACAGCGCCGCAGTGTTGGCCTTAGAGGGTGTGCATTTGCATCTGTATGGCAAGTCTGAGCGGGCAGGACGTAAACTTGGGCATATCACGGTGATGCCAAATGACAGCCAGCAAATCGCCTGCTTATTAAGCCAATTGCGTCAAATTTTGCCAGAGCCGTTAAGTCTTCCTGAATGGTTTGTGATTTAAATCTGAAAATACAGTATGTCTTTATTGTTTTTTAGATATTGTCCGACAATGTTGCAGTATCGGGTCGTGGGGTTGTATTAGTCTGATTCAGTTAGCGAGTTCCTGTATAGACTTCGCGACCCGTTCGATGCGGAATCATTGACCAAACCCTCTTTTAGGGTGGCGCACGCCACCCTTTTTTTTGCCTAAAAAACGGTTTTACCCCGCAATTGTTGGCAAAAAGCCACTCAGTGCTGCTGAGTGGCTGATTTACCGCAGTACAACACGCCCAGCTTATGCAGCTTGGTCGGTGCTGCTGTCGGCTTTCGTGCTGACTTTGCTGCTGATTTTGCTAATCAACTGCTGAATATAGCTTTTCAATTCACTGCTTTCTTGCAAGCCAGCCAGTGATTCACGCAGTTGCGCAAAATCATTACGCAGGGCTTGAACGATTTGCTCAAATTCACTTTGCGCTTCTTTGACCAATGCCAACGCTTCTTTGGTCGTGTCGTTGCTGGTCGCACGATCTTCGATTTTGTGCAGCACGTCTTGGCAGGCTTCTTCGGCCTGATCGATCAGCTCGCGGGCTTTTTCGATGTATGGAGAGGCTTCTTCTTGAACGCGCTGAGCGAGTTTCTGTAGACTGGCAACCGCATCTTGTGCTGCTGCTTCAGTCGTTTCAGTGATTTGCTCGACGGTTTCGCTCGCTGTTTCGGCGGCTTGTGCAACCACGGCCTCAACTGAAGCGGCGAGATCAGATTTGCTGGTATCTTTGGTCATGCTGGTGACTCCTGTGAACATAAAAGCTATCGATTTTGTTGGCAATCATTGATATGAAGAGTGGAGCTAGGTACATTGCATGCAACAATCTACCCGACTGTACTCTTCATGAATGACCAATCAGGCTCTTGATGGATTGATCAGTCGGTAAAATTGGTCTGTCAGGACATTGACAATCTTACCTTTCATGCCAGAGCAAAGACTAACAGCAGCAGTGTGCTGATGTGGAATGAAGTTGTCGTACAATCCGGTCAAACGGTCAGCCGTCTGTCTGTTGAGCCGAACCCCTTGTGATTATTACGGATTTTTTTGATGAGCAAAGTGATTCCTGTGATTTTGGCGGTCGTGCTGACCAGTGGTGCGATTGCTCCGGTTCTATTGGCACATGCTGCTGACCCGAGTAGTGCGGGCAGCAAAAATGCGCCTACGATTACTGCCAGCAGTACTGAAGTGCAAAAAGTCGGCTATAGCTTTGGCTTTTTGATGGGACAAGGCAATAAAGATGCAATCAATGACCTCGATACCGAGACGTTTGTCGCGGGCTTTCGCGATGGTTATGCGGGCAAAACAGGCAAGCTGACCGAAGAGCAAATGCAAGCAACTCTGATGGCGTACAAGCAACGTCGCGATGCCGAAGAAATGCAAGCGATTGCCAAGATGGGCGAAGAGAACATCAAGGCCGGTGCAGCGTTTTTGGCCACCAATGGCAAAAAACCGAACGTGGTGACCACCGCGAGCGGCTTGCAATATGAAGTGCTGACCGCAGGCACTGGCGCAAGCCCAAAAGCCACCGATCAGGTCAAAGTCCACTATGAAGGTCGGATGCTAGACGGGACGGTGTTTGATAGCTCAATCGCGCGTAATGAGCCGATTACCTTCCCGCTGAATCAAGTGATTGCCGGTTGGACTGAAGGTCTGCAACTGATGAAAGAAGGCGGTAAAACCCGTTTATTCATCCCGTCCAATCTGGCCTACGGTGAGTCAGGTGCCGGCGAAATCCCACCGAACAGCATGCTGACCTTTGACGTCGAGTTGATCAAAGTTAATCCTTAATTGCAGCATACAGCCACAAAAAAGCCCGAATTATCGGGCTTTTTTATCACTTAAAATCAAAGAGTTTTCTTGAAAATCTGCGAGTTTCGCTGATAGTTGTACATTGCCAACCGTGCCACTGGCAGCGCATCGACCGGTGCAGGCTCAAAACCTTGCTCAATAAACCAATGCGCGGTGCGGGTGGTCAACACAAACAACTCATCGGTGCCACGACTACGTGCTTTGGCCTCCAAATAATCCAGCAACTCTGCGCCACGATTGCCACTGCGGTAGCTTGGATGCACCGCGACACACGCGACCTCCGCGGCAGACGGTTCGTGGTCAGCGGTTTGGATCGGATACAGCGCCGCACAGCCGACGATCATGCCGTCGCGCTCGATCACCGCAAACTGCTCAATCTCGGTTTCGAGCCGTTCCCGTGAGCGC
>JBAQKP010000137.1:0-7294 GCA_049301135.1 Moraxellaceae bacterium | reverse complement strand
GCTTGTACCAGTGGGAAGTGTTCGTTTAGGAAGTTATTGGCGTAGGCGATGACTGTGTTGCCGCGTACTGGGTTGTAGCCTTGGCCTTTGTCTGCGCCGTCTTCGGTGCTGATCACGTCAGTGCCGTACAGTGCATCGTACAGCGAACCCCAGCGGGCGTTGGCGGCGTTCAGGGCATAGCGGGCGTTACGCACCGGTACGACCAACTGTGCGCCTGCGAGTTGGGCGATTTCGACATCGACGTTTTCGGTGGTGATTTGGAAGTCTTCGCCTTCTGGCAACAGATAGCCAATCTCGGTCAAAAACGCGGTGTAGGCCGCCGCATCAAACGCTGGATTGGCTTTGTGCCATGCGTCGATTTGGGCTTGGATCTGGTCGCGCTTGGCCAGCAGTGCTTTGTTTTTTGGGGTCAGGTCGGTGACGATCTGTTCAAAAGCTGCCCAGTAATCTGCACTTGCAACGCCAGTGTTTGGGAGGGCTTTTTGCTCGATAAAATCAAACAGTGGTTTGGCAATCGCGAGTTTGCCTT
Source organism: Moraxellaceae bacterium (assembly GCA_049301135.1). Lineage (GTDB taxonomy): Bacteria > Pseudomonadota > Gammaproteobacteria > Pseudomonadales > Moraxellaceae > JAYXXU01. Next base: position 6,765 of record JBAQKP010000137.1, on the reverse strand, counting down.
GCTGAATACGTTCAGTCATGGTCGATCCTGATCCTGTGGGGGTCGTAACAAAGTGCTAAAGTATACTGGTTTTGCAGGGGCTTTGCAGCCCGTGCTGGTTGCGTTCAATCGGTCATGGGTAGGTCAGCTTGCATTTGGGCAGCAAGCTTTTAATGTGGGCTTTCTGCTCACGGTTAAAGTGCCCTTTACTAATCCCCATCTCACGTAGCTGTTTAAGCTGACTCATCTCTACTGGCAAATCAACCAACGGATTCCCCTCAATGACAAGCTTACGCAACTGGCGTAATTGACCAATCTCAGCGGGTAGTTGATCCAGCTTGTTAGAACTCAAATAAAGCTCCTGTAGTTGGCTCAACTGACCGATTTCTGGGGGTAGCGCGTTCAGTTTATTAGAGGTAACACTCAGTTTCTGTAGTTGATTGAGCCGACCTATTTCTGCTGGCAAAATGCTCAAGTGGTTACGACCAAGCCAAAGCTGTTGTAGCTGGCTGAGTTGAAACAACTCCACTGGTAAAGCAGCCAGCTGATTGTGACCAAGACTAAGCCATTGCAACTGGCTAAATTGACCGATTTCCTGCGGTAACGCACTCAACTGATTATCAGTCAGGATGAGTGTTTGCAGCTGGCTGATTTGGGACAGCACTGTAGGAAAAAAAGTCAGCTTATTGGAATTAAGATCAAGCACTTGCAATTGGCTAAGCTGACCCAGCTCAAGCGGCAAAGCGTTTAACCGGTTGCCCCCAAGAGTGAGTGTACGCAACTGAACCAGTTGACCCAGCTCTGCGGGCAACTCACTTAAGCAGTTATAACCAAGCTTAAGCTCGTGCAACTGACCTAAGCAACCAATCTCCGCTGGCAGCGTGCTCATCCGGTTACTACTTAGATCAAGCTCACGCAGCTGACCTAAGCGACTAATCAACTCGGCTGGCAAATCAGTGAAGCGGTTTCCCTTAAGCTCCAGTACTTGTAACTGGCTCAATTGGGCGATTTCATCTGGCAAGATACTCAGCTCGTTACCGCCTAGATAAAGTTTTTGCAACTGGTTTAGCTGACCGATCTCCGCTGGCAAAGCAGTCAGCTTATTTCCACGAAGGTTGATCATCTGCAACTGGCTGAGCTGACCGATTTCCGCTGGCAGAACACTAAATTTAATGGAGCTTAAATGCAGCCTCTGGAGCTGACTAAGCTGGAAGATCGCTTTTGGTAAAACACTTAAGGCTGTACAATCAAGATGAAGCACTTCTAACTGACTGAGCTGGCCAATCTCGGCGGGCAAATCACTCAGTTGATAATTACAACTTACGTCCAACTCTCGCAACTGGCTCAGCTGACCGATCTGCGCTGGCAAAGCTCTAAGGCTGTTCTTACTGAGATAAAGCGTCTGTAACTGGCTAAGATTACCAATCTCTGCTGGCAGCGCGACCAGATTACTTGAATTCAGATTAAGCTTTTGTAGGGTTAACAGTGTGTGCCGATCTCGCGGCAAACCTTTCCACCAACCACCTTTTGGATGATCTTTGTGTTTCACCCAATGAAGGTCTTGGATTTGTGCCTGATCCGCCCAATCCCATAACCGTTGTATCCAGCTGTCATCGACATACGGAACAGGGCTACCCACATCTACCTGTTGTGCCAACAGTTTATCAGTCATGATTTAAAAACTTCCTTATCAACATCGCAGCAGTATAGAGCAGTTGCGGACGAGGCACAGCCCAGCCCATGCAAATCTGCTATCCTAGCCACAATTTTTTGACCGCTTGGAGCCGATCATGCCGCTAGCCTCGCCACTGACGTTGGGCACACCCCTACAATCTTCTGCATTTCGTGTCCTGATGCTCGGCTCGGGCGAACTCGGCAAAGAAGTCGTGATCTCCCTACAACGGCTGGGCGTCGAAGTACACGCGGCAGACCGTTACGCCGATGCACCCGCGATGCAAATCGCCCACGTCGCGCATGTGCTGAACATGGCTGATCCTGACGCACTACAAGCCCTCGTCGATCAGGTCAAACCAAACCTGATCGTGCCCGAAATTGAAGCGATTGCCACCGAACAACTACTCAAGATCGAAGCCAGTGGTCAGGCGACTGTCATCCCATCGGCCAAAGCCACCAACCTGACCATGAACCGTGAAGGCATCCGTAAACTGGCCGCCGAAGAACTGGGTTTGCCGACCTCGCCGTATCAATTTGCCGACAATCTGGCTGACTTTAAAACTGGCTGTGACGCGATCGGCTACCCCTGCTTTATTAAGCCGGTCATGTCCTCGTCTGGCAAAGGCCAATCGCGCCTGACCAGCAGCGACCAAGCGGACGCAGCATGGGACTACGCGATGCAAGGCGGTCGGGTCAGTCATGGCAAAGTGATTATCGAAGGTCAGATTGATTTTGATTTTGAAATCACCCTACTCACGGTACGCGCCAAAAATCCAACCACTGGCGCAACCGAAACCCACTTTTGTGATGCCATCGGCCACCGCCAAGAATCCGGTGATTATGTCGAAAGCTGGCAACCACAACCGATGACCGATGCCGCATTGACTGAAGCCAAACGTATCGCTGATCTAGTCACCACTGCACTGGGCGGTTGTGGTTTGTTTGGGGTTGAGCTGTTTGTCAAAGGTGACTTTGTCTGGTTCTCTGAGGTATCGCCGCGTCCGCATGACACTGGACTGGTGACGTTGGCGAGCCAATTCCAAAGCGAATTTGAGCTACATGCACGGGCAATTCTCGGCTTGCCAGTCGATACTACACGGCATAGTGTCGCGGCCAGTGCGGTGATTTATGCAGGTATGGATGGGCGTAATCTGAGCTTTACGGGCATGGAGCAAGCGCTGGCGGTGGCGGGTGCGGATCTGCGTTTGTTTGGTAAGCCAGAAGGTTTTGCACGTCGGCGTATGGGTGTGGCAACAGCGCGCGCAGCGGATACCGATACGGCGCGGACATTGGCCAAGCAGGCGGCAGACTGCGTGAAAGTCAGCAATTAATCCACCATGCATCACACGCCTTTTATGATCACGGTAAGAGGCGCGTTTTTTATTTTGGTCAATCATGTTGACGTTTAGCCAATTTAAATCCATCGTTTATGCTTGTTGCCAACAGCATGCTGCGACAGCTGTGGATTGGTTTGCGCCCGATGTCACCCCAAACTTCTATGCAGTACGCATTCATCAACGTCACACGACGTTTTATGTGTTGTGCAACCACGATCAACAGTGGGCATACAGCCAAAGCTTTAAACCGCATTGCTGCAAACTCCAGTTTGTTGACCAACCAGAATTTAGCCAAACCCTCTCTGTTTTATTTGATATTCATCCGCTGAGTATCATTGAACTGCATGCTGATTTTCAGCCAAACTCGAGGTTTTCAACAGCAGATATACACTACTGGAAACCTCAGTGTATGGGTGATGCTTGGTTTAACTGGTGGGACTAGCGGCAGTACATCAGGACGTCGATGGTTTCAGTCGTCGCTAATATTTGGCTTTTAATTTTTTAAGTGGGTAAATTAGTTCAGGTCTGCTTGATATATCGCACGAAGATTACGGGCGTTTTTTAGGCGGAACAGACCTGAATGCGCTGCTCTTACGGTGGATTGCAACATGCAACATCCTGAACATTCAAAACCTTTGCTTGGTTTCGTACCACCCTCGCCATCTCAAGTGCGTTTGGCATCCCAGACGTTGAGCCACTGGTTCTCGCCGACTTTTATCGGGCTTGAACAGATCGACCCCGCTCGGCCTGCTCTCTACGTCGGCAATCACACGCTACTCGGTTATGACGTGCCGCCGATGGTGCTGGGCGTGTATCTTGAGCGTGGTGTCTGGCTGCGGGGTGTGGCAGATCGCGTGCATTTTCGCGTGCCGGTTTGGGGACGCGGGGTGAGTCGTTTTGGTGGCTTTAATGGCACACGCGAATCGGTCAGTGCGCTGATGCAAGCGGGTCAGCACATCCTGATCTTCCCTGGTGGTGGCCGCGAGGTGATGAAAAACAAAGGCGAAGCGTACCAGTTGATCTGGAAAAACCGCATCGGCTTCATTGAACTGGCCTTGCAGCATGGCTACGACATCATTCCGTTTGCGGCGGTCGGTGGCGAAGAAGCGTTTGATTTGCATTACGACGCCAATGACTTTAAAGCCTCTACACTGGGCAAACTGGCTAAAAAGACTGGCCTACTCAAATACATGCGTGACGGTGAAGCCTTTATCCCTTGGGTAACGGGCTTTAAAGGATTGCCATACTTTCCAAAACGCCAAACACTGCGCTATCAGTTTATGCCTAGAATCGAAACTCGGCATCTCGATCCAGCGCAATATGAACAGATCAAATGGCAACTGCGCGAACAAGTTGCCCATGCTATTCAGGCCGGTATCGCACAACTACAAAGCGATGCCTAGCATCTTGTACCACAGCTTCAAACTCACAGCAGACACACACAACTCACTACTAATCGCGGCAATTATCTCCCTGATACACACAACAACAGGACAACACACACCCAATCAAAACAAAATCTACAGATCAGGTCTAGGCATCCAGCACGCAGGCAGCTACCGTGACGGACAGCATTGGCTTAATGCACGATCTTAATTCACCGTATCGGAGATATCACATGCAACCTTCAAAAATGCTTGGCAGTCCAGCCCTCATTGCACTCACACTCGGTACCGTCATGACCTTGACCGCGTGTGCTGGCATGACCCCATCACAAAACCGTGCGGCCGCTACTGCCGCTGGTGCTGCCGCAGGGGCTGCGATTGGTGAAAAATCCGGTGGTCGTACTGGTGCAGCGATTGGTGCAGCAGTCGGTGCAGGCACTGCAAGTGTGATTGTCGATAGCCAGCAATAAGCGACGCTGCGACGCACCAGCAGCAAAATACCATTCTTCTGAATGGTATTTTTTTGTGCCGAACTCAGATCTTACTGACCTAAATACAGCCTACTCAACGAATACAGTTCGATCCATTTCCCACAACGCCCCCATTTTAAAACCTGAAATCGTCTTGGCCATCTCACGGCGCAACCATGGCACTCGATACATCCACGGGAAGGCCACATCTCTTAACATGCCCAAACCACGCCGATCCGACTGGTAGAGTGGCGTCAACTGCCGACTCATCATTTGATAAAACCGAATCGACGGTGCACGCCACTGCTGATAGTGCGGCCAGACCTGATCCCAGCTTTTTGCCTGTTGTACTGCCCGACCCATCGCCCACGCATCCAGCAACGCCATATTGACGCCCTGCCCAAGCTGTGGACTCATGGCATGTGCAGCATCGCCCAACACCCCCAACCGCCCTGCCCCAAACCGACTCAAAATCACATCCCGATACGCTGCTCGCATAAACTGCTCAGGATGTATCACCACCTGTGCCAACCACTCAGCCGCGTCTGGCCAATACTGACCCACCGATGCGATCCACGCCGCGATCTGTGCAGGCTGCCGTCCCCATGCCGCAAACTGCGCAGTTGGAATACTCCAAAACACACTGGACAGCCGCTGATCCGGCTGAGATGGCACAGCACCCGTTGGCAACACTCCCATCATGGTCTGCGCCCCGTGATAAAACTGATGCAACACCTGTCGATCTAACGTCTCGCACTCTGGCAAAATCGACCAGACCGCACCCCACGGATACGGGCGATCCAGCAACACCCACGCTTTTGGACGTAATTGGCTTTTTGCGCCATTGGCGATCAATAGTGCATCAAATTGGCTGGTTTGGGTCTGTCCATCCGCTTGCTGACAGTGCAACACCACACCATCTGGCTGTTCAGTCACGCGCAGTACCGCATGACCCAGCCGCCACTCAATCGACCTCACAGGCAAAGCGTTCACCAACACATCACACAGCGCGGCACGGTGCATGCCCAACCCAAAGTCAGTGGCATTTAGATCTTGATAATGATGATCGACCAATAGACTACCATCGGCAAGCTGGCCTTGTAGCGAACGTACCGGTGCACCCAGCGCCATCGCCGCATCTAACACCCCCAAATGCCGAAACACCGCCAAACCAGACGGCTGCAATAAAATTCCCGCACCAACATTGTCAAGCTGTGTCGCTTGCTCAAACAAGGTAATCTCATGGCCTTGCCGACTGAGTAACACTGCACTGGCTAGCCCTGCCGTACCTGCACCGACAATCGCGATTCGCTGTGATTTCATAAATAACCGATTCTTGTGAGCGATGATTGACTGTAGCAAATTTTAGATGCAACTAAATCCACTTTTGCACCGGCTTTTAAGCTGCGGCTGTGGTTGCATTGAACGGCCATCCAGACACAAAAACGCCACCTGATACGGTGGCGTGTCACACTGTTTTATCCGGCGTTGGTGCAGGCTTGTTGGTTAAGCCACACCGATTGAAGAGGCGGTTGGCAACCGTTACATCTCGGTTGCGTCGTCACTCTCAAACTCAAAATCTAACTCATCCAGCTCAAATTCAAACGCTGCATGCACTTTCAGATGATTCGCTTTCATACACTTGTTCCTCTAGTTAGCTCTACCACAATTGATCACTACAAAAAACATCTGGGCAGTCGATTTTTAAGCCCGTTTCTCTGTGATCATCTCAGATCGACATCATTTAACCGATGCCTGTGTCATGCCTTGAGTTAACCCTTCACAGATGAAGGTCTAATGACAAGCACATGACGTTTTGTGTAACACCTATTCTGTTAGCAATTTTTGTACCAAGCGTTGACTCGGTGTCCACAACACTGACCGTAACGACTTTATCGAGTGCGGTCAACGTTTAAACAC
>JBAQKP010000136.1:0-14534 GCA_049301135.1 Moraxellaceae bacterium | reverse complement strand
GCTTACTTTTGGCCTGTCAAAAGTGAGGCCAGCCGCAGGCGTAATACAGGATTAAAACTCCACGTAACTATTGCCTATCTCAAAAATAGATTTTTTTGACGCGCTGGCACACGCTTTTTTTGATTTGGTCTTAAAATTTATGAAACATTTTGCAGTGATTGGCAATCCTATCGCGCACAGCCGCTCCCCCGAAATCCATCAAGCATTTGGTCAGCAGACCGGTATTGCGCTGTCTTACCAAAAACTACTCGCCCCGCTAGATGCATTTGCCGAAGTAGTTGTGGCGTTTTTTGCTGGTGGTGGTAGTGGTCTAAACGTCACTGTACCGTTTAAAGAACAAGCCTTTGCACTCAGTGAAGTGCTGACCGAACGTGCTCAAGCGGCGCAAGCAGTCAATACGCTTTGGATAGCCGATGGCAAATTGCACGGCGACAATACCGATGGCACCGGTTTGGTCAATGCCCTGCTCGATATTGATTGTCCGTTAGCCACTGCGCGAGTCTTGATCTTAGGGGCTGGCGGTGCAACGCGCGGGGTGATTTTGCCGTTAATTCGGGCAGGTGTAGCCGAAATCGTGATCGCCAATCGTACCGTATCACGCGCCGAACAATTGATTGCCGACCTAAGGCCATTTACCCAGCCGGTTGCGGTGACGGCTTGTGGACTCGATCAGTTAAGCGGTGATTTTACCTTGGTGATCAATGCCACATCGGCCAGTCTGAGCGGCGACGCATTGCAACTACCTGACAGTTTACGCTTTGATTATGCTTATGAAATGGCCTACGGCAAGCCATCGGATTTTATGGCGCAAGCCGAAGCACGCGGTGTGGTCACAGCAGATGGTCTGGGGATGTTGGTCGGGCAAGCCGCCGAAGCCTTTACAGTTTGGCATGGTGTGCGGCCGGAGGTGGATGCAGTGAAGATGCTGTTGCGTGGATAAAGATTCGCGCCGGATCAACCAGCGCGAATCTCATTTAACCAATCAGTTTGGCAAATGATCAAGCCAGCAGATCAAACCGATCTGCGTTCATAACCTTGACCCAAGCTGCAACAAAGTCATCGACAAATTTGGCTTGGTGATCGTCCTGTGCATACAACTCCGCATAGGAACGCAGCACCGAATTAGAACCAAAGACCAAATCAACTCGCGTCGCCGTCCATTTCACCGAACCGCTGCGACGCTCACAGATCTCATAGCTGTTACGACCAGTTGGCTTCCATGTGTATGACATATCGGTCAGATTCACAAAGAAATCATTGGTCAACGCACCAACGCGATCGGTAAATACGCCATGCGCTGTGCCCGCATGATTGGTGCTGATCACCCGCATGCCACCGACCAACACGGTCATTTCCGCAGCAGTGAGACCCAATAACTGCGCCCGATCCAGCAACAACTCCTCTGGCGTAGGGATGTAGTGCTGTTTTTGCCAATTCCGGAAGCCGTCAGCGACAGGTTCAAGTGGTTCAAACGACTCAATATCGGTCATCTCCGCCGTCGCATCACCACGTCCTGCCGCAAATGGCACAGTCAGCGTGATACCAGCCGCTTGTGCGGCTTGCTCAATACCCAGATTACCGCCCAACACGATCACGTCGGCAATACTCGCGCCAGTCTCGGCAGTGATTTGCTCGTACACCGACAATACTTTGGCGAGGCGCTCCGGCTCGTTGCCTGCCCAGTCTTTTTGGGGTGCTAACCGAATCCGCGAGCCATTCGCGCCGCCGCGTTTGTCCGAACCCCGAAACGTCCGCGCACTGTCCCACGCGGTTGTGACCAATTCACTGACGCTCAGACCACTCGCCGCAATCTTGGCTTTGACCGCTGCCACATCATAATCGGTACGACCGGCGGGCACGGGATCTTGCCAGATCAAATCCTCTTGCGGCACATCCGCCCCGATATAGCGTGATTTTGGGCCCATGTCACGATGGGTCAGCTTGAACCACGCCCGCGCAAACACATCGGAAAAATACGCCTGATCGTCGCGGAATCGCTCAGAAATCTTGCGATATTCCGGATCAAATTTTAATGCCATATCGGCATCCGTCATCATCGGCATGCAGCGAATGCTCGGGTCTTCCACATCGACCGGCATGTCTTGCTGTTGGATATTGATCGGTGCCCACTGTGACGCACCGGCTGGGCTTTTGGTCAGTGTCCACTCATGCTTGAACAACATCGCAAAATAACCGTTATCCCATTGGGTCGGATGGGTTGTCCATGCGCCTTCCACGCCACTGGTCACCGTGTCACGGCCGACACCACGGGTTTTGTGGTTGTTCCAGCCCAGTCCTTGCTCTTCGATCTCGCCGCCTTCAGGCGCTGCACCGAGGTTGGCTGCGTCGCCATTGCCGTGCGCCTTACCGACAGTATGTCCACCGGCGGTCAGCGCGACGGTTTCTTCGTCATCCATCGCCATACGTGCAAAGGTCACCCGCATATCATGTGCAGTTTTGAGCGGATCAGGCTGACCATCGACCCCTTCTGGGTTGACATAAATCAAGCCCATCATCACTGCGGCCAGTGGGTTTTCGAGGTCACGCTGACCCGAATAGCGCGAACCTTCGCTACCAGTCGGTGCAAGCCACTCTTGCTCTGAACCCCAATAAATGTCTTTTTCGGGGTGCCAAATGTCGGGACGGCCAAACGCAAAGCCGAAGGTTTTTAAACCCATCGACTCGTAGGCCATGTTACCAGCCAAAATCATCAAGTCTGCCCAACTGATTTTGTTGCCGTATTTTTTCTTGATCGGCCACAATAAACGGCGTGCTTTGTCCAAATTCCCATTGTCTGGCCAAGAACTCAGCGGGGCAAAACGCTGACTACCCGAACCAGCACCACCTCGCCCGTCGGCAGTCCGATACGTGCCCGCTGAGTGCCACGCCAAACGAATCATCAGGCCGCCGTAGTGTCCCCAATCGGCTGGCCACCAGTCTTGGCTATCGGTCATCAAGGCTTTGACATCGGCCTTTAAGGCTTCAGCATCAATCGTTTTGACCGCTTCACGATAATTAAAGTCCGCGCCGAGCGGATTGGTCTTGCGGTCGTGTTGATGCAAAATATCAAGGTTAAGCGTTTTCGGCCACCATGCCTTTTCGGCCAGTCGCGCTGAGGTTGGGCTGCCGTGCATGACGGGGCATTGGCCGCTTGAGGTGTTGTGATCCATGTTGATCTCCAGATGAATCTGCTTGAGGGACTGGCTGCCGGTTCTGATCGCTACTGCGGTAACGGTCTAATCACTCGGCAGTCAAGGGCTGGTTTTTGCTCATCCTCCGTGAGTCTGAATCAGAGCATAAGGCTTTTTGATGGCGTATTCATGCCAAAATCTCTGCATTTGTGTTGCAGATTTGCTGGGGTAAAGGTTGCTGTATTAGCCTTCCAACAGACCATGCCGCAATTGATCGTAGGCTTGCTGGATTCCCGCTGCACCACAGGCATCGGTTTGTGCAACCTGCTGAAGCTGCTGTTGGATCGCGCTGGCCGACATGCCCCACAAACTGGCGGCGATGTTGGTGTGTTGACGACGCTGGTGGATGTTGTACTGACAAGGATTCATGCGGCGTTGCTCCGAGATGCTGTGCTGATGTAGACAGTATTGGGCAAAAGCGTTGATCTGTAAAATTGATTAAAATATTTATGTTGATTGTTTTTTACGATCAAAGCCATAAAAGAGTTTTGATTTTTTGTTGCTAGCGGAAAATAAAAATCCCCCCAGTTTTTGAAAAAACTAGGAGGATTGGATCAGCCGCACTCAGCAGGCAAATCAGTACACGTATTACACCGCTTGACGGATCAAATAATCAAACGCTGACAGTGCAACTTTTGCGCCTTCACCGGTCGCGATAATGATCTGCTTATACGGTGTGGTAGTCGCATCACCGGCAGCAAACACCCCTGCCATCGACGTTTCACCGCGTGCATTGACCTCAATCTCACCGCGTGGCGACAGATCAATCGCGCCTTTGAGCCAGTCGGTATTCGGCAACAGCCCAATCTGTACAAAGATCCCCGCCAACTGAATCGTGTGCAACTGCTCAGTGCTGCGGTCTTGATAGACCAATGCCGTAACCCGCGCACCATCGCCCTGTACCTCAGTGGTCAAGGCACTGGTGATGATGGTGACGTTTGGCAGGCTGTTCAGCTTGTTTTGCAGCACTGCATCAGCACGCAGCTTGCTATCAAACTCCAGCAGCGTCACATGCTCGACAATCCCCGCCAGATCAATGGCCGCTTCGACCCCAGAGTTACCACCGCCGATGACCGCGACGCGCTTGCCTTTAAACAATGGGCCATCACAGTGAGGACAGTAGGCCACGCCACGACCGTTGTACTCGGTTTCGCCGGTCACGTTCATCTTGCGCCAGCGCGCGCCGGTCGCCACGATCACGGTTTTGCTTTTCAGCACGGCGCCGTTTTCTAAGGTCAGTTCGACCAGATCTTTGCGCTCGATTTTGCTGGCTTTTTGCAGCTTCATCACATCGACGTCATAGGCGTTGACGTGCTGCTCCATCGCCGCGACCAGCTTTGGGCCTTCGGTTTCTGGCACGGAGATATAGTTTTCAATCGACATGGTGTCAGTGACTTGACCACCGAAGCGCTCGGCCAGCAAGCCGGTACGGATGCCTTTACGCGCCGCATACACCGCTGCCGCAGCCCCCGCAGGACCACCACCGACGATTAGCACGTCGTACGCGTCTTTGGCGCTCAGTTTGGCCGCATCTTTAGCAGCGCTATTGCTGTCGAGTTTGGCGACGATTTCTTCAATGGTCATACGACCATGCCCGAACACCTGACCATTTAAATACACGGTCGGTACAGCTTGAATTTCACGGCGCTCGACTTCCGCTTGGAACATCGCGCCATCGATCATCACGTTACTGACGTTTGGGTTCAGTGCAGACAAGGTATTCAGCGCTTGCACCACATCGGGACAGTTGTGGCAGGTCAGGGACACGAAGGTTTCGAAGCGATACTCACCGTCCGCTCCATTGTTTAGGCCTTTGATTTGCTCAATCACATCGGCTTCGACTTTTGGCGGATGACCACCGACATGCAGCAGACCCAGCACCAACGAGGTAAATTCATGCCCCATCGGAATACCTGCAAAATGCACTCGACCGATCTGCCCGACTTCGGCAATCGCAAACGATGGCTTACGCGCATCTGTCCCGTCAAAACGTACGCTAACGCGCTCAGACAGACTGTCAATATCGGTCAGCAGGCCGCGTAATTCTTGCGTCTTGCTGTTGGATGAAAGGTCACTGTCGTCGAGCGAAGCAATCAGCTCGATTGGGCGTTGCAGTTTTTGCAGATAGGCGTTGAGTTGGCCTTTGATTGCGTCGTCTAACATGGTGAATCTCCTCACTACAATGCGCTTAGGATCGCTAAGCGACAGATTTTTGGCATGAATTGCACTGGCAAAACGCCATTAAACGTCTTGCAACTACAATTGTAGGGTTTGGGATTTTGGCAAAGCACCCTCTCCCGTGGGAGAGGGCTGGGATGAGGGCTAAAAACCCTTAGATCTTACCGACCAGATCCAGTGATGGGGTCAGAGTTGCTGCGCCTTCTTTCCACTTGGCTGGGCACACTTGGCCTGGGTTAGCGGCGGTGAACTGTGCAGCTTTCAGCTTACGCAGCGTTTCTGACACGTCACGGGCGATTTCGTTGCTGTGGACTTCAGCAGTTTTGATCACGCCGTCTGGGTTGATCACGAAGGTACCGCGCAGTGCCAGACCTTCTTCTTCGATATGCACACCGAACGCACGGGTCAGTTGATGAGTTGGGTCACCGACCAGTGGGAATTTGGCTTTGCCAACCGCTGGTGAAGTTTCGTGCCAGACTTTGTGCGAGAACTGGGTGTCGGTGGTCACGATGTAGACTTCTGCACCGGCTGCTTGGAAGGCGGCATAGTTGTCAGCAGCATCTTCGATTTCGGTTGGGCAGTTGAAAGTGAACGCCGCTGGCATGAAAATCAGCACTGACCACTTGCCGGTCAGGCTTTGCTCGGTCACTTCGATAAACTGACCGTTATGGAATGCTTGGGCTTTGAACGGTTGTACTTGGGTATTGATCAAGCTCACAGTATGTCTCCTAGACACGAGGGTTGGATAAACGGGTGTATCTGACGAGGTTGAGCTTAGTCAGTCTGGTGCGATAGATCAAATGGGATTTTTGTATTCTGTTAATCGTTTTTTTCGATTAAAGCACAAGATCAGCAAACTACGTTACCATTGGCGCACTGTGTTGGCTTGTTGCGGAAAAACCCATGTCTACTCCCCCGTTCGTGTTGGTCGATGGCTCGTATTATCTATTTCGTGCCTTTCACGCCTTGCCGCCGCTGACCAACGCCCAAGGCATGCAAACCAACGCCATCAAAGGCGCACAAAACGCCCTACAAAAACTGATCCGGCGCTATCAGCCGACCCATATGGTGGTCACTTTTGACACGCCAGAACCGACTTTTCGGCATCTACTCTCCGCCGACTACAAGGCCGGACGACCAGAAATGCCATCTGAACTGTCGCCACAGATTCCGTATCTGCATGATTTGATTCGGGCGATGGGCATTCCACTACTGATGCTGTCCGGTGCCGAAGCTGACGACTTGATGGGCACACTGGCCAAACGCGCCGAACGTGAAGGCTACCAAGTGCTGATCTCGACTGGCGACAAGGACATGTGCCAACTGGTCAACGACAACATCAAGCTCGAAGACAGCTTTAAAGAAAAAGTTATGGACTACGATGCCGTGGTCGAAAAATTCGGCGTGCGACCAGACCAAATCATCGACTATCTGACCTTGATGGGTGACGCATCGGACGGCATCAAAGGCATTCCCAAAGTCGGTGCAAAAACCGCCGCAAAATGGCTACAGCAGTACGGCACGATTGGTGGGATTTTAGAAAACATCGAACAGATCAAAGGCGCAGTCGGCCAAAGCCTGCGCGATCACGCCGATACCATCCCGTTTAATCATCAACTGGCCAGTATCGTCTGTGATCTGCCGCTTGAGTTTGATTGGCATGAACTCAAACTCGGTGCTGCCAACGTGCCAGAACTTAAGCGTTTGTATACCGAACTGGATTTTCGCGGCGCACTACAGTCGCTGGAACATCCGAATCATCCCGATAATCTACGCAGCCAAGCAGCACAAAACCAAGCCGTACAAAGCCAGACTGACAGCAGCGCAGAGGTTACTGCACCGACCGCCGCACACGATTGGCAGACCATCCTGACCGATGCGGATTTTCAGGCGTTACTCAGCCGCTTGCAACATGCAGAACAGTTTGTGATTGATACCGAAACCACCGCACTGGACTGGCGTACCGCGCAGATCGTCGGCTTGTCGTTTGCGCTACAAGCCGAGCAAGCCTATTACCTGCCGCTGGCGCATGACTACATGGGCGCACCGGAGCAGCTGGATCGTGAATCGGTATTGGCACAACTCAAGCCGATCCTCGAAAATCCCAACATCGGCAAAATCGGCCAACACCTCAAATACGACGCGCATGTGCTCAGCAATCATGGCATTCAGCTACAAGGCTGGGCATTTGACACCATGCTGGCCTCATATGTGATCAATCCAACCGCAACACGGCATAACATGGATGATCTAGTCAAATTTTATCTGGATTATCAGACTACTAGCTTCGAGGATGTGGCCGGAAAAGGCGTCAAGCAACTGACCTTTAACCAGATCGAACTGGACAAAGCCGCGCCGTATGCCTGCGAAGATGCCGATGTGACCTTTCGGCTGTATCAACTGTTTAGCGATAAACTCAAAGATCTGCCCGCACTCAAATCGCTGCTGCTTGAAGTCGAGATGCCGACCGCGCAGATTTTAACTGAGATGGAAAGCAACGGGATTTTGTTGGATCGTGGCTTTTTAACCGAACTGAGTCAGCGTTTTGCCGAGCAGATTTTGGGTCTCGAAAAAATCGCGCACGAACTGGCCGGACAGCAGTTTAATGTCGCCTCACCGAAGCAATTGGGTGAAATTTTATTTGATAAACTCGGCATTGCGGGCGGTAAAAAAACCGCCAGCGGTCAGTATGCGACCAGCGAGGCGATTTTAGAAAAAATCGAACATCCCCTCGCCGAAACTGTGTTGGAGTATCGCGGCCTATCCAAACTCAAAAGCACCTATACCGATGCACTGGTCGCCCAAGCCAACCCGAATACTGGACGTGTGCATACCAGCTACCATCAGGCCAACACCGCAACCGGTCGGCTGTCCTCGTCTGATCCTAATCTACAAAACATCCCAATCCGTGACGAAACTGGCCGCTTGATTCGCCGCGCCTTTGTTGCGCCAGCCGGTCGCGTATTACTGGCGGCGGACTATTCGCAGATCGAACTGCGCTTGATGGCACATTTTTCCCAAGACGCTGCACTGCTGAAGGCGTTCCAAGAAGGCCGTGACATTCACCAAGCCACCGCTGCCGAAGTGCTGGGTATTCAGCTCGAACAAGTGACCGGCGAGCAACGCCGCCAAGCCAAAGCGATTAACTTCGGCTTGCTGTATGGCATGTCGTCGTTTGGACTGTCCAAACAACTCAAACTGAGCCGCAGTGAATCGCAAGCGTATATCAATCAGTATTTTGCCCGATATCCGAATGTTTTGGCCTATATGGAACGCACACGCGCCCAAGCTGCCGTACAGGGCTATGTCAGCACGCTACTTGGTCGGCGTTTGTACACACCGGATATTCAATCGAGTAACGCCAATATCCGCCAAGCCGCTGAACGTGCTGCGATCAATGCACCGCTACAAGGCTCTGCGGCAGATATTATTAAACTGGCGATGATTGCGGTCGACAAGATTCTGCCCAAAGATCAGGCCAAAATGCTGCTGCAAGTGCATGATGAATTGGTGTTCGAAGTGGATGCGGACATCGCGGCTGACCTGATCCCACACCTACGCGAAGCGATGTCTGGTGTCGTGCCGCTGGATGTGCCACTGCTGGTCGAGATTGGTCAGGGTAAAGACTGGGACAGTGCGCACTAAACACAGCGCACTGAATGCTGGACACAAAAAACGCCGCATACACATCACATGGCTTGCGGCATTTTTTGGACTCAAAAAATCCTAAAGCTCCTCGGCTTGTAACCGATACAACAGCTCCTGCAAGAACGCCTGATCTTTTTCGAGATTTGGAATGTCGCTGATCACTGTCTGCAGGCGTTGCTCTTGCGCAGCGATATGCTGACTGGAGTGGATCAGACCATGACGTCTACTGCTCAGGCGTTCCGCTTCATCCGCAAGTCCTTCTTCGATACTGGTCACAACCGCATCACCCCATAGCGTCAGCTGTGCGGCAATTCCTTGATAGATGTTTACCAGATCTGGCAAAAATTGCTGCTCAAAAACCACCTGCGGACTATCTGAACTTGGGCGACTCACGGCGTAGTCCTTTTCGAGCTGAGCAATCTGCTGTAATACAGGCTCCACTGACAACTCAGGAACTGCACCGCTAAAGCCAATGTCGTCGTGCAATCGCTTGGCCTGCGCGGGCAAGCTCTCAATATCGGATCGCAAACGGCGCAAATCCAAACGTACGCCTGAAATCACCACGCTCACCGCACTGGCGACCGTTGAGCTGGTCGGGGTCATACCCAACACACTCCGAGCACGGGTCAAATGGGCATCCAAGCGCGTAGTCGCCACCAAACTGTTCACCCGCTCTAGCTGGGTACGCACATGGCCTACCCCATTCTCAAACTTGCGTGATCGCTGGGTCAAATCTAACTGATCCAGCTCAATCAAACGCTGCGCACGCTGATGATCATCCTGCAACTCGTGTTGCTGATGTTGCAACTGACGCAACTCGCGCTGAAGCTGCTGCAGTTTTTCACCGATCTGCTGATGATCCGCTTGAATATTCGACACCACAGGCGGTAAGACATCATTTTCGAGCAACTGCTGGCGCAATTGTAAGATCTGTGGGATCAAGTGACGGCGCAGATGCGCAAAACCACTGCGACGTAGGCGCACCTCATCCTGCTCGATCACCGCTCTGATGCCATGCTTAGCACTCAGGGGTAGCACATTCGCACGCGGGATTTTAAGCTGTTGCGCCGTCATCCGAATCAAGCGATCCGCACTGGCGACAATCGCCTCTTCATCGGTTTCTAGCAGGTCGATTTTATTGAGTACCGCAAACAGCGGTATATGTTTTGCCTTGGCAACTGGCTGGATTTTTTGTGTCCACGTTGAAAAATCACTCGCGGTCACCCCTGTTTCAACCGACAACAAGTACAAAATCGCCTGCGCATCCGGCAACACCTGCGTGGTCAAATCTGCCTCAACCCCTGGCGCATTCATACCGGGTGTATCGACGATCGATACGCCCATATGCAAAAAAGGATGGTGCAAATTAATCAGCGCATGTCGCCATGCTGGAATATGCACATAACCCGGCTGGCTGACCGATGCTTCCAAAAAGTCTAAATCAAACCCCAAGCGCTGCGCTTCTTCGGCTTGTACCTCGCGCGTGCGGGCGACTTCACGAAAGGCTTGTTGCATCTGATTCGGTTTGGCCACATCCAGATCGATTTGATACCACGCATCCGGTTGCTGCCGAAAATCAGCGAGACTTTTGTTCTGCTGACGAGTATCGATGGGCAGTAATTTAATATAAGGCGCTGCTTTTTCGTCACAAAACAACTCGACCGGACACATGGTGGTACGCCCGACACGGGTCGGAAACAGCCGTGTGCCGGTGTGCTGGCTCAACAACGCATTCAGCAATTCGGTTTTACCGCGTGAAAACTCGCCGACCAACACCAGACGCAATCGCTCTGTCGCAAACAAGACCAAGATGTCTTGTAGGCGCTGCTGTAACATCACATTATGGTCGTGGTTGTTCAGCCACAAGCGATAGCGGTTGATTTCACTGGCAATGGATTTTTTCCACGCATTGAACTGCATCACCTGCTGCGTCAGTGGGTCTGTCGCATGCCCACCCGTCAGCACTAAACGATTACGCAATGCGTGATCGGTAGAATCATTCATACCAAACCTCGATTAGGCTCATCTGATCGGTCACAGTTGCCTGACTGTTTTTTTAATTTGACCTCAATACCTTGCGGCCATCCCATCCGGCTTTTATTAGAAAAAGCACCTGCTGATCATCCCGAATGTGACTGGAATAATAGCATGAGTTTACAGCGATGCAGCCACGAAGCCGACCAGACTAATGCCTACCACGACCAACTCCGTGTTGCGTTTTTGTAGTGTTCGACGTTACAGCAGCGCCAAAATCGTGATCGCTGCATGATCTAAAATCCGTTGGCTGACAATAATGATTAAAAAAGCAATCATCGGTGACAAGTCAATCGGGCCTAAATCCGGCAGGATTTTACGAAACGGCGTGTACAGCGGTTCAGCCAACTGACGAACCAAGTCGATATACGGCGACTGTGCTTGGGTAAATGCCGTGACCCAACCCAAGATAATCGACGCAAAAATCAACCAATAACAAAACTTCAAAAAGCTTTGCAAGAGGTCAATAATCGTCATCACCAGTAACTCAACTGAGCCACCGACAGCAACCAGACCTAACATCGAATTACCGGACAGCTCCAACAAACGCAGTAACACAATCAACACCAACGCGGCCAAATGAATGCGGCCAGTCGCCAAGGTTGGCAAAATGCGGGCAAACACGTCGGCGACATGGGTGACACGCACCGTCGAAATCACCACGGGATTGTAAGGATCGACTGCAAATAACTGCATCAGAAAACGCAAAAACAGCAGCAGCGTCGCCACACTGATGACCATATTAAAGATCATCGCGATAATATCCATTCAGGTACAACCCCTCGCAAAGCAAAATAAAAAAATGGCGCCAATGATTCAGTTAATCACGATCCAATGCGTTGGACAGTGCTGCACTGCGCGTTGCCGCCGCTGACAGCGCCTGCTGAATCAACTCTGCCACCTGATGCTGCGCCATCGACTCTAACGCGGCTTGTGTCGTGCCATTCGGCGAAGTGACATTTTGCCGGAGCTTCGACGGGTGCTCACCACTGGTAATCGCCATCTGTGCCGCGCCAAGTGCCGTCTGTAAGGTCAGATCACGCGACACCTGCTCGGACAAGCCCAATTGCTGACCCGCAGCGATCATCGCTTCCATCCAATAGAAAAAATAAGCGGGCCCTGAGCCTGACACGGCGGTAACCGCGTGCATCAATTGCTCATCTTCGACCCACAGCACCAAACCTGTTGCACCAAGTACCGCTGCCGCCTGTTGCCGATCGGCCAGACCAATATCAGCCGACGCATATAGTCCGGTCGCGCCAGTCTGTACCAACGCAGGGGTATTCGGCATCGCTCGAATAATCCGTTGATAGCCGCCCAACATTTTCGACAGTGCTTGCACACTCAGCCCAGCAGCAATCGAAATCACCAAACGGCCATCAATAATATCGCGAATCCCGCCCAACACCTCAGCCATCATCTGTGGCTTCACTGCCAACACCACCACGTCCGCCTCAACCACAGCGACGCGATTGTCTGCCGTCACGTTGAGGCCACGCGCCGTCAGCAGCTCACGCAAGCTCAATACCGGTTCAGCCACGATGATTCGGTTGGCTTTAATATCCTGTGCCAACAGGCCGCCAATCAGCGCCTGTGCCATGTTACCGCCACCAATAAATGCAATTTTGCCGTTAAATTCTTGATTCACCCAACTCTCCACATCTATGAACACACTGACCGACATTAAAACACGAAGCAGATGTCAGTCTTGTATCAAACAAGAGTGATTCTCGCCAGATTGTCGCCGCAAACACCAACTTGGCTGCTCCTGCTGCAAGATTGATGCCGTCACAAAGCAACCTTTCGGCGTTAACACCGCCAGCACCGTCGCCGTCGGATCATTGGTCACGCGTAACAACTGCACCTGATCACGCTGCCAGACCGGCAAGTGAAGCTGCTGCAAAAACTTCTTCAGCGGCCAATGCCCGACGCGCCCTTCCAGATGCAGCCGCTCACCACCGACGCGCGGCACGACAGATAGTCGTTGCGTCAATAACGCCAGTGGCAGGCCGCTTTGTGCAGACTCGACTTGCCAAGTGCCCGAGGCAAGCCTGAGCGTTTGGCCAAGCTGCAGGTTGCCCAGTTCAGCCGGAGCAGGCAGCGCAGTAGCAGATTGCACAACTTCGGGCTGTCGCGGTAAGCGATACAACTGCCCCTGATAATAGCGAAAGTGCCAGCTGTGCCACGACACCTGCCCTGTACTGGTGCGCTCTGCCAATTGCAGCAGCGCAAGCACCCGATGGCGCGGCGGTGCATACACCTCATCACCTTGCATCCAATGTGCCATCAGTTGACGCTGCCGTGCCGCCGGTAGGCGCAACACTGCCTGAGCAGACAGACCCTCTGGCGACTGACACAGTTGTAAGTCTTGCGCCACCATCTCCGCTAAAATCTCCGCCGCATCTTGCATTAAATCAGCAGTGCGCGCGATGGTACGCTCGACGCTTGGCCAGCGCGCTTGCAACAGCGGCCACACCGATTGGCGCAAATATACCCGATCATAGCGACTGACTTGATTGGCCGGATCTTGCACAACAGGCAGGCTGCGCAATTGGGCAAACTCATCAATCCACCCGCGCGGACAGGCGAGCAAGGGACGCCACAGCCGCAAACCCTCACGCTGATCCAGCAGCCGCATCGCCGATAAACCTTGCACCCCTGCACCACTAAACAACCGCATCAGCAGGGTTTCGGCTTGATCTTGTTGATGATGTGCCAGCACCAATACCTCATCGGGCTGTACCTGTTCAGCAAACGCCTGATAACGCGCCTGCCGCGCCTGCGATTCCAGATTGCCCTCAGCGACCTGCACCACGCATA
The DNA here is from genome assembly GCA_049301135.1 of Moraxellaceae bacterium. Taxonomy (GTDB): domain Bacteria; phylum Pseudomonadota; class Gammaproteobacteria; order Pseudomonadales; family Moraxellaceae; genus JAYXXU01. The sequence goes on along the minus strand of JBAQKP010000136.1, from coordinate 663 downwards.
CCGTACAGGGCACACCACGCGCCGCCGCCCAAGCCTGCACCTGTTGCGCCCAATCGCTTGCCGCGACCTGCAACTGATGATTGACGTGCAGTAGACGCAACCGCCCGACACAATACTGCGCCAGCAGATCGGCCAACACCTGCGAATCACGGCCACCACTACAGGCCAGCACAAAACGCTGATCAGCACAAAACCGGCTTAACTCACGCTCTACATGTTGGGCTAACGGGTGCTGCCAAACCGCATCAGACGTTGGTAGCGTTGTTCGCATCGCGCCTCACTGTCAAGCTCCAGCAATTGATTCAGCGCCTGACGTAATGCCTGATGTAACGCTTGCATCACCGGCTGTGGCTGCACATGTGCGCCCTCACCTTCGTCGATCACCTGCTCAATCAAGCCCATTGCATACAGCCGATCTGCGGTCATCGCCATCGCCTCACTGGCCTGCGCGGCTTTTTCGTTGGTTTTCCACAGAATCGCTGCACAGCCTTCCGGCGAAATCACCGAATAAATACTATTGGACAGCATCAACACTTGATCCGCTACCCCAATCGCCAGTGCACCGCCCGACCCGCCTTCACCAATCACCGTCGCAATAATCGGCACACGCAAACTCGACAACTCCGCCAAATTACGCGCAATCGCCTCGGCTTGGCCACGCTC
>JBAQKP010000135.1:0-7625 GCA_049301135.1 Moraxellaceae bacterium | reverse complement strand
GAGTTCAGCGACATCACCGACTGGCGTAGCCGTACCGTGTGTATTGATATAATCAACTTGTGTCACATCCGCACGTGCTGCTTGTGCTAAGGCCATCTGCATACAGCGCACTGCACCTTCACCACTTGGCGCAACCATGTCCGCGCCGTCAGAGGTCGCGCCGTAGCCGACGATCTCAGCCAGAATCGTTGCGCCACGCGCTTGAGCGTGTTCGAGGGATTCGACCACCACAATCCCCGCACCACCAGCAATCACAAAACCATCGCGGTCTTTCGAATACGGACGTGAGGCGCTCAGTGGCTGGTCGTTATATTTGCTGCTCATCGCACCCATTGCATCGAATAAAATCGACTGCGTCCAGTGCTCTTCTTCGCCACCACCGGCCAGCACCACGTCTTGCTTACCGAGCTGGATCAACTCCATCGCATGGCCGATACTGTGCGCTGACGAGGCACACGCCGACGAAATCGCATAGCTGACACCTTGGATTTTCAGGCCAGTGGCAATCCCAGCAGTGACCGTGCTGGTCATGGTGCGCGGAACCATGGTTGCGCCGACTTTGCGTAGGCCACCTTGTCGCATATTGTCCGCCGAGTCGACCAACGCCGAAGTAGACGCACCGCCTGAACCGGCCAATACACCGACACGCGGGTTATGACCGACGTGTTCAAGGCTTAAACCCGCATCAGCGATGGCTTGCAGGGCAGACACATAGCCATACGCGGCGGCATCGCCCATAAAGCGCTTCAGCTTGCGATCAATTGAACTCAGATCAGCTTGTGTGACAGCACTGACTTGGCATTTCATCCCAATATCAGCATAGCTTTGGTTAAAGGCAAAGCCTGCACGGCCTTGTTGTAATGCGGCGAGCACTGTGGCGCGATCTTGACCCAAGCACGACACAATCCCAAAACCCGTAATCACCACACGCTGCATCATTATTGCCTACTGCCTATTTTGCCTGCTTGAGCATCATTAAAAGTCGGTTTTGGTGAACACACCACACCGCAAATCTTTTGCAGTGTAAATCAATTTGTCATCCACATATAACTCCCCATCAGCAATCGCCATCACCAGTGAACGCTCAATCACCCGTTTAAACGACAACTGATAACGCACGACTTTGTGATGCGGCAGAATCTGACCGGTAAATTTTACTTCACCCACGCCCAGCGCACGACCACGACCGGCATTACCACGCCAACCTAAATAAAAGCCCAACATCTGCCACATCGCATCCAGACCCAGACAGCCGGGCATGACCGGATCAGTTTGAAAGTGACATTTAAAAAACCACGATTCTGGATCAATGTCGAATTCTGCAATCATTTCGCCTTTTTGGTACGTACCGCCGACATCGCTAATATGTAGGATTCGATCCATCATCAGCATCGGTGGCAGGGGGAGGCGAGCATTGTCTTGGCCAAATAATTTGCCTTCAGCACAGGCGATTAAGTCCTGTTTGCTAAACGACGTTGACCGCGCGCACTCGCCATGCTGAGTATTTAAGGGGATGGCATTCATTGTTGCAGTCACTCCGATCAATTTCTTTGACTCACAAATACAGCATAGCATTGGTAGATTTAATCGCTCGTTGAACAAGGCTTGTTCCTTGGTGGACGGCAGATCCTATGTTAAAGCTCTACGGATGAGACGATTACAGCGGATCAATACCGCAAGAGGAGCAAGGTCATGCGTTTAGGGCTTGGAACGATGCGTTGTTGTGGTGCAGGAGCATGGGGTGAGCCCCGTGATCTTGCGGCGGTACAACACACCATTCAAACGGCGTATCACGCTGGCGTTCGGCTGTTCGACTCTGCTGGATTTTATGGGCCAGATGTTGCACTCCGATTGCTACGCGACAATTTACCACAAGATCACGATGCCGTAATTAGCACAAAAGTCGGGCTGAACCGGCAAAATCGCAGTGACTGGACAGTTGATGCTTCAGCACTGGCGATCCGCCAGCAGGTCGAACGTGACTTGCAGACGCTTGGCGTGGCGTGTTTGGATCTGGTGTTTTTACGTTTAGGCGATGGTCAGCATTTGCCGCGTGATCCAACACCGTTGCATGAGTCGCTGGCGGAGTTGGTTGCGCTACAACAGGCCGGTAAAATCCAGTCGATTGGCCTCAGTCAATGCAGTTTAGACGACTTACAACAGGCCAAAGCAGTCGCTGAGATCTCAGCAGTCCAAAACCTATATAATATTAAGCATCAGGAAGATAGACAAATTTTGGCGCTGTGTGGTGCCGAAAAAATCGACTATTTGGCCTACTATCCGCTGGGCATGGGTGGTTTTGCCAAAAAGCCCAGCACAACGCTACTTGGCATGGCACAGCAGTACAACTGTAGCGTCAGCCAGTTGTGTTTGGCGTGGCTGTTGGCACAGAGTCCAGTCATGCGGCCGATTTTTGGCACAGCCAATCCTGAGCATCTTGCTGAAAATCTACACAGTGAAAAGCTGCAACTCAGCGCGGTGGATCGAGCGCGCCTCAGTCAGTTTTGGGATGTTTGATCGCAGTGGTCAGCGCACAGTCGATGAATCGCTACAGCATGTCTATTTTGTTACAACAGATGTCGTCTGCTCGATCAGCGTGTTGAGTGCACAGGCGAGCCGCTGCTGATATGTGACAACGAGGCGCGACAATCGTACGCGATCGTTACAGCGAAAGACTTGTCAGATGCGTGTTCTGATTGCATGCTGCGAACATCCATAAAAATCCTTTCTGCATTGAGGCACACGATGAGCGAACAGTATTCTGCAACCGATGAGCAAGCACCCTCCCGTCCATTGTGGCAGCGCCTCAGTCAACGGGTGCGTCAACTGAGTGATCAGGCGGGACAGACATTGGGCAAGCTGACCGAGTTTGAGCAGGTTAAGCAGCACGCCACGGCCAAGCAGGACAAGCCCCAACACGACCAAGATCCGATGCAGTTGTTGCGTGAGCAGTTGCCGAATTTAAGTCGGCAGTTGTTGGTGGGTCGGTTTGCCAGCGTGAGTCGTCTAGCCAGCCAACTGATGCCACACGAGCTATTAGACCGTGTCAGTGATCACGTGTTAGAGCAGGCGGTGCAGTTTGCCGAACTGTTGAGTGGTAACGACGCCCTGTATGACGAGCTTGGGCTATTGTCGTTAAGCGATCTACGCCAATTGGATCTGGCACGTGCAGACGAATTGGCCGACTTGGTGGCGAGTCGTAATCGTTTGCTCGGTGCCGCCGAGGGCGCAGCCACTGGACTGGCCGGTTTTATCGGCACGCTTGCGGATCTGCCGCTGTCGGTGATTATCGTATTGCGCACGATTTATCAGACCGCCGAGTGCTACGGTTATGATCTGGCCGATGTTGATGGTCGGCAAAAAATCTATCAGGTACTGGCTGATACCGACTGGGGAGTCTTGGTTGAAAAGCAAAGCGTGCTGCTGAGCCTTGTCTCGGTACAACAACTGCTCAAGCAGGGTGGGATTGCGGGTTTACAAAAAATGGTCGGCTCGGCGGGCGATTTAGACGTGTTTGAAAAGCTGGTGCAAGAGGTTGCAGCGAGCCTGAATGTACGTTTGCCCGAAAACCTAACCGGTCGTGCTTTGCCGATAGCAGGGGCTGCGGTGGGTGCATTTTATAATACCCGCCTGATCAATTCGGTTGCTGCATTGGCACAAGCGACCTTTCGTCAGCAGCGTCTGGCGAGCGTGCCGATGATCAGTCGGAACACAACAGCAGCGGATTTGCCGGTGAGTACAGCCGCGCCAGAGATCAGTGCCGAAGCGGTGTTTGGACATTCGGCGGCAGAGGAAAAAATTAAACCACAACCCAAAAAACGTATGGTGCGGGTTAAAAAAACCAGTGATGGTGAGATGATTCCAAATTCGACCGAAATTGTCCCCAACAACGACACACAACACTGAGTCACAGAGCGAATCCGGCCAGACCACCTGTGTGGCCGACCTTGACCCAGCATGGGGCTTGCCGTAGACTATAGTGCCCTCAAAAATGGGTTAATCTATTTTTGGGGTTTTTTATTGACGGGAGACTTGCCAGATGGCAACAACAAACCAATTGATCCGTAAGGGTCGCAGCACCTTGGTCGAAAAGTCCAAAGTGCCTGCGCTCAAAGCGTGTCCACAACGTCGTGGTGTTTGCACCCGCGTGTACACCACCACCCCTAAAAAACCAAACTCAGCAATGCGTAAGGTTTGCCGTGTTCGTTTGACTTCAGGTTTTGAAGTATCAAGCTACATCGGTGGTGAAGGCCACAACCTGCAAGAGCACAGTGTTGTGCTGATTCGCGGTGGTCGTGTTAAAGATCTACCAGGTGTGCGTTATCACACCGTGCGTGGCTCGCTGGACTGTGCTGGCGTTAAAAACCGTCAACAGTCACGTTCGAAGTACGGCGCAAAACGTCCGAAGAAATAAGCTGGTCGTTTGATCGGTTGTTTAGCATTTCAAAAAATGCAGTAAGGCCAGCGTACCGTGCAGCAAGACACCTTGCACAATCTGCTGGATATCCCTGAAGTGTCATAAAGAGTTTGTATTATGCCAAGACGTCGTGTCGTCGCCGCCCGTGAAATCCTGCCAGATCCACGCTTCGGCAGCCAAACCGTTGCAAAATTCATCAACCACGTGATGGAAGATGGTAAAAAATCGGTTGCTGAAGGGATTGTCTATGGTGCGCTTGAGCGTATCCAAGAAAAGGCAAAAACTGAGCCAGTCGAGTTCTTTGAGAACACCCTAGAGAAAGTCCGCCCGATGGTTGAAGTAAAAGCCCGTCGTGTCGGTGGTGCAACTTACCAAGTGCCCATGGAAGTACGCCCCTCCCGTCGTACTGCTTTGGCCATGCGTTGGTTGGTTGAGGCCGCTCTGAAGCGTTCTGAAAAAACCATGGCCTTGCGTTTGGCTGGCGAATTGCTAGACGCCGCAGAAGGCAAAGGCACTGCCATGAAAAAGCGTGACGACGTTCACCGCATGGCCGAAGCCAACAAAGCCTTCTCGCATTATCGCTTCTAAGCTGCACTGTGCAGCGCAGTTGCGACTCCGGTTGCAGCTGCTCAGTTACTCTCTAGTTACTGCTTAGCTGCCGTTTAGCTGCGACCGAAACAAGTTGAGTCCACAGGAGAAAATTATGCGTGTAGTCGCACGTTTCAATATCGCACGTTACCCTTCGGGGAGATGTGCCGGAATTTAGCGCGCCGCATAATCCTTCGCGTCCGCTGTCAGTGACTGGCAACGGACGCACCTGTTTTGACCCTTCTGTTTTGACTGCTCTGTTTTGATCAGCACTTTTTAGGAAAGCATCATGGCTCGCGTAACCCCCCTAGAACACTACCGCAATATCGGTATTTCGGCGCACATTGACGCCGGTAAAACCACCACCACCGAACGTGTCCTGTATTACACCGGCGTTAGCCACAAGATTGGTGAAGTGCACGAAGGCGCGGCCACCATGGACTGGATGGAGCAAGAGCAAGAGCGTGGGATTACCATTACCTCTGCTGCGACCACCTGTTTTTGGTCAGGTATGGCAAACAACTTTGCCAAGCACCGCATCAACATCATCGACACCCCAGGTCACGTTGACTTCACCATCGAAGTTGAGCGTTCGATGCGGGTTCTTGACGGTGCGTGCATGGTGTACTGCGCGGTCGGCGGCGTACAGCCACAGTCCGAAACCGTTTGGCGTCAGGCCAACAAATACAAAGTGCCGCGTATTGCGTTCGTCAACAAGATGGACCGTACCGGCGCAAATTTCTTCCGTGCTGTTGAGCAGATGAAGACTCGCTTGGGTGCAAACCCAGTGCCGATCGCCATCCCAGTTGGTGCCGAAGAGAACTTTGAAGGCATCGTCGATTTGATCAAAATGAAAGCGATCATCTGGGACGAAGCCAGCCAAGGTATGAAATTCGAATATGGTGATATCCCAGCAGATCTGGTCGATACCGCGAACGAATGGCGTGAAAAAATGGTTGAAGCCGCTGCTGAAGCGTCAGAAGACCTGATGAACGAATATTTGGAAAACGGTGATTTGACCGAAGACCAAATTCACGAAGCGTTGCGTATTCGTACCATCGCCTGTGAAATTCAGCCGATGCTGTGTGGTTCAGCCTTTAAAAACAAAGGCGTTCAAGCCATGCTAGATGCGGTCATCCGCTATCTGCCAGCACCAGGCGACGTTGAAGCCATCAAAGGGATTCTCGACGACAAAGCTGAATCTGAAGGCGTGCGTATCGCGTCTGATGATGAGCCATTTGCGGCGTTGGCATTTAAGATCATGAACGACAAGTTCGTTGGTTCATTGACCTTTATTCGCGTGTATTCAGGCGTATTGCAAGCCGGTTCTGCGGTTTGGAATCCGGTCAAAATGAAGAAAGAGCGCGTCGGTCGTATCGTATTGATGCACGCCAACGAACGTGAAGACGTGTCCGAAATCCGTGCAGGTGATATTGCTGCGGTGGCGGGTCTAAAAGACGTCACCACTGGTGATACGCTGTGCGACGAAAACCACATCATCACGCTTGAGCGTATGGTGTTCCCAGAGCCTGTTATTTCGCTTGCTGTTGAGCCAAAAACCAAGGCCGACCAAGAAAAAATGGGTATTGCGCTGGGTCGTTTGGCCAAAGAAGATCCATCATTCCGCGTCTGGACTGATGAAGAATCGAGCCAAACCATCATCGCCGGTATGGGTGAGCTACACTTAGAAATTCTCGTCGATCGTATGAAGCGTGAATTTGGTGTAGAAGCCAACATTGGTAAGCCACAGGTTGCCTACCGCGAAACGATCAGCAAGACCGTTGAGCAAGAAGGCAAGTTTGTGCGTCAGACCGGTGGTCGTGGTAAGTTCGGTCACGTGTATCTGCGTCTCGAACCGCTGGACACCGAAGTCGCCAACTACGAATACGCTGTAGAAGTCGTGGGTGGTACTGTTCCAAAAGAATTCTTTGGTGCAGTTGACAAAGGTATTCAAGAACGCATGAAAAACGGCGTTCTGGCTGGCTATCCAGTCGTTGGTGTCAAAGCTGTACTGTTTGACGGTTCATACCATGACGTCGACTCCGACGAACTGTCGTTTAAAATGGCTGGTTCGATGGCGTTCCGTCAAGGCTTCATGAAAGCAGGTCCAATCCTGCTTGAGCCAATCATGAAAGTCGAAGTGGAAACCCCAGAAGACTACATGGGCGACATCATGGGCGACTTGAACCGTCGTCGTGGTGTGGTTCAAGGGATGGACGACCTACCTGGTGGTACCAAAGCGATTCGTTGCGAAGTACCATTGTCTGAGATGTTTGGTTATGCGACCTCGATGCGTTCGATGTCACAAGGCCGTGCAACTTATTCGATGGAATTTGCCAAATACGCTGAGACCCCGCGTAACGTTGCCGAAGGCATCATTGCCAAATTCACCTCAGGTCGCAAAGGCGAAGACGAATAATTTTCGTCTCAGCCCACCTGTTTTTTTTAGCTAACAACCCCACAACGGATCTGATTCACAGATCCGTTGACTAAGAGGAAGATCACTATGGCAAAGGCCAAGTTTGAACGTAACAAGCCGCACGTTAACGTCGGCACCATCGGTCACGTTGACCATGGTAAAACCACCCTGACTGCCGCGATCAGCATGAACTGCGCGAAA
>JBAQKP010000134.1:0-15532 GCA_049301135.1 Moraxellaceae bacterium | reverse complement strand
GGCTGAAGTCGCGCGGATTCGTGGTTGGGATCGGCAGGATATCGTGGTCAACGTACAAGGTGATGAGCCGCTGTTGCCGCCACTGTTGGTGGAGCAAGTTGGTGACTTATTGCTGGCCAAGCCGGAGTGTGCGATGGCGACCTTGTGTGAGCCGGTCACTGATTTGGATGAATTCACCCGCAGTTCGATTGTCAAAGTGGTCTGTAGCCAGCAGCACGAAGCGCTGTATTTTAGCCGTGCCACTGTGCCATATGATCGCGATGGATTTGCGCATGGTGTGAACAGTGTGCCTGCGGCAGCCATGCGGCATTTGGGTCTGTATGCCTATCGGGTGGCGTTGTTGCAGGATTTTGTGACGTGGCCGATGGGTGTGCTGGAAAAAATCGAGAGCCTTGAGCAGTTGCGAGTCTTGGAGCAAGGTCGGCGGATTGCGATTGCACCTGCATTATTGTCACTGCCACCCGGTGTCGATACGCCAGCAGATTTAGAGCGACTGCGCGCGCTTGATCCGTCTGTGTTCGCTTAGATGACCCTATCTTGAACGCAAAAACCGACCCAGCACCACGCTTGCCTCAGTATTTTGCACCACTGTTGCCGTGGCAGCGCCCGCACTGGCAACGGCTGCGGCAACGTTATCCGCAGTTGGCACATGCACTGTTGCTGAGTGGCTCGGCCGGTGTGGGCAAGCGACTGTTTGCGGATCGGTTAGCGGCATGGTTGTTGTGTGAGCAACGCCGACAGCAGCCAGAGGCTGACCAAGCCTGTGGGCACTGTCAAAGCTGCCAATGGCTGAAGGCAGATACTCATCCGAACCTGCTGCGCATCTCGCGCGAGACGGATGCCAAAGGCAAACAGTCACAGCAGATTAAAATCGACCAGATTCGTGATCTGATGCCGTTTGTGCAACAAACTGGCGACGGTTGGCGCGTGGTGATCATTGAGCCAGCCGATTGTCTGAATCATGCGGCGTCGAATGCGTTACTGAAAACCCTCGAAGAACCGAGTGAGCGTGTGTTGCTGTTGTTGGTGGCCGATCAAGCCTTGCAACTGTCAGCGACGATTCGCAGCCGTTTGCAACAACTTGCATTGGGGCGGATTGCGCAAGATCAGGCGCTCGCCTATGTGCAGGACGAGGCACAGTTATCAGTGGCGGCAGCGACAGTTGCGCTGAATCTGGCCGGTGGTGCGCCGTTGGCGGCGTTACAGTTATTGGATGCGGCGTGGTTCGGCTTGCGGGCGGCGTGGCTGCACGATTGGCAGCAGTTGTTGGCGCGGCGGATTCCCAGTATTGTGTTGTCGCAGCAGTGGCAAAAAAAACTGAGCGTGTTGGATTGGTTGGGTTTACTACAAGTGATGCTGCGTGACTTGTTGGCCTTACAGAGCACGCAGCCTATACAGCAATTAGACTTGGATCTACTGCCGCTTCAACGCGCCTATTCTATGGCAACATTGTGTGGATTGTATGATCAGGTCTTGCAACTCAGTGCAGGCCAAGCGCAACATGTGCAGCCTGCTTTGGTCTATGATAGCCTGATGCAGCAATTGGCGAGTCGTGCCACGCCTTGATCGGCGCCTTGTGTCGATTCAGTCATCTTGGAATAACATTGAGTTGAGGAGCAACCATGCTGCCACGTGCCGGCGGGATCATTAATTACCCGATCAAAACCTTGCTAGATCTGCTCGCCAGTTATATGCCATTTGTGTATGGTGGCGGGCTTTTTGTGCCAACCAATCGCAGCTTTCCGCTAGGCGAAGAGGTGTTTGTGGTGGTGACCTTGCCAGAGTCGCATGAAAAAATTCCTCTAACCGGTAAAGTGGTCTGGGTGAATCATCGCAGTCAGGGGCATCGTCCGGCCGGTTTTGGCATGCAGTTAAGCGGTGATGATGGGCAAAAAGTGCGGACAGAAATTGAAAAGCTGTTGGCGGGTCAAGTCAATTCACCGCGACCGACCCACACCCTATAGTCTAATCAGCAGGCTGTGCATGCTTGGCGTGACCGCCTAAGAGAGTGTTTGTGTTTATTGATTCACATTGTCATCTGAACCGACTGGATTTAACCCGTCATGCTGGCTGCGTTGATCAAGCGTTAGCCGTGGCACGTCAGGCGCAAGTCTCGGCATTTTTGGCGGTTGCTGTTGATCTGGATGAGCATGCCGGATTGTTGCAGTTGGCGCAGCGGCATGCCGATGTGGGCATCAGTGTCGGCGTGCATCCGTGCGAAGATCCAGCGATGATGGCACGTGCCACGGTCGAGTTGCTGTGTCAGTGGGGACAGCACGAGAAGGTTTGGGCGATTGGCGAAACTGGCCTTGACTATCACTATAGTCAGCAGCATGCAGCGGCACAGCGTGAGTCGTTTGCGCGGCATATTGCGGCCGGTAAGCAACTGGGTAAGCCGGTAATTGTACATACGCGCGAAGCACGGCATGACACGCTGGATGTGTTGCGTGCTGAACACGCCGAACACGGCATTTTGCATTGTTTTACCGAGGACTGGCCGACCGCGAAAGCCGCGCTTGATCTGGGCTACTATGTGTCGTTTTCGGGCATTATCAGCTTTAAAAATGCCGCTGACTTGCGTGAGGTGGCGCGCCAAGTGCCCTTAGATCGACTGTTGATCGAGACGGATAGTCCGTATCTTGCCCCTGTGCCATATCGCGGCAAGCCCAACGAGCCAGCCTATCTGCCACAGGTTGCGCTGGTGCTGGCTGATCTGCACCAGATGTCGGTTGAGCGCTTGGCTGAATTGACCACAACAAACTTTTATCGTTTACGGCGGGATGCCGCAACAACTATCAGAGGATGAGCGGATGGATCGTCAGGCACAGTTTCGCGCCAGAGAAGAATTGATTTTTCAAGCGGCTGAGCGCTTGCTGCTCGAAAGTGGTGAGTTGGGCATGACGCTGGATGCCTTGGCTTTGGATTTAGATCTGGCCAAAGGTACCTTGTATAAACACTTTCAAAGCAAAGATGAATTGTATCTGCATTTGATTATTCGCAATGAGCAGATTTTGTTGGACATGCTGGATACGCGTGCCGATTTTCCGACCCAGTTGGCCGCCTATATGTTGCATCATTTACATCATTCGCAGCGCACGGTGTTGTTGCTGCAAATCGAAGAACGGCTATCGGCGGGTGCAACGGGTTTGGGTGGATTGTTCAGCCAGTTGTATCAGATCCGCAAGCAACGTTTACGGCGGATTATTAATCTGACCAGTGCGTATTTAGAGCAGCAAAATAGCCAGATGGTGGTGCGTGATTATTTGGCAGCGATCTGGTCGATGACCCAAGGTGGCTCGGCGATTTTGAATTCGAGTTTTTATCAGCGTTATTTGGGTGAGCGTGATAGTTTGCGGGTGGCGTTGATTGATCAGATGTTGGTGTTGCCGCTGCAATATGTGCAGCCAGTTGAACATTCCTCAAGTCATCCACACACCTTAGCGTCGTGGGAAGATAGCGCCCGATGAAGCCCACTCTTCAATTATCTCGCACAGTACAACGGGGCTTTACCCTGATTGAGCTGATGTTGGTGATTGTGATTATTGGGATTTTTGCGGCTATGGTCAGTTTGTCCGTTGGTGGCGAAAGTGAGCGCCGCCTATTACTGCTGCGTGAGCGGTTGGTGGATAATTTAGCGATTGTGCAGTTGGAGTCACTCGATCAAGGGCGGCTGCTGGCATTACAAGTCGTGCCACAACAGGCTGGGCAACTGGCGGGCTACCAAGTGGTCGGCTTTGAGCCGACTGCCGAGGATGTCGCGCAGCGCTGGCCAGTGGCGGCTGATTTTATGTTTCAGCCGTTGCCGGATCGGGTACGGCTACAAATCACGCCGTTACAACTGAGGACAACGACACGCCAACCGACGCGCGATACAGCGATTTGGCAGGATGCGAGTACCCCTCAGTTGATGTGGTTGGGCAATGGTGAGGCGACGCCGGTGCGCTTGCAACTGATGCAGGATCAGCAACCTATTGGTGCACCGCTGTATGTCAGTGCAAATGGTCAAGTCAGTGATGATGAGCAAGGCGACACACCATGAGATTGCATCAGTCCAACGCGCGATCTCAAGCGGGCTTTACCTTGTTAGAGGTCATGGTCGCGTTGGCGATTTTTGCGGTGGCGGCGATTGCGCTGACCCAAGCAGGCATGAGCTATACCCATGCGGTGAGTACGCTGCGGGATCGCAGTGCTGCGCATTATCTGCTGATGAACGAGGCGGCGTTGCTGCGGATTAATCGTGCATGGCCAGAAGGCAGTGGTGAGCGCATGATCGAGCAAGGCGGCCAGCGTTGGCAGTTAAGCTATCAAACGTTTCCGACGCCGGTATTGGCGGTACGCCGTGTGGAGTTGTCAGTGTCTGCACTGGCTGCTGAGACGCGCGAGGGTCAAGCGCCTGCCGCGTCAGGTGGTCAGCGTCTCGTGGTTTTTTTAAGCCAACCGACGGTCGAGTAAGCAGACACGATGATGTTGAACACGATCATTTCTACACGGCGGTCGTCGCAATCTACGCGGCCAGTCGTGCGACCCAGCCGCGCTGCGGGATTCACCCTGATTGAGCTGGTGGTGGCGATGAGTATTTTTGCCGTCCTATCGTTGGCAGGTTGGCAGGTGTTTAACAATCTGATGATCACCCGTGAGCGTGCCAGCATTCAGGCGGTACGACTCAGTGCCGAGCAACTGGCCTATGGGCAAATGCTGCGCGATCTGACCCAAGCGGTAGCCCGTCCGGTGCGTGATCAAGCAGGCACGCAGGCGGCCTTATTGTTGGATGCACAACGCTTAAGTTTTACCCGAACCGGCTATTTTGATCCGCGCTTTAGCCAAGTCAGTCCACTAGAGCGCGTGCAATATCTATTAGAAGATGAAAAATTAGTGCGCTTGTCGAATCCACAGATTGATCAGGCTGATGTCGCGCCACCGACCCGCACTGTGCTGCTGCGTGATGTACAAAAATTGCAGTTTGAAGCCCTCAATCCCGAGCCACAAGCGCTGTGGCCGAGCTTGTCTGATGCAGCGCCAGCCAATCCAGATCAAGGCGTCGTGCCCGCAGGGGATACACGATTGCCGCGTGGGGTACAGGTCACGATCACTCAGCAGGGTCGTGAATGGCTCTGGGTGTTCGCATTGGCTGAGCCGCTGCCGAAAATAGAGACCGAAGCCGCACAAAATACGCCACCGGCAGGAGAAAATCCGTGATCCTGCAGCGTCGCATACCAAACAGTAGTATTGCCAGCTTACATCGTGAGCAAGGGGTGGCGCTGCTGACGATTTTGCTGATGGTCGCGATGGCAACGATCTTGGCGTCTAGTTTGCTGATGAAGCAGCAGCGGTTGGTACGTGAAGGCAGCGTGTTATTTCGACAAAATCAAGCCACGCAGTATGCGCTGGCCGGTGAGCGATTTTTAATCGAGTTGCTGGCAGCAGACCAGCAATCTGGTGCGAATACCGATCATCTCGGTGAGCTGTGGGCGAAGCCCACCCCGCCGTATCCGGTTGAAGACGGTTTTGTATCGGGTCAGTTGGTTGAGCAATCGGGTCGCTTTAACCTGAATAATCTGTATCACAACGGCCAGCCTGATCCAGAGGCGCTCGCCTTGTTTGGCCGCTTACTCACGCAGGTGGGTCTGTCCGCAGATCTGGCCGATGCAGTGCTGGATTGGCAAGATCCCGACGAGACGATTACTGGTGCTGCGGGCGCAGAGGATAGTTTTTATCAAGGGCAGCAGCCGAGCTACCGTGCCGCCAATCGGCCACTGATGAGTGTGCAAGAGTTGCAGTTGGTGCGTGGTTTTGAATCGGCGGAGGCGTTTGAACTGATTCAGCCATATGTGAGTGCGCTGCCGGCGTTTGCGACAGTCAATCTGAATACCGCACAAGCGCCGCTGCTGGCCGCACTGGTTGACAATATGGATCGCAACACGGTCGGTGATTGGGTCAGTCGGCGAGATCAAAACGCCGAGCCGATTGAGCAGATTGCAGCGTTTTGGGACATGTCGGGTCAAAGCCAAATCACTCCAGAGCAACGCACGCAGGCGCAGCGATTTTTATCGGTCAAAAGTAGCTATTATCAAGCACAAGTCACAGTCATGCTGTCCGGACGGACGCGGCATCTGACCAGTGATTTTTATCGTCAGGGCGCAACGGTATCGGCCTATCAGCGCTCATTTGCCCCGATTGCTGCGTCAGTACCGATCAGCAAGCCTTAAAGCCGATTACGTGGTTGCAGAAGTCGTGCCCACTGGATCACCGGCTGACGTATAATCAACTCTGCTGAGTTTGAGGGGTTCGCGATGTTGATCCGGAAGTTATTTAAGTTTGAAAACGCCCACATCGTGCGCAATTGCAGCTCAGACCGCTGTCGGCGTTCGATACATGGGCATAGCTATCAGGTTGAGCTGATTTTGGAGGCGCATCGTTTGGATCATGGCCAAATGGTGTATGATTTTGGCTTGCTCAAAGGCGTGATTCGCGATTTGTTTGATAGTTTTGATCACGCGATTTGTTTTTGGTCAAAAGACGATCCTGAGTATATTGCGGCTTGTCAAAAGTTTAGTGCGCGTTGGATTGCCTTGCCGGTATCGCCGTCGGCGGAGCAGTTTTCGCGGGTATTTTTTTGCTTGGCTGATGCGGTGCTGCAACACACTGAAACCCAAAATGGTGAAGGTGATGTGCAGGTACACTCGGTCATCGTACACGAAACTGCCACCGGTTATGCACAGTGCTTTCGGCCAGATGTCGAGAATGCGCAAATGGGTGTGTTAAGTCTTGAGCAGATTGTCTTCTCAGAACAGGTACAGCAAGAATGGGCTGATCCACAGATGTTTGAAGCACTCAAGCAAGGCAAACCATTTACCAATCCGACCGTTCAGCAGCAAGTGTTGGTATAAGCGCAGTGACCGCAACATCTGCCGCGGGTGTCGAGACGGATCGGTTGGAACAGTGGCTGCTCCAGCTTCAGTTGGCCGGTCGTTCGCCGCATACTCTTAAAGCCTACCGGCGTGATGTCAGTCAGTTGTTGCTGTTTTTGCAGCAAGCGGGCTTGCGGCTGACGGGGCTGGATCAGCAGGGTTTAAGCCGCTATGCTGCGCAGCGAATTGAGCAGGACAGCTTATCCAGTAGCAGTCTACAGCGTGAGTTATCGGCGATTCGGTTGTTTTGTGACAGCATATTGCAGCAAGGTTTGCTCAGCCACAATCCCGCCAAAGATTTTAAAATTCAACGTCCCACACGCCCCTTGCCTAAAGTAGCCGATGCTGAAGTGCTGGCGCAACTGTTAGATCAACCTGCACCGACCGAGCCAAGTGATGCGCGCTTGTGGGTGCGTGATCGTGCCATGTTGGAGCTGCTGTATAGCAGTGGGCTACGCGTGTCGGAGCTGGCGGGTTTGTCGCTACAAGATATCGACCTGTCGAGTGGTTTGGTCAGCGTGACCGGTAAAGGCAATAAAACTCGGCTGATTCCGGTCGGTCGGCAAGCTCTGACCGCGCTGCGCGATTGGTTGCCACATCGTGAACTGTGGATCGAGGGCGATGAGCAGGCGTTGTTTATCAGTGAAACACGCGGGACACGCTTAACCACCCGCACCATCGAACGGCGAGTCGCCTATCAGGCGCAGCGTGCGGGCATTGATCAGCATTTGCATCCGCATTTATTAAGGCATTGTTTTGCCTCACATGTGTTGCGCAGTAGTGGCGATCTACGCGCGGTGCAGGAGATGCTGGGACATGCCAACATCAGCACTACGCAGATTTATACCCATTTAGATTTTGAGCGGCTGACGCAGGTCTACGATCAAGCGCATCCACGCGCCAAGCGATAGAAAAACGCAGCAAAACGTTAGAAAATAGTGCAAAGCGATAAAAAAAGGCGCGATCCAGTTTTTGCCAGATCACGCCGATGCTCAGAGAGGCTTGTGGTTTATAGCGGTAGGAAGTTTAGGGTGTAGGTGTTGTTCCACTCCTCAAACTCACCATCGCTAAACTTTAAACCACGCAGAATAGTTAAGAACTTTTCCTCTAGTGCTTTGTTATTCAAAGCAGAAGAGACAATTGATACACTGGTGACGCTGCCATCGGCTTTGATTTTCAGTCGTACCACCACATTGCCTTCCATGGTTGGATCATCATCTAACGCACGTTGGTAGGCGGCTTGTAGGCGGCCTTTGGCCTGATTGATGACTCGATCCACATCGTTGCGGCCACTTTTGCCTGAGCTAGTCGATGCGGCAGTAGCAGGGGTGCTGCGTGCCTGATCCTTGATTTGTCCTTGTGAGACATCGGTGCTTTTTCGGTCAGTCAGTCCGCTGCCGCCAACAGCCGGTTTATCGGTTTTACTGGCTGAGGAAACCTGTAAATTCGACTGAGTCGCTTGGCTGGCCGAGGTTTTTAGCCCTGTCGTGTTGCTACTGCTGGTTTGTGCTGCATTACTGGTCACTGGCCGATTGCTCGGTGAGCTGGGCGTGTTGCTCAGATTGCCAATCGCACTGGTCAGACCGGTGTCTTTCACCGCATCACGGGCGCGTTGTTGTGCCGCTGCGCGTAGCTCCGCTTGGGTTGGCTGTGGCGGTGCAACTGGCGCAGGCTTCGGCTGTACTGCGGTCGGCGTGGTCGGACGCGGCAGTGGTTGTGGCTTCGGCTTTGGCGCTATGGGCGTGCGAACGGGTTCTGGTTTTGGCGTGACGACTGGCTTCGGCACGACCACTGGTTTAACCGGTTCTGGCTTCGGCTCTGGTTTGGGTTCGGGAATCGGCTCAGGCTCAACGACGGGTTCTGGCTCAATCACTGGCGGCGGTGGCAATTCCACTACCGGCGGCAGAATCACCACCCGTTCGGGTAAGGGCTGCGGCGCAGGGGGTGGCACGGTCACAAATGGAATGGCAATACACAGCACCGCTGCGACGGCCACAAATACCAAGTCACTGCGCTTAAATTCCTGAATGTCCCACGGTAAACGCGTACTAGACATTTTTGGCCTCCCGCAACACGGCAAATGAAATTTGCCCAAACTGCTGTTCCCCACAGGTTCGCATCACTTGCTTCAAAAACGCATACGGAGTTTTTTGATCGGCCATGATCACCACCTGATACTGGGCGATCCCATTCACCACTTGGGTGGGTTTTTGTTTACCGCGTTCTTGCATCAGTACTTGTGCCAACGCCTGAAGATCTGGAGTTTCAGAAGTTGGATCAAAATTCATGACAGTTTTGTCGTTGACCCGAATTTCATTCTGAGCGATCACCACGGTGAGGCTATGTTCGATCCCATCACTGGTGCTGGAGCGTGGTAAGGTCAGGTCTTTCAGCGAGGGCATTTGTACCGGATTTTGCGCATTCACCAATAAGAAGAACACCAAAATGGTAAAAATATCCATCAGTGAGGTCAGGCTTAACTGTGCCACTTGCTGTTTTTTTTGCCGTTGGCGAATCTGTCGCCGTTGAGTGGCACTCATTGGGCGGCCTCCAGTGTGGTCAGTTGTAACTCTGGAAACAGGGCGTATTGGGCATCGGTTCGGTCACTTTTGACGATCCGTACCGCATCCATGGTGTGAATAATATGCTGATAATCCACCACATCGGCAACATTCAGCGTGGCGCTGTTGGTCTTCGGATATTGAGTTTTGATGTCACGCATGAGTTGATTCAGCTGCGCATAATCTTTGCCCGCAATCACGCCAAAATGCCCGTTTTGGTTGCGGTTGTTCACCACAAACTGGTCGGGATACACCAGAATATCTAAAATCAAATCCGGTGGTGTTTGTGAGGGGCTGCTGCTAGAGGCACTCGGCTGATCCACTGACACAATACTGACTTGAATAAACACGGCGTTGAGCAACAAAAACGGAATCAAAATCACCATCAAATTCAGGAATGAGGTGATGTTCAGTTCGACTTGTGTGTCGCGTTGACCGCGTGAGCGACGACGCATAGCGATCTCCTTGCCGTGTCCTTAAGCCTGACGGCGTAATTGGCGAATCTGGTTTTGCACTTTCATGCTGATCATTTCAATGCTTTCAATCACATGCTGGGTGTAATTTTGCAAAAATGTATAGGCCAACAGCAACGGAATCGCGACTGCCAATCCGAAGGCGGTGGTGTTCATCGCAACTGAAATCGCCGCTGACAGCAGGTCGCCTTTTAAAGCAGGATCTGCTTTGGCAACCGATTCAAATGCTTGGATCAAGCCTTGTACTGTACCGAGCAGACCGAGCAGGGTCGCAATGTTGGCAAAAGTAGCGACATAGCTGGTACGCGCTTCAAGGCGTGGAATCGACTCTAGTAGGCCTTCTTCGAGCGCGTTTTCAATGTGATCCATATCGGCACCGGTACTGGCAGTGGTCAGACCGTAATCCAGCACACGACCCACTTCACTGCTGTCTGCCTTGGCGATTTTTAATGCGGCGGCAGTGTCACCTTTGGCCAGTACCGGCTGTACTTGTGTCCACAATGCTTGGTTATGCTTTTTAATTCTGCTTAAAAATAAGTAACGCTCGACCACAATCGCGATGCCCAAGGCACCGACGAGCAGGATCGGATACATGAAAAAACCACCATCTTGGATGAATTTAATAAAATCCATGGACAAAAATTCCTATAGTAAGGTCAAGGACGATTTGGGGAGACCGCTGAGTCAGTGGTCTGATTCAACAATCGGCTGTATTGGGTTTCGTAAATCAGGCGATCACGATCGGTTGGATTCAAAGAGCCATCGAGCGCTGAAATACTCAGCGGATTCTTCGGTGTTTTGAGCGGTTGTTCTTGCCACGGCAAAATATTGGTCACGCGAGGACTGTCCACCCGTGCCACGATATCGGTGCGACCGCCACTGCCACTGCCTTGCGCCGCTGCTTCAGCCAAGGTGCGCGGTGCGCTACTCGTGCTGCTCGTCGCATTATTACGGCTGCTTGGTGGCTCGTTGGCGTAGCTGATACTGCCAAACCCGCCCAGACACAGGCTGACGAGCAACACGCGGCCAAAATAATCAAGCTCAGAAGTCATGATGCGCATCCTATGGGGTGGTGGGGCTGGTCTTAGCCACGGGAGGAACCGCAAGTGAGGCCGGTTGCGGCGCCGTTGGGCTGCTGCTGCCAGTTTCAGCGTCAGGGGTATCACTCGCCGCAGTACCAGCATCAGTCGTCGCCGCTGTCTCTGTGGCTGGTGTGGGACTGGCGGGTGCATTAAAGCGTGTCAGTGGCAGCTTGAGTTGTCGCTGTAACAGATTGATCCAGCGCTGCACCGTGCGGTCATTCGGTTCTAACGCAATATATTGTAGGTAAGCCGCTAATGCAGGCTCAGGTTTATTGAGGTACAGCTCCTGCAAGATCCCCTGTAAATAGTGGGCATCGGCTGCTTTGGGGTTGACCCCGAGTGCGACGGTCAACGCAGTATTGGCCTGTGCAAACTGACCCAGTTTGATCATTTGAATCGCGTGCAAGCTCTGGGCATCTTGGCTGTCACTCAGATTGGGCAGTTGGTCAATCAGTTGCATCGCCCGTGTATAGTTTTTGGCAGTGGTCGCTGTCCAAATCGCGGCATATTGTGGTTCGTTCCAGCGTTCGGCACGGCGTAACGGCCGATCATAAAATCCCGCTGCCAACACACTCAGCGCATCCAGACTTTGCTCAATCCAAGCATCCCACAGTGGTTGTTCTGGATCATGCAGCAACTTCAAGTTGGCACGATGCCATGTCAGCGATTGTTCTTTAATCGGCTGGGTCTGCTCTTCGATGGCGATTTGATATTCTTCTGCCTCAAGCTCGTTGAGACCAACGGGTGCAGGGGCTTTTACTACACCTTGGTAAAACTCCGCAAAACTCGCACCGACATGGAACTGTGCTTGGGTGACGAATTCGGCCACATTCAGGTCGATAATCGCCTGTTGTTGCTTCAGCACGGCTTGCAGTGCGGCTTGTTTTTTAGGCACGCTATCGCGCAGCGGTAGGGTAATGGCCAATGCCTGATAGCTGCGCAACGCGGGCGCGGCTTGTTCGGTTAAGGCGCGCGATAACATAAAGTCCAGACGGGCTTTCAGTTCCGCTGGGCGATTGGCGCGCTGGGCAAACGCGATTTGGCGCTGTTGCTCGGCCAGCCGTGCCGACTGGTCTTTGTTGCTGAGGGCGGCTTGATACAGTCGCTCACTGGCTTCAACCGATTGGGCAAAATCGGCATTTGGCTGGTTCAGGTATTGTTGATACAACGCCAATTCAGCTGGCGAGGCGATAGTTTTTTGTTGGGCAACTCGCGCCTTGCGCTCACTATCGGCGGCGAGCCAGAGTGCTGCCAGCGCGTTGCTTGGGTTGGCAGTGAGGTCGCGCTGCATGATCTGTTGATAGGTCTGTGCTGCGCCGCGCCAGTCTTGCAGTTTTTCTTGAATCAGCACGATGCGTTCAGGAATGCCGACCGCCTGTGGCTGGCTCGGATAATCACGATAAAACGCCTGTAGTGGTGCAATCGCAGCAGCGGTTTCACCGATCACCATCGCTGAACGCCATGCAGCATCGACCTTGATTTTTTCATCGACAGTGGCTTGGCTGGCTTGTTGGTACAAGCGTGCGGCCAGTTCGGTATTGCCTTGTTGCTGTGCTTGATCGGCTTGTTTATACAGACTGGCTGCCAGTTGGTTTTGATAGCGATTGCTCATCTCGGCAGGCAGGTTGGGCAGTGCCAACACTTGCCGATAGGCTTGTTCGGCCGCTTGCCATTGTGCTTGGTCAAAGTAGGCGTTGGCCAAGATGATTTGCGTGCTTTGCCGTTGGATCGGCGTTAGGCTCGGCAGTGGTAAGGTCTGTTGTGCCAGTTCAGCCACCACAGGCAGTTGTTCTTTTTCGAGATAGTGTGCCAGCACGGTCAGCATCGCTTCAGCGGCTTGTGGTTTATCGGCAAACGCTTGGGCGTAGCGTAGCGTGGCTTGTTTTTGGGCGGCCAGTCGCTCGGTTTGTTGCGCAGGTGTGGCGGCTTTTAACAGCGCTTGGTAGGACAATAAAATAAAATAACCGGACTCGGCTGGATCAGTGCCACGTGGCTGGTCGTAAGCCAGTTGCTCAAACACGGTAATTGCGGCTGGATATTGTTCGCCACGATACAACACTTCGGCCAACGCTTGCAGCATACGCACTTGATCAGCGCTGTCGGTGGCCAGTGGTAACTGTTGCCGGTACAGGTCAGCGGCTTTTTGATAATCGGCTTGTTTTTGTGCGAGTTGCGGCTGCGTTTGTGCACTGGCATGATAATGCAATGCCAAGCTGTTTAAGTGAGCTTTCAGCAGTGGCCGAATCGTGGCCTGCAAGGCAGGATCGGCTTGCTTGATGTAAGCGCCATCGAGGGCAAAGCGCTGCACATAGTCGTGTTTGGCGCGGATAATGTCCAGCGCAAAACCTGCATCAATATACACTTGAATCAGTGCTTGGCTAAACTCAGCCGTTTCAGCCGACAGAGGATGTACTTTGATAAATTGTTCATACGTTTGCGCCACGTCAAATGGCTGCTTTTGTTCGGTAAAACGAGTCGTCACCTCGCGATACAGGCGTACTTGTTCAGCATTCAGCGGCTGATTGGCGTAGTAGTTGGCCAGTGCCGGTGCGCCACCCAGTTGTACAAACACCAAAGATAGCGTGCGATAGCTATCCTCAAGGCGTAATCGCTCTGAGTTGGTTAAGCTATTTTTAGCATTAAAATGATCAATCAGTCGTTGAAACGGGGTAATCGCCTCGTCAAAGCGGCCAGAGCGATAAAACGCCCACGCCAATTGGTATTGTGCCTGTGGCCAAAAACGATGTGTGGTTTCCAGATTGTTGAGTACGGCCTGATAGCCTGCAATCGCCTCACGGTAACGCTGTCCCACAAATGCCTCTTCGGCCAAGCGAAAGTTGGCTTCGCTGGCATAAGTTGACGTGGGGTTTTGCTGTAGCAAGCGTTGAACGACTGCCGCAGATTCGGTGGTTTTACCGAGTTTATCTAAGTTGCTGGCATACTCATAAAGTAGCGCGTCACTGTGTGGCCTCGCAGTGCTGAGGCGTCTTTGATAAAAGGCTGCACGGCTCTCAAGCGTCTGGGTTTCATCGACGGTTCTACCAAACTTAATCTGATCCGCCAAACTTAAAAAGCTGTTAATCGTGGCTGGTTCTTCGGCTTTTTCGGCCTCTTGAATCAGTTGTTGATACAGTTGTTGATTGAGGCGTTGCTCATCTTGCGCGCTCAGAGCCATGCTACTGCCGACGCTCGGCGCAACCGGTGCGGCACGTTCTAGATCGGCCAGTGTCCCTGTGGCGGCATATGCCACACTAGGCCACTGAACCAGCAACACCGCGACGGTGAGCGAGGATAAAGCAACACGCATGCTCAACGATCCTTGTTGGCAGATTGGTCTAGCCGTTGCAGGCCAAGAAGTGCTTCAGTCAGGTAACGTGCCAGATAAGTCTGGCGTAGCTCCAACTGGGCGCGGATTCGAGCTTTGAGTGCAATGTCGTCCTGTTGTTCGGCTTGCTCAAACTGCTGTTTGACGCGCTCATACTGTTTACGCGCCTCAACCAAACGGAGTTTATCATCAGCATCCGCTAAACGATTTGACTCTAATGACGAAAGGCGTTGTTGATATTGCGACAGGCGTTGACTGAGCAGTTGGGTTTGTCTGCGTTGTTGCAAGATCGAAAGAATATCCGGTTGATCGAGCAATTGTGCCCACAGTCCTGACTGATTGCCAGCGGGCAGTTGTGGGGCAGGCAATAGTACTGGATCAATCTGACCGGTTGGAAACCACGCCAGCACATCGCGCTGTTCAAGGCTGTTTAGCAGGTCATTGAGGCGTGCTGCTTGCGCCTTGTACAGGCGAGTGGCTTCATTGTAGCGTTCGCGCGCTTGCGGGCTATTTTGTTCCTCTAATGCGCGTGCTGCCAGTAGCCAGCCTTCCTGTACCAACGGATCTGCCGCATGCCGCCGTGACAGTTCGGTGGCAAAGTTATAGCTGCGTTGAAAATCACCCAACTGATAAAACACATGCGCACTGGTCAGCAATGCTTGATTGCTGTAAGGACTATCTAAACGCACGTTGCGTAAGGTTTCGCGAGCGAGTTCGCTTTGTTGGTCAGTCAAGCGCAGGAAGGCGAGCGATAAGGCAATTTTATCACGTAAATTCAGGCGTTCTGTTTCGATAATATCTTCAAATTCCAAATCTTTGCCACCACCCGTGACTGCCAGATAGCTCAAGCGGGTCGGCGTATTCAGATCGGGCGTTTTGTTGTCGCGACTGAGTAAACCCAATAGGCCGGTCTTTTCGTTTTCGCTGGTTTGGCGCGGCTGCACAATGACTGGAATCATGGGCTCTTGGTTTTTGAGCAGCTTATCCAAAATATCAATCGCCAACGCGCGGCGTTGTTTGATTTGTGCTTCGGTCAGTGCCTGTTGTGGTCTGGATTCCGTGCGCAGCAAGGCCAAGGCAAGGTTATAGCGTGCCATGACCCGAAAAAATGGCGAGCTGGTTTGAAACGACTGCAATAGCTCGACCGCATCATCGGTGCGACCTTCTCGCAGTAAAATATTGG
>JBAQKP010000133.1:0-8930 GCA_049301135.1 Moraxellaceae bacterium | reverse complement strand
TGTCGGTGGTCAAGCGTGGCCGCGTGTATAGCCAAGACGGCCAGTTACGGCTGGAAGTGATCGGTGCGGATTTGATCGACGGCACACCGATTGTCGATATTAAGCCGTATATCGCCTATGCCGATGCGCATCCCGACGCGGTCAGTGGCTTTGCCCCCGATGCACCGCGACGATTGTCGGTCGAGTGGTCAGCGCAGGCCAAGCACGCGGTACAGCAGCAGATCCAGCACGGCCACTTACAGGCTAGCGACATGGCACAAATCGAACACCTATTGTCGCTTGACCCACGGCCTGCCTATCAGCAAGATGAGCGAGTATATGGCATGGCTTACGCGACAGTTAATGTGCGTTTTGTGGTGCAATCAGATCGTATAATGATTCAGGATGTTCAGCAGCGATGATCAATAAGGTAAGTCCTTCGGTACAGCGTCATTTAAACGGCAAAAACAATAAGATGGGCTTTTCATTTCAGGTCGATGTGCGCTGGTGCTTGGAAGAGTTGTTGAAAGACGGCCGCTTGATCCAGCGCGATGTCAATCTGGTCAGCACCACCGCGCGCCGTAAAGATCAGCTGCAATGGCATCCGCTGCAAATCATCGCCGAATTTGGTCTGACTGATCAGTTAAACCCTGCACAAAAACTCACATTACCCGCCTTAACCGCGTGGTTGGCCGAAAAAGCCGAGCTGCCGGTGTATCGGATTGATCCACTAAAAATCAACGTGCCTGCGATTACGGCGGTGATGTCATTTGCCTATGCCGAGCGGCATCGGATTCTGGCGGTTGCGGTCACTCAAGACGTGGTGACGATTGCCACTGATCAGCCGTTTTATGATGATTGGTTTGATAACCTATTACATATCGTGCAGCCGCGTCAGATTGAGCGGGTGATGCTGAATCCTGAGCAAATGAGCCGCTATTTGCCAGAGTTTTATCAAGTGACCCGCGCGATTGCCGGTGCAAACAACATCGGCAGCAGCAGCGATGCCACCGCCAAAGGGGTTGAAGCGTTACTACAACTCGGCGATAGCCAAAACCCCGATGCCAACGACCAGCATATCGTGCGCATTGTCGATTGGCTGCTGCAATATGCCTTCGATCAACGCGCCAGTGATATTCACCTAGAGCCGCGCCGCGAGGGTGGGCGAGTGCGTTTTCGGATTGATGGCGTGCTGCACACGGTGTACGACATGCCCGCGCCGATTTTGTTGGCGGTGATTTCGCGGATTAAAATCCTTGGCCGTATGAACGTGGCCGAAAAACGTAAACCGCAAGATGGTCGCTTAAAAACTCGTACCCCCAAAGGGTTAGAAACCGAATTGCGGTTGGCGACCTTGCCGACCGCGTTCGGGGAAAAAATGGTGATGCGGATTTTTGACCCCGAAGTGCTGGTGCGTAGCTTTGAGCAACTCGGCTTGGTCGGTGACGATCTGGCCAAATGGAAACAAATGGCCGCACACCCGAACGGGATTATCTTGGTCACAGGGCCAACTGGCTCGGGCAAAACCACTACGCTGTACTCGACGCTCAAGCAACTCGCTACCGATGAGGTCAATGTCTGCACTATCGAAGACCCGATAGAGATGATTGAGCCGAGTTTTAACCAGATGCAGATTCAAGGCATGATTGATTTGAATTTTGCCGATGGGGTACGGGCGTTGATGCGGCAAGACCCTGATATTATTATGGTCGGTGAAATTCGGGATCGGGATACCGCCGAGATGGCGATTCAAGCCGCATTGACTGGTCACTTGGTGCTGTCGACGCTGCACACCAACGACGCACCGAGCAGCCTCAACCGTCTGCATGATTTGGGCGTGCAGCCGTTTTTGACTGCAGCGACTATTTTGGGTGTGATGGCACAGCGACTGGTGCGGACGCTGTGTCCACATTGCAAAACCCCGATTGCCACTGATGTCGAGGTGTGGAGTCAACTGTGCGCGCCATGGAAAAGCACGCCACCGGCGCAGATCTATCAGGCGGTCGGCTGTGAGCAGTGCCGTGGCACGGGCTATAAAGGCCGGATTGGTGTGTATGAAATTTTGGTGTTATCGAATGAAATGAAGCGGATTGTCGGCGAGTCAGCCAGCTTAAACCAGATCAAACAGCAAGCCTACAAAGAAGGCCTGCAACCGCTACGGCTGGCGGGTGCGCGTAAAATCGCCGACGGCATCACCACCATCGAGGAAGTGATGCGGGTCGTACCGCTGAGTTAACGGACTGGTGTCACGGGCGTGCCGACCTGACTAACCATCGGCACAGCCGGTGCAACGGGTTTTTGCTTAATCGGATTGACCAAAAAATTAATTCCCAGCAGCAGCAAGGTCGTACCCAAAATCGGCCGAATGGTCTTTTCAGGCAGTTTTGAACTGAGCAATGTGCCGACCACAATTGCCGGAATCGCCCCGATCAGCAGCAGTCCCAGCATATAAAAATCGACATTGCCAGAGGCCATATGCCCCAAACCGGCCACCAAAGTCAGCAGCACCGCGTGTACCACATCTGAGCCAATAATCCGAATCATCGGCAAATGCGGAAACATCAATACCAACGCCATGATGCCAAACGCCCCAGCACCAACTGACGACAACGTGACAAATACCCCCAACACCATGCCCATAAACACCACCAAGCCCTTACTTTTCATCTGAAACGGCTGGTTGTCTTCATGCAGATGGTCTGGATTGGCCAAATGCCGCCGTCTTGCAAAAAAAGCCTCGATTTTATGGCGAAAAATAATCGAAATCCCAGTCACCACCAACATAAAACCCAAGGTCATGGTGAGGATTTTTTTATAATCATTCGCACCATCAAAGAAAAAACTCAACGCCCACGTCGTGGCAAACGAGGCGGGAATACTACCAATCGATAGCCAGATCACAATCGGCCAAACGATATTCAGCTTTTTGGCATGCACCAACGAGCCACAAAACTTCGAAATTGAGGCATACAGCAGGTCTGTGCCAATCGCAATATGTGGCGGTACGTGTAGCACGCTGATCAGAATCGGCGTCATCAATGAGCCACCGCCGACGCCGGTCACCCCGACGCAAAAGCCAACTAACAACCCGGCCAGCACAAAATACAGATCTTGCATGTGCGATATGCCCAAAAATCTAAAAGATCGGCTAGATTAGCGTTTTTTATGCTAAGTCTTATGCGTAAAAAATGCTTTGCTTAGCATAAAAAACGCTAAAGCTGAATTGGTACGACAGGCTTTCACTTTGCCGTAGTTGCCCCTATAATGCGTCGCGCGTACAGCAGTGCAGCGCAATCGTGGGCCTGTAGCACAATTGGTTAGTGCAGCGGACTCATAATCCGTTGGTTTCGGGTTCAAGTCCCGACGGGCCCACCATTTTTAGTAATAAAAAACAACGCACTGTGATGCACACCACTTTGATCAGTTTTTATTTTTAAACTCATGTAGCCACCATGTAGCCAAAATCACATGAATTACTGATCAATTGCCTGATATGTGCTCCTCGAAATCGTAGCAAGAGGTTGCTGCCGTTGTCTATTGAGTCATCTCACATCCACACACCTTATAAACAGCTTATGTCCCACGGTGCTGAGAAGGTCTCCATGAGGTTTGATTCATAAACTCACTTTTTTATGCAAAAAATAGGTTTTTATTGTTTTTTATCAATTATATAGATTGGTTTGTTATATTCTGCTTATAGCCCGATTAAAAGACAGTGCATTCGTACCATTCACAGCGCCAATTTATGTTTTTTTCACAACTTTGGTCGTTTACCAATGCACCTGATATGGCTCTACACCAATCGCTGTTGCAAATGCCTCTATGCTGCTGGACGTTGGTGCTGCACGTCGCTCAAGTTGAGAGTATGCAGGCTGAGTGATTGCCATACGTTCAGCGATTTGGAGTTGAGATAACTGCAAGTGATCTCTCCACGCACGCATTGGGGTAATCCGATGTCGTAACACTCTAAGCAAAACAGCAGGCGGGATATTCAGATTCTGATTGCTAAGAGCAAGAACGTATGCTGCCACCTTCTGCCATTCTTGATGAGGCAAAACCGCCATTAAAGGTTTGCCGTTTTGGTAAATGATTTGTACCTGATTCAAAAACGTCTGCTCAATCATGATGCACTCCAAAAATAATAAAACCCAAAAAACGACCTGACATAACCGACAAAACTGGTTGAGAGGGTGGTTTTGTCAGTTATGTCATGCCGCTGGCATCGGTTTGTTGAAAAATTTTAGGGTTGATCCGGTAGTTCACGCTTGGCCTGCCACCTTTGATGGTGGTCGAAATCTCCTCGCTCATCAGCCAGTGTTGTTCGACCAGAATATCCAATGCGTGTTGTAGCTTGTCTAGTTCCGTTAATCCGCGCCAAGATTTTCGCAAGACTTGCCTTGCGGTAAAGCCGCTGGTGACCCAGTCGTGCGCTTTGTCAGCATTTGGCTTATCGAGCTTTACCAGTCGTGCTGCGAGGCTGGCCGCTGTCAGCTGCCCAGCATCAGTGACCGTCGCATAAATCCGCCGCGCATGGCTTTCTAGATAGTTGCACCAATCTGCGGCCATCTCGGCAGATCGTAAGCTGACTGAGCCTAAACCACCCACACTGATCGATTCAACCAGATGAAACAGCAAGGCGAGCGCAGGCATCAACTTGTTATATTTCAGCAAATGCTCACACAAGATTGGATGCTCTGCTGCTGGGACTCGCTGAAGCTCTAGTTGCGTGACCCATTGGATATAAAATTGCTGTGCATCGGCAGTAAATCGAAAATAAGGGCGCTTGTTATAGTCATCTGCTGGCCGTGCGCCTAAACGCTCTAAATCAAATGCGGTCAGCTGATCAATCTGCTCAAATAGCCGATAGACCTGCTCACGAGCTTCTTTATTGGGTGCTTGATCAACATATCGCCATAATGCTGGGTCAGGGTAAACCATCAGCTGAAAGCGTTGCATCAAGCCGTCATTTCCCAATCCTTTAATGCTAGGCTCAAGGTAGGCAATCAGCTTGTCAGGCTGGATGCCACCCAAGAGTGTTAGGCAGTGATTCTGTATATATCCGTGTCCGCGCATGATGCGGTCACTTTCGTATGCACCAGTGCCATTCCAACCCTCTAAATAAAAAGCGCGTGCCTCGCCATTACCTTCTTGATCCAGATTGGCCAGCAGACCTGATAGCTCGTCTCGACAAATCATAATGCCATTGGGGTTACTGGCTTCCAACTCGGCCAATGCTTCTGGGCTACTGTCATTGGTTTTGTAGCGTTTTAACGCAGGAGGATGGTTTTGATCCTGCACGTCTTTAAGCTCTTGAATCAGTGTGTCGATCATCTGGTCATCACCGGATTTTGCCGCTTTGTCGATTTTGCTTTTGGTAGCTTTTTCAACCGCTTTTTGTCGAGTTTGTGCCAAATCATATTTGATACATTCTTCCTCATATGCCCGCATTGCCCGACTGACGAGAAATTCGAGAGGCTTAATACCCGCATCGAATGCTCCAGATTTTTTACTGGATGGGGGTGCGACAAAACCACCCCATAGGTTGGCGACGACAGACCAGTCATCGAACTGCTTCGGCTTAATAGCGACTCTCGCACCCAATACACTACAGAGTGAAACAAGCACAGAGACCGCCACCATGTCTGGTGCGATTGGAATACGATCCGACTGGTCATAAATATAGTCCGCCAATACCATTGGTAACATATCGCGTTTCATCACACTTACAGTGGGAAGTTCAGCGCGTATCGGTACTGGTGTAGGCCACACAATCACTTCAGCCTTTTTGGCTTCTTGTCGCGCGCGCTCGATAGCCTGAAATAGGCTTTCACTGTCTGACCAGAAATCTAGCGGAATATCCAGCAAAAGCAGCACTGCACCACTGTTGACCAGTGCAGTGCAGATAGATTCGCGCTGTGTATGATTAAAAGGCACGCTGACTGAGTAGCCTGCATCAATCCACTGCCTAACGACAAAAGCTAAATTGTCTGGGTTAAAGGCAACAACGCATGGCAGTTGTGCGGCACAAAACCCCGTGATTTGTGCCATATCAGACAGTATGTAGACCGGCTGACTGCGGATGGGCTGGTTTAGTACAAAACTGCCTAGCCTAGGCGTCCCCAATGCAAAAAACTGTCGATCTGCCGACACATACGCAAGGTTGTTCAGTTCTCCATAAGCGTTATGCAAGGGCAAAACCAGATAGTCAGCTTCTGATGGTAGGTGGCTAGGTGTTCTTGCACCGTATGGCACAATTTTGCCAGATGTACTGGGTAAACCATAACGCACCAGCTCTATATGCGCTGCTGGTGCGGGGTGATAGCTGTCCCAGATGGATTGAATCTCGGTAGGCTGCTGCATGGCGATTACTGCCCATTTTTAAGTTTTTGTAGATCAGTGATCCGCCAGCGTAAGGCTCGACCCACCCGCACTGCGCGAATTGGTCCAGATTCATAGCACGCCCATTTATAGAGCGTCTGTGATTGGAGTTGGAGGTAGTCAGCAGCCTGAGCTGTAGTTGCCAGCCCATCCTGTGACGAAAAAATAGGGTTGGGTCGTGTGTTGAAAGATGTCATAACGAAGCACCTTGTGTGATCAATCGTGGTGCTTCGTAATCTATTACTGACCATATAGGCCAAAACAAGTACGATTTTATATGGGCTTATATGCCAGTTTGGCCTATATGGATTTGGCCTATATCGATCACGGGTTTGGCGCGGGTGGGCGGATGATTTGCTTTGATTTACTCAGCCGCTGCCATGCTTTGTTGAAGACCTCATTGGAGCCAAATAACCAAGGAATACGCAGAAATAGCTCATCTCTGACCTGAACTTTGATTCCAGTCTGAGAGCCGCGTCTATCTTCCAAAAGATTTAACGGATCGTGTCCAAGATCTCGCAGTGTTTGGAGTATCTCGTCTTCCTGTTGTACTTGTCGTTTTGGCGTGCGCTGGGGTATAGCTCTTTGCTGGATCACTGTGTCTGTCGGAGCGTGTTTTTGCCAGAATTCGGTGTAATACTGCATCACTTCTGGATCAACAGAATCTGATAAAAAATTGAGCAGACGCTCAATCTGGTAGAAATCCATTGGAAAAGAAACAAGCGGCTTACTGAGATCATTGTCGGGGTGTTCAAAATACATTTTGTATTCTTGAGGTTCCAACCATCGAGTGTACGGCTCTCCCTCAACCCAGACCCCAGTGGGTTTGACGACGATTCCATGTAAAATACAAAGATTACCGAAGTCATCGTAAAAAAAATCGTCCGCAAACATTTCCAAAAAGTGGCTATAGCCAAGTTTGATTGCTTTCCAGTGATCAGGTTTTACGGTTGCCATGTGAGCCAATCCATCGCAGGGTATTGACCAAATTTGAGCATGATTTAAGGATTTGCTCAATCTCAAACCATGATGATGCGGCTGTGTTGTAGATTAAGGTTTGGCAGGCCAAGCGCGATGACCTACCAAAACAGCAAGCATCTTTTAAACGCGCTCTAGTCCTAGACTCACGTCCCTAAACGCGTTCAACGCAGCTTGAAGATGTTCGATAATTTCTTGTTGCAACACGTCAGGCGGTGGTAAGTCTTCCATATTGTCTAGGCTGCTGTCTTTCAGCCAGAAAATATCAAGGCTGGCTTTGTCCCGCGCCATAATGTCTTGATAGCTGTAGTATTTAAACCGCTCAGACTCGGTGCGCTCGTGCCGATTGATCGGGTTGTAGCAATCAATAAACTCTTGCAGATCGCTGCGGCTGAGTGGTCGGGTTTTCAGGGTAAAGTGCTTGTTGGTGCGCAGGTCATAAAACCAAACCCCTTTGGTTTGAACATGCTCAGACTTTGGCTTGGCATCAAAAAATACCACGTTGGCTTTGACACCCTGTGCATAGAATAGCCCTGTCGGCAGACGTAAGATGGTATGTACATCACCGCCTTCCAACAATTTTTTACGCACGACTTCACCCGCACCACCTTCAAACAAGACGTTATCGGGCAGCACGACGGCTGCTTGACCGTCGGCTTTCAGCATGGTGACGATATGCTGAAGGAAGTTAAGCTGTTTGTTTGAAGTGGTGACCCAGAAGCTCTGCCGTTCGTAGGTCAGTGCATCGCGGTCTTCCTCACCGTCTGCATTGGTCACGGTCATGCTGCTTTTTTTGCCAAATGGCGGATTGGCCAGCACATAGTCTACGGTTTTACTCGGCTCGCTAATCAGTGCGTCTGAGCGATCAATTGAAGGCTCGCCGTTTAAGTGACCAATGCTGTGTAAATACAGATTCATCAGACACATACGACGGGTGTTGGCGACGATTTCATTGCCAAAAAAGGTCGATTCACGCAAAAACTTGGCTTGGTTCCGATCCAGTTTTTGTTGCAGTAACCACTCTTGCGCACCTAAGAAAAAACCACCCGTGCCACAGGCAGGGTCAGCGATGGTTTTCATCGGTTGCGGGCGCACGCATTCGACGATGGCTTGAATCAGTGGGCGCGGGGTGAAGTATTGGCCTGCGCCGCTTTTGGTGTCTTCGGCGTTTTTTTGCAGTAAGCCTTCGTAGAGGTCGCCTTTGGCATCAGAGGTCAGGCTACTCCAGTTTTGGTCATTGATCATCTGCACCAAGCGCGACAGTTTGGCGGGGTCTTGGATTTTATTTTGTGCTTTAAAGAAGATCGCACCCAGCATGCCAGATGCCTTGCCGAGTTCGCGCAGAATGTGCAGGTAGTGCGCTTCGAGTGGCTCACCCGATAGCGCGGCAAGGCTCGACCAGTCGTAACCGGCTGGAATGCCCACTTGCACAGGGTTGAGTGGGCTCTTGGCTTGTTCATCAGCCATTTTGAGGAACAATAGGTAGGTGAGTTGTTCGAGGTAGTCTCCATAACTCACGCCGTCATCACGCAGGGTGTGGCAGAAGTTCCAGACTTTTTGGACGAGGGTTGCGGCGTTCATGGGGTGTCCTGATG
>JBAQKP010000132.1:0-2158 GCA_049301135.1 Moraxellaceae bacterium | reverse complement strand
CAGTGGGACAGCGGTGCGCCAGATGGGCGTTGAGTTTGTGTTGACTCCTGTGGCGATTAATTCGGCCTTGATGGTGCTGGCCGCGATTGGCTTTAATCGGCTGGTGGGGCGGCAATATCCACATCGGCAGGTGGCGCGACCGAGTCCGCATCACACCACTGATCCGTTACCGAGTGTACGGGCGGGTTTTGATATCGAGGATTTAAAGCAAGCGTTTGGGCGGCATGATGGTTTTTTGGATATTGGAGCAAAAGATCTGGAGCAGTTGTTCAATAATGCCAAAGCCCAAGCCTTCGCGCGCCGCTATCAGGTACATCAATTCTGTGCTGACCTGATGAGTCGTGATGTGATTCGTGTGCAGCTATCGACCTCGCTGACTGAGGCGTTACAGATTTTACAGTCACATCAGTTAAGCACTCTGCCAGTCGTCAATGCTGAACAGCAGTTACAGGGCTGGCTGTCACTGTCTGATTTTTTGCTGCTGCGTGAACAAGCAGTGCATGTGTTACAGCCCGAAACCGATTATTGGGCGCGACAAGTTGCGGATATTTTAAGGTTTGACACAGCGGCGGTACGGCCTGAGCAACCGATGACCGATTTAGTGCCGCTGTTTTCGGATGCAGGTCTGCATCAAGTCGCCGTGACTAATGCAACAGATCAGTTGTTGGGTGTCGTGACTCAATCCGATCTGATTGCGGCGATTTATCAGGCCAAAATCATGCAAGACGTTCAGTAAAATCTTGAGACAGCTCTCCTAGAGCTTGCCCAGTTCCGCCAATGACACTGCACCCGTCGTGCCGACGATCACATGATCGACCAGTTGCATATCCAGTAAGCGACAGGCTTGCGCCAGTTGCGCAGTCAGTTGTAAATCTGCATCGGATGCAATCGCGGGCGAGTCGGGGTGATTGTGCGCCACGATGATTTGTACGGCTTGATGCGCCAAGGCACGGCTGAGAATCTCACGGATATGCACCGAACAGCGCGTGATCGACCCAAAAAACAGCTTCTCGAACGCCAATAGTTTTAACTGACTGTCCAAAAACAACACCGCAAACACCTCTTGCCGCTCTGGTTTAAGCTGTTGGCTGATGTACTGTTTGACCCGTTCGGGTTGGTCGAGCAGGCCACCGGTTTTTAGTTCGCTTTCGACGTAGCGTTTGCCGAGTTCCAGCGCGGCCATCAGGTGGGCGTATTTGGCTACCCCCATGCCATGACAGCGCATCACTTGTTCGGGTCGAGCGGACAACAACCCTGCCAAACCATCAAATTCGGTGAGTAAATCGCGTGCCATCGTCACCGCTGAGGATTTGGCCGTGCCGGTGCGTAAAAAAATCGCCAACAGTTCAGCGTCGGATAGGCTATGCGCGCCTTTGTCGAGCAGCCGTTCACGCGGTCGTTCTGATTCTGGCCAAAGTCGAATGCTCATTAGAGATGGATCGCCTATCTGTTTAATTTGCTCAAAATAATGTGTCCAAGTTTGCCGCAAAAACCACCGATTGCCTAGCGTAGACTTTTGGCCGTATCGTGTTTGGTGGTATGGTTGCGCAGCAATCAGGCGGCCATATGTCGAAATATTGGCAAAAACAGCGGTGACCCAGATGACAACCCACAACATTTTACTCGGTGTGACCGGCGGGATCGCCGCCTACAAGAGCGCAATCCTCGTGCGCCGCCTGCGTGATGCCGGTTTTGCGGTGCGGGTGGTGATGACCGAGGGCGCACAAGCCTTCATTACGCCGCTGACTTTTCAGGCGCTATCTGGTCATCCGGTGCATACCACCTTGCTCGACCCTGAAGCCGAAGCGGGCATGGGGCATATTGAATTGGCGCGTTGGGCGGATTTAGTTTTGGTTGCGCCCGCCAGTGCTGACAGTTTGGCGCGGATGGCGGCGGGTTTGGCCGATGACCTACTGACCACGTTGATTTTGGCTACCCCTGCGCCCGTGTTGGTCGCGCCTGCCATGAACCAACAGATGTGGGCAAACCGCATCACCCAGCGCAATCTGGATACTTTGCGTGAGTATGGTTTTAGCGTATTAGAGCCGGATTCTGGTGAGCAGGCCTGTGGCGATGTCGGTGCAGGTCGGATGCCCGAACCGGAAGATCTGGTGCGGGCGGTACAAGCGTTTTTAGGCAAGCCTACGCAGGCTACAGC
>JBAQKP010000131.1:0-16923 GCA_049301135.1 Moraxellaceae bacterium | reverse complement strand
GTCGATTCCGGTGCGGTTAAGTGTGTCGTCCGATACTTGATGAATACATTCCCCATTATACAGCGTCTGACCGCAGATCAGTTTGAGCCGCAAACCACAGACGACTGGCAGCCAATCACGCTGACCGTCGCCGAAGAAGTGCCGATTGCCTTGGTGTATAACGGGATTTCGCATGTGGTGCTGATGGCGACGCCGCAGGATTTGCGTGAGTTGGCGTATGGGTTTTCACTCAGTGAAGGCATTATTCAGCACGCCAGTCAGATTTATGCGGTCGATGTGGTCGAAAGTACCGACGGTGTGCTGGTGCAGATTGAGTTGGCGGCAGCGTGTTTTGCGCGACTTAAGCAGCAGCGGCGGCAATTGGTCGGGCGCAGCGGTTGCGGCTTATGTGGGGTAGAGTCGCTAGCTGCACTCGCGCCGCAGATCACGCCGATCAGTGATGTGGTCAAACAGGCGGTGCCGGTTGATCCTGCGCAGATCAGTCAGGCATTTATGCAGATGGCGAGCCAGCAGACCTTAAACCAGCAAACCGGCGCGTTACATGCGGCGGGTTTGTGTTATGTCGATGCGAAGCAGCAAGTGCAGTTACGGGTGTTTGAAGATGTCGGACGGCATAATGCCTTGGATAAATTGCTGGGTTGGCGGCTGTTGCAGGCTGAGCCACCGCTCGGCGTGGTGCTACTGACCTCGCGTGTGTCATATGAGTTGGTGCAAAAAACCGCACGGGCAGGCTTGCCGGTGCTTGCGGCGATTTCTGCACCGACTGGCCTCGCGATTCGCTTGGCGCAGCAGGCAAATATGACGGTGCTGGGCTTCGTGCGTGATGGGCGGATGACGCGCTATGTGTGAATCATTGCGATCCCAGATTTGAATCTGCCTACTATAAAGACGCCCAGAGCATTTGCTGCGAATTGCTCGAAAAAAATAAAGGGGATATTTTATATTTGACCTCTGAGCCGGTATCATCGGACTCCCTAAATTTCTCCTGCATGATGCAGTGTGATGAGAGCGTATGACTATGTCTGCTGGTTCGTCTGTTGGTTCATTGTCCCTTTACAATACCGAAACTCGCCGTAAGGAAGTGTTTGTGCCACGCGTTGCTGGCCAGATTGGGTTGTATGCCTGTGGCATGACCGTCTACGACTATTGTCATATTGGGCATGCGCGAGTGATGGTATCGTTTGATTTTATGATTCGGTTTTTGCGGGCGCAAGGCTGGCAAGTCAAATATGTGCGTAATATCACCGATATTGACGACAAAATCATTCAACGCGCCCAAGACAACCAAGAAAGCATGACCGCGTTGACTGAGCGATTTATTGCTGCGATGAACCAAGATGCCGAACGGCTCGGCTGTGCGCCACCGGATGAAGCCCCACGCGCCACTGATTATATTGGCGAAATGCAGCAGATGATCGGTACGTTAATCGAAAAACAGCATGCCTATGTGTCGAATACCGGTGATGTGTATTACGCGGTTGAATCTTTTCCACAATACGGGCGTTTATCTGGCCGTAAGCTCGAAGATAACCAAGCCGGTGCGAGTCAGCGGATCGCAGTAGAGCGTGATAAACAACATCCGTTTGACTTTGTACTGTGGAAAGCCGCCAAGCCAAGCGAGCCATCATGGGCATCGCCGTGGGGCGCAGGTCGGCCGGGCTGGCATATTGAATGCTCGGCGATGTCCACCTGCTGCTTGGGTAATCACTTTGATATTCATGGCGGCGGCGGCGATCTGATGTTCCCACATCACGAAAACGAAATCGCCCAAAGCGAATCGGCGACCGGCGAGACTTACGTCAACTATTGGATGCATGTCGGTTTTGTGAACGTCGATGGCGAAAAGATGTCGAAGTCACTTGGCAACTTTTTTACCATTCGTGATGTGATGCAGCAGTTTTCACCCGAAGTGATTCGTTATTTTATCGTGGCGAGTCATTATCGTAGCCCACTGAATTTTTCCGATGTGGCATTAAAAGATGCGCGTCAAGCGTTGTCCCGTTTTTACCAATGCTTAAAATTGGTGCCAGCGGGCACAGCGGACAGCAGTACAACGCACAATATGATGATTGCCGATACCCAGCAGCGCTTTGTTGCCGCGATGAACGATGACTTTAATACGCCAGAAGCGCTAGCAGTGTTGTTTGAGCTGACGCGTGAGATCAACCGTGAGTTAAACGCAGGTCAAATTACTGCTGCGCAAGCGTTAGCACAGCACCTAAAACAACTGGCGGCGATGCTGGGGCTGTTACACCAAGATCCGGTGACGTTTTTGCAGGGCAGTGCCGATGTGGTCAGCGAAGGTTTAGGCGAAATAGAGATCGAGGCGCAGATTGCAGCCCGTCAAGCCGCCAAAGCCGCACGCGACTTTGCCCAAGCCGACCAGATCCGTAAAGACTTGCTGGCCGCAGGGATTGTGCTGGAAGACGGTCGGGAGGGTACGACATGGCGACGGGCGGACTGAGTAAAAAACGCGCTTTTGCAACCGGTTGGATAAAAAACTGTTGACAGACAGCTAAAACTGGCTAAAATGCCGGTCATTGGTTCAGGATTGCAATACTTAAGTGTTGAATCAAAACGGTTTAAGCGGGAATAGCTCAGTTGGTAGAGCACGACCTTGCCAAGGTCGGGGTCGAGGGTTCGAATCCCTTTTCCCGCTCCAGTTTGGAACAGGCCCCAAAACCTGTTCCTTTTTTTTGCCTAAAATTTTTAGACTATAAAACATTATTTATCAAAAAATCACTCATCTTCTGGCTGCCACGCCAAGGCTTGTCTACACACGTCTAAATCAAAACCACGATATTGCAAAAACCGAAACTGTCGGGCTTTTTCTTTGGCTTCAATCGGCAACGCTGTGCCAAATTTTTTAATTCGTAGTTGAATCGCCTGTTGTAACCAATCGGTTGCCGCCAGTTCGTCTGCCGCGAGTGCTGGATCAATTGCGTATTTTTTCAGATCTTGCTGGATGCGGGCTTGACCTCGACCACGCCGCAGGTTGCTGCGCACCGTCATGCTGGCCATGCGGGTGTCGCTTTGGTAGCAGCTATCGGCCAATTCTTCAACCAATTGCTGGATCTCGCTGCGGTCTGCACCAGTCTCCAGCAGCTTGTCGGTCAGCATTTGCTTGGAGTATTCCCGCCGACCGAGATAGGCAAATGCCAACTGACGCAAGCGTGCGCCAGTTGGGATGCGTGGGGCTGCCACGCGAGGATTGTTAGGGCTGCTAGCAGACATCCGGTGCGTACTCGGCGACAGGCTTATTCAGCGATGTCAAACGGTTCGTCTTCAGGGCTGTCTTGCTCGACCGGTGCAGCACCGACGTTGGTTAACAGGCGACGACGGATTTCGGCGTCGATTTCTTCGGCCAGTGCTGGGTTTTCTTCCAAGTGGCGGCAGGCATTGGCTTTGCCCTGACCGATCTTGTTGCCTTGGTAGGCATACCATGCGCCAGATTTTTGGATGATGTCTTCACCGGCAGCCAGATCGACCAGTTCGCCCAGACGGTTGGTGCCTTGGCCGTACAAGATTTGGAACAGTGCTTCGCGGAACGGTGGTGCGACTTTGTTTTTTACGACTTTGACTTTGGTTTCAGAGCCAATAATGCTCTCACCGTCTTTGATCTGACCGACGCGACGAATGTCTAGTCGCACCGACGCGTAGAATTTTAGCGCATTACCGCCGGTAGTGGTTTCGGGGCTACCGAACATCACGCCGATTTTCATGCGAATCTGGTTGATGAAAATCACCATACAGTTGGAGCGTTTGGCATTGCCAGTGATTTTGCGCAGGGCTTGGCTCATCAGACGTGCCTGTAGACCCATATGGGAGTCACCCATTTCACCTTCGATTTCGGCTTTGGGTGTGAGGGCTGCGACCGAGTCGATCACAATCATGTCAATCGCACCAGAGCGTACCAGCATATCAGCGATTTCAAGCGCTTGTTCACCATGATCGGGTTGGGAGATCAATAGGTTGTCGATATCAACGCCGAGTTTGCGGGCGTAGGAGGGGTCTAGCGCATGCTCGGCATCAATAAATGCGGCTGTGCCACCGGCTTTTTGACATTCGGCAATCGCTTGCAGCGTTAATGTGGTCTTACCCGAGGACTCTGGCCCGTAGATTTCGATAATCCGGCCTTTGGGTAGGCCACCAATCCCCAATGCAATGTCAAGGCCAAGTGAACCGGTAGAGACGGCTTCTATTTTTTGAATCGACATCGGGTCGCCGAGTCGCATGACGGTATTTTTGCCAAATTGTTTTTCGATTTGACCGAGTGCCGCCGCGAGGGCTTTACTTTTGTTCTCGTTCATCATGAACCTCTGAATGTGTTGATGGCTTGGAGCAGGTTGGGAAGGTCAGCCACACGATCCATACTGCCGATGGACTGTGTCGATAGGGCTATAGTGTCAAAAACTGGGTCGATTAGATAGGGGGGAGATTAACTGCTGCG
The DNA here is from genome assembly GCA_049301135.1 of Moraxellaceae bacterium. Taxonomy (GTDB): domain Bacteria; phylum Pseudomonadota; class Gammaproteobacteria; order Pseudomonadales; family Moraxellaceae; genus JAYXXU01. The sequence goes on along the minus strand of JBAQKP010000131.1, from coordinate 12,473 downwards.
ACGCTGATTGTCGCAGCCTGAAGTATTAAAACCCTTCGTCGTTGCTACTATAGGCTGCATTGCTACGCTCAGTATTATCTTGCTGAAAACGGTGAATTTGTCGCCGATCACGCTTATTGGGGCGATGATCAGGACGGGCAAGATTGGATAGCTTGCGATGCGCGGCAATCAACTCACGTTTGGCAATGCTTGCTGGCGTTTCTTCGTACATGGCTTGCGCCACCGATGCGCCAGAACGTACCTCGCTGAGCTGTCGAACCACCACGGTTTTTTCTTCAAAGCCTTGCCGAATCTCTAGTTCCATGCCAACACGAATGTCTTTGCTGACTTTGACCCGTTCGCCTTGATGGTGAACCTTGCCGCCTTCAATCGCAGCTTTAGCGAGGCTGCGTGTGCGAAAAAAACGCGCCGCCCACAGCCATTTATCAATCCGCATGCTGTGCGGAGTCAGACCATGCTCGGCGTGCTGCTGTTGTGTGGCCATTGGGCGAAACCTCCGAGATATTGAGTCCAGCACGCCAATGGTGACAACGTGCCGGATCAATCATAGGTTTTTTAGTAAGTCGGTCAAGTGGTCAAGTGCTGGATGCTGTAGGTTAAAACGTGGCGGCAATAGGCTGTCCGGCTGACGAATACCGCGCACCTGCAAACCAAAGGCTTTAGCAGCGTGTAGCACCGGCTCACTGTCGTCGATCAGTAAGCTGGATTCTGGCTCAAAAAAATATTGATTCTGCATGGTTGTCCAAAATTCTGGTTGTTCCTTCGCAAACCCGATCTCGTGGCTACAAATAATTTCGCTAAACCGGTCGGCCAGATCTGTTTTTTCCAGTTTAATATCCAGTACCAAGGGATGTGCATTGGTGACGAGCCATAGTGTTTTTCCCGCTTTTTGTAGGGCATCGAGGGTTTCATACACCCCAGCACGCAAGGCAATGCGGTCTTTGTGGCGATGCTTTAAGGTTTCCAGATCCATTCCCAACGTTTGGCTCCAAAACGACAGCGAGTACCAGTTGAGCGAGCCTTCTTCTTGTTGAAATTGTGGGTTTAAGGTGTGTGTGGCCTGTTCCGGTGGATGGTTGTTTTGTTGCGCCCACGCTTGTGGCACGGCTTCACGCCAAAAAAAGTTATCAAACGCTAAATCAAGCAGTGTGCCGTCCATATCGAACATCACGGTTTCAATTTGATTCCATGCAATACTCATACATCATGCTCATGACAAAAAGGACGGGTTTATGAAGGCAGCAGTACCCACAATAGCAGTACCCACAAGTGTATCGACCAGCACAGCAGTCGATGCGTTACTGGTCGATGTGGTGCGTCTAGCACAGCAGGTCAGTGCCCAATTGCGCGTATTCTACGCTGATCCAGCGCTGTTGGATATTCAGCAGAAAGCAGATGAATCACCGGTGACTGCCGCTGATCTGGCTGCGCATCAGATGATTGAGTTGGCGCTGGCTGCATTGACTCCCGATGTGCCGGTCTTGTCGGAAGAGTCGGCTGATTTGAGTGAGCGACATTTGTGGTCGCGCTTTTGGTTGGTTGATCCGTTGGATGGCACCAAGGAGTTTATCCAGCGTACCGGCGAATTTACTGTGAATATCGCGCTGATTGAGCAGGGTCGTGCGGTGCTGGCGGTGATCGCCGTGCCGGTGCGACATGAGGTGTATGCAGTGGCCGCAGGTCAGGTGTGGCGGATTGATGCACAATCCATCTGGCATGCAGTTGTTGCCCAATCGACTGCGCCTACGGTCTGGCGACTGGCAATGTCACGCCGTGCCAAACAACCGGCTTACGCGCAGTTTTTACAGCGTTTGACGCAGCGAGGACAGGCGTACACCACGGTTGAAGCGGGCAGTGCCTATAAGTTTTGTTTGATGGTGACCGGTGAGATTGATGTCTATCCGCGCCTGCATCCGACTTCAGAGTGGGACACCGCCGCAGGCCAAGCGTTGCTTGAAGCGCTTGGTGGCGGCTTGTTTGATGTGCAGGGTCGGCCATTTGTGTATAACCAGCGTGCCACACTGTTAAATGGCGCGTTTATCGCGTTGCGCTGTGCCAGCGATCTGCCACAGGTATGCTGCGATCTGTCGGCGAGTGAGCACTGATTAATCCGCTTGTGAGGGATAAATTCTTGACCAAATATCGGTCGGCGATTGCAGCCGTCGTGCTTTCTTGATAGCTTTAACGATGACCAACAATAAGCATATTTGGCAGGAGCCAGAAGATGTCTCAACATGCTCATGTTAAAGCACGCCGCGTCGATCCAACCATGCCAGTGGTGGCGTTCGCTGCGCTATCCCGCCGTTTGCTCGTATCCGCCGTGTTTGTCGGCTGTGCGGCTGCACATGCTGCGCAACCGCTATCCGATCAAGAGTTGAAAAATCGCTATTTGGCGTATAGTGCCGACGAAAATGAAGTGATCGTCGTGGTGCGGCAAGCAGCAGTGCCGGTCGAGCGTAATCCACAATTACAGCTTTTGGCGCGTACCCTCCGGCTGATTGATCGTGAGAATACGGATAATCTGTTGGTGATGCAGGATCGACAAAGCTTGGCAGTGGGCGCAAATTTAGGCTTACAAGACAATAGTCGTGAGGTGCTGGCCGCACAACCGGCCGCGAGTTTTGGTTCGGAGCCTTTTAGCTATCGCTGGGGTGGTAATCTTGATCAAATCATAGAGATTTCGCGTATTTCTGGCTTGGCACTGTATGGCGTCGATGTGGAGTTACATAATATTTCTGGTGGCATTCGTTTTGAGACGCAGACATTTTAGCTAGAGCTGTTTACCTGCCATCACAAAAAATCCACTCAACTCTGAGTGGATTTTTTTGTGTATTCACAGCACATAGCGACACATAGCGGCGTGTTAGTGTGCGTTCAAATGCCGCAGCCGCCACGCGCGATGGATACCGGTGTTGCGCTTAAAGTCAAAACCAATCGTGGTCGGGCTGATTTCTTGCACCGCAAACCGTTCAGCCAGTTCAGGATCAAGCTCAAACTTGCGGAAGTTGTTAGAGAAATACAGCACGCCATCCGGTGACAGGCGATTCATGGCACGTCGGATCAGTGAGGCGTGATCACGCTGCACATCAAAGGTGCCAAAGAATTTTTTCGAGTTAGAAAAAGTCGGCGGGTCAATAAAAATCAAATCGTATTGTTCGCTACCGTCCTTAATCCACTCGAACACGTCGGCTGCAAAAAACTGATGTTGCTGGTCAGCATGATCGACCGTGAGGCCGTTCAGCACAAAATTGTCTTTGCCCCAATCCAGATAAGTATTAGACAGATCGACACTGGTGGTGCTGGCCGCGCCGCCGAGTGCGGCTTGTACGCTGGCGGTGCAGGTGTAGGCGTACAGGTTCAGCATGTGTTTACCACGTGCTTCAGCCGCCAGACGCGCCCGCATCGGACGGTGGTCGAGGAACAGACCGGTATCCAGATAGTCTGTCATGTTGAGATAAAAACGCGCCTTGCCTTCTTGTGCGATATAGCGTTTGCCGCCGTCGCCTTTTTTCTCGTATTGGGCAGTGCCTTTTTGACGGGCGCGCGTTTTGATAAACACTTGCTCGCGCTGCACGCCCAACACTTGCCGAATCGCCAACAGGGCAAGGTTAAAGCGTTGTTTGGCTTTTTCGGGGTCGATGGTTTTTGGTGGGGCGTACTCTTGCACATGCACCAAGTCGCCATACAGATCGACCACGACATTAAAGTCGGGCAGGTCAGCGTCATAGATGCGCAGATTGGTCACGCCTTCACGCACGGCGATTTTTTTAAAGTTGATTAGGTTTTTTTGCAGGCGATTGGCAAAGTCCTGCGCCCCTTCGATTTCGACCGGCTGTGCCTGCCAGTCTTTGAGGAACGTCGCGGATTTACTCGGCGCAAGAATCGTACCGGTACGCACATAAATCGGCAGGTTACCGTTCATCAGGCGCGTGGTGCTATTGGCTTGGATCGGCAGCACGTCGGCTTGTTCAATATGCGAGGCAATAATCGCGGCGTGTTGACCGGACAAAGCGTGTTGCATCCGTAAGCCTAAACCTTGATACAGGGCGCGGTTTTGGATTTTTTCACCCAAGCGCTCGCCATATGGTGGATTGGCGATCAGCAGCACTTTTTGGTCGGGTTGTAGCGCAAAATCCGGCCAGTCGGCGAGGGTGCGCTCTTCGATCTGAATGCGTGGTAGTGCTTGCTCCAAGCCCGCCGCAATCAGGTTATGCCGCGTGGCTTTGACCGCGTTCCAATCAGCATCGTAGGCATACATGCGCGGTAACGGCTGGCTTAAACCAGTCTGGTGACGCTGCTCGGCTTCTTGTTTGAGTTGTTGCCACAGTGACACATCATGACCTGCCCAACCCAAAAATCCAAAGCGGCGATTTAAGCCCGCTGCGCGGTCGGTGCGCATCATCAGCGCTTCGATCAGAAACGTACCCGAACCACACATCGGATCAATCAGCACATCAAAGTTGGTATTGTGCCAACCGGCCAAACGCAGAATCGCTGCGGCGAGGTTTTCTTTCAATGGTGCGTCGGTCATGATCTGCCGATAACCGCGTCGGTGTAGGCTATCGCCTGATAAATCAAGGCTATAGGTATGGGTCTTGACGCCTGCTAATACTGTTAAGGTGATTTCGGGTTGTTTGGTGTCGATGCTCGGACGGCGGCCTTGACTGTCCATAAACGCATCGACCACGCCGTCTTTGGCGCGTAGGGTGGCAAATTGTGGATTGACCTTCACACCGCGTTCGGTCTGTAGCCGGATCGCAAAAGTACAACCGGCATTAAACACCAGCGACCAGTCAAAATTGGCCGCGCCTTCGTAGATTTCTTCAGCCACGTCCCGCACGTCGCCTTGTCGCTGTTCTTCGACCTCATGACTGTGAATCGGCAACAACACCCGCGAGGCCAAGCGCGACCACAGACAAATTCGATAGGCAGTTTCCAGTGTGCCTTTGATCACGATCCGGCCTTGCACCCGCTGTTCAATCTGTGCGCCAAGTTCGGTTAGTTCGTCGGTCAGCAGCGATTCCAGCCCGTCAGCACAGGTGATCCAATAGGTATTTAAGCGGGCTTGGGTGGTCATGCAAAGGTTCCGGCAACAGCATTCAAAAGTGTGCAGCAGTGTAACCGATTCACGCTACAGTTTGGGGCTGTTCGTGCGGTCTAGGCTTGGTTACACTCAGCGCTCAAGGTTATTACAAGGTCAAGGATCATGCAGCAAAATCTAGCCAACACTGCAAAAACAGCCGTATCGACAGTGGTCAAAGATCAGTTTTATCAATTTTATCTCGGCGAACACCAAAACCCGACCTGTCGCCAATTGCATTTTTTGGGCAGTAGTCTGGGGCTGTTGGGCGCGACCCAAGCGATTCGCAAGCGTTCGGTTAAGCCGTTGATCAAAGGTATCGTGGCCGGTTATGCCTGTGCATGGGTCGGGCATTTTTTCTTTGAACACAACAAACCGGCCAGTTTTAAACAGCCACTGAAGAGCTTTGTGTCGGATTTTCGGATGTTTGGCGATATCGTGCGCGGTCAACTCAGCCTGACTGATCCGAGTCAAGATCGGGTGCATATCAAACGCCTTGATCAAGCAGTGGACTAAACATGGCACTGCTTGCGGCGGGTTTATATTTGATCAGCAACGATGATCCGTTGCCGTTGTTGCTGGCCAAGATTGACGCGGCGCTGGCGACGGGTGCAATCGCATTGCTGCAATATCGACGCAAGCAGACTGCACCGACTGAGCGCGAAGTAGAGGCGCGGCAACTGCTTGCACTCTGTCAACGCTACGCTGTGCCAATGATCATCAATGACGACGTGGCGCTGGCTGAAAAGCTTGGTTGCGGCGTACATCTAGGGCAGTCTGACGGCAGTGTGATCGAGGCACGGCAACGGCTGGGACAAGCGGCGATTATCGGGCGTACGTGTCATGATTCGCTGGATTTCGCGCGGCAAGCGGTGGCGGATGGGGCGAGTTATGTGGCCTTTGGGGCGGTGTATGCTTCTACGACTAAGCCGAACGCACAAACCGTTAGCCTGACCACGTTGCGTCAAGCCAAGCAGCAACTGAACGTGCCAGTGTGTGTGATCGGTGGGCTGACCGCTGAAAATATCCAGCCGTGTGTTGATTTGGCGGTTGATCTGTACGCGGTGGTCAGCGATGTACTGGGTTTGCCAGTTGAGGAAGTCGCCATAAGAGTCGAGATGTGGTCTGCTGCGCTGGAGCCGATTATTGAGGAGCTACAACTCAACCGATTGATTCAACAGATCGAAAAAGCCTTTGCTGGGGTAGTGCTGGGTCAAGGGTGGGGATTGCGTGAAGCAGACGCGCGGGATGATTACATGGTATCCGCACAAACCTTGGCGGATTGTCGCGCTCAGGATGAGCATGATGATTGGCGTGCACTTTCTCCAGCCGATTTAGATCAATTTTCTTGTGCCTTGTCGTTTACCAATTCGGAGGGCATGCGTTTTTTATTGCCTGCGTATCTGATTGCTGAGTTGCGTGATGAGTTTCGTATCGCGGATGTACTGTGTTGCCTAACGTATAGCGAGCTGTTGGAAACCAAATTTTGCTTGCTGAATATAGCACAACGAGAAGCTGTGATTGCATTCCTCAGGTGGGCGCTCCAAGCGGGTTATCCACAACACCGTTCGAAAATTCTATTTCAACTCACGCAGGGCTATTGGTCTACGCCGCATCCATTGACGGATTAAGGTCGCGCCTTGAGGTCATATGATGGTTTGGCGCGTCTGTGGCATACTACGCCGTTTTTTGATGAACCTCTGCACCCTTCGCTGACCCTATCGCTTGATGAGTCCCATGAAATCAAAAGCCTCTATCGCCGTGCTGTGCGCCATCAGTCTATTTGGCTTGTCCAGTTGTGACAAAATCAAACAAGCCACCGCGCCCGATGTCACCATTGAGCAAATGCGCAAGTTGATACCGGCACGCGTGTCGGAGCGTGACGAATGGGCAGAGCAAACCCTGAACATCATGCAGCAATTGGAGATTCGGCGTAATTTAACCAATAGCTGTACGATTATTGCGGTGGTCGATCAAGAGTCGAATTTTCATGCTGATCCAGTGGTCGCGGGACTGGGTGAAACCGCCATGACCGAGATGAATCAGCGCCTAGAAGCCAAGCTGGGTAAGTTTGTCGCTGGTCAGTTTCAAGACATGCTCAAACAAAAACCCACTCCAGAAGATAATTTTGCACGGCGCTTACAACGAGTCAAAACCGAAAAACAACTGGATCAGTTGTATCGTGAGATGTTTGCGTTTTTTGAGGATAACTACAATATTGGCCTGCTGACCGGCGTGGCGGGGCTGTTTGCCGGTCAGCCGTTATCGGAGTATTTTAATCCGATCACCACACTGGGTTCGATGCAGGTACATATCAGTTATGCCGATCAGCACAAGACCCACGCGATGAATCTGGCCGCGCTGCGTGATCATTTATACACCCGCGAGGGTGGCCTGTATTACGGAATTCATCGCCTGATGATGTACTCGGCGGAGTATGACAAGCCGCTGTATCGCTTTGCCGACTATAACTCGGGCATGTACTCAAGCCGTAACGCTGCACTACAGCAGGCAGTGAATAAATTAACCGAGCAACAGCTTGCGCTTGATGGTGACTTGTTATTGTATGGACGTGACAAAGACGTGTTGAGCAAGCCAAGTACTACGGAGTTGGCGATTCAGGCGTTATTTACCCAGTATGCCGTGCCGATCAGCGCCAGACAGATCCGCCGTGATCTGAAAAAAGAAAAATCGGAGAAGTTCGAAAAAACCGATACTTATCTGGAGATTCAGCGGCTGTATCAGATTCGCTTTAGCCAGCAGCCAGACTACGCAATCATGCCAGAGGTAGTGATTTCAGGGCCTAAACTGAGCCGTGACTACAACACGGCGTGGTTTGCCAATCGAGTGGATGGCCGCTACCAGCGCTGTATCAAGCAAGGTGAGCGGCTCGGCCTATATTAAAACCGGACAACCATACAGAGGCTTATTCATCCCATGCGTAGGGGTCATCGGCGTGTTGTTGTTCGAGTTGAATTAGTTCTGGCAAGCTCAGTGTGCGCACCTCGTACAAGGGTGATTTAAGCAGCTCATGCACCGCGCGTAACGCTTGTGGGTCATAGTCTTTAATCTGAAGTTGCTGTGTTTTGCTGTTGTAACTGAGGTTTTTTTGGCTGTCGATAGCGGCTTGTAGCAGCGTTGGACTGTCGCTCAGTTGCTCAAGCGTACCGCTGAGGGTCAAGGCATCGTCGAGCGTATACATCACGTTTTCGAGTTGTTTGTCGAGCAATTGCTGTGCGCTTTCGGCATAGATCAGCGATGTGCCGCTCTCGTCGTGGTTGAGCGCATACTGCTGCTGTCCAGTGAGCCACAGTGCATAAAACAGTTTGTCAGTCGGCACTTCGATGATCTGGTAGCTGTTCATGCCCGCCATCTGCACAAACTCGACCGTATCGGCATCGCTTAACGCCTCGGGAATCGTGCCTTCGATCACCTCGCCATTTTCAGCGATATGTTCGCCGCAACGCTCAAACACAAACGCATCCATTTTTTCAATAAAACTGTCATCGGCATTAAAAAAACTGTCGACTTCGTACAACTCAAACTGCCGTGCATTTTCGAGTTCAAGCGCAAATAACGCCGCTTTGGCCTGTGCTAAATCGTCATAGATCTGTTGGATCTGATGACCTGCGACGTAATAGGTTTCGTCGTTGTAGCCAAAGAAATTGGCGCGAAGGGCATATTGGATTGATGCGTTGCTGTGGTTCATATGACTCATTCCTTTGAAAAATGAAGGTGTCTGAATATTAGCTGACGATTCATGGGCTTGTATAGCCAGTGTGCCAACTCATGCGTCATCGGTTGACGTGCAATCTAAGTGATTTGAACGACTGGTCATTGCTTAGATCGACCACCGACACACTGTTTTAGTCACTCACGCGACGCGATACAGTGGTATAAAACCACTTTAATCGACGATTGGGTAACGCTGATGACAGACGTGTGGGAAATGCTACAAGCCATCATGCTGGCTTATCCGTGGATTTTGCCATTGGTGCTGTTGTTTGGACTGCTGTTGCTGTCGTGGCTAAGTAATTGGATCGCCAAAAAAATCATCGTGCGCAGTATCCAAAAAGTCCTACAGCTTGGCGATTGGGTGCTGGGTTTACAGATTCATCAGTCCAAACTGATTCCACGACTATCGAATGTTGTGCCTGCGTTGGTGTTGGGTTTTGGGGTGGCGCAGATTGATGGCTTACCGATTTTGCTGGTCAACCTAGTACAAAATATCGCCAATGCGTTTATTGTGCTGAGTCTGGCTTTGGCGGTCGGCGCGGGCTTAGATGTGGTCAACGAAGTGTACCAAAGCCGCGAGCGCAAAGTTGACCGACCGATTAAAAGCTATATCCAACTGGTTAAAATCATCGTGTATGTGATCACTGCACTGTTGATGATTGCCTCGTTGATGGATCGCTCGCCGTTGATTTTGTTGTCTGGACTCGGCGCGATTGCGGCGGTGTTGATTTTGGTGTTTCAAGACACCTTGCTATCGCTGGTGGCGAGTATTCAGATTCGCTCGAATGACTTATTACGGGTCGGTGATTGGATCGAAATGCCGAACCAAAATACCGATGGCGATGTAATTGATATTGCGCTGCACAATGTGCGGGTACAGAATTTTGACAAGACCATTTCGACCATTCCAACCAAGCGTTTTATCACTGATTCTTTTAAAAACTGGCGCGGCATGCAGGAGTGTGGCGGACGACGGATTAAGCGGGCGTTGGATATTGACCAAAACAGTGTGCGCTTTTTAAGCGTTGCCGAGCAGCAGCAGTTTCAGCGGTTTTTTCTAATTCGGGATTATCTGGAGGATAAACAAACCGAAATCGAAGATTGGAATCGGGCGATGTTACATGGCGATGCGGCGGCGGCAGCGGTCAATAGTCGGCGCATGACCAATCTTGGGGTATTTCGGGCGTATCTGTTGCAGTATTTACGCAGTAATCCGAAGCTACGGCAGGATATGGCGTTACTGGTGCGCCAGTTGCCACCGAGTCCAACCGGCTTGCCGTTAGAGATTTACTGTTTTACCGACACGACAGCGTGGGTCGAGTATGAGGCGATTCAGTCGGATATGTTTGATCATGTGTTGGCGATTTTGCCGGAGTTTGGGCTCAGGCTATTTCAGCAACCGAGTGGTCGCGATTGGCAGGCGCTGCGAGCGGATGCGTGAATTCAAATCTCGTTGAATGCTCGCTTGTTCAGTTGTGGTTTATGCCCAGTCTGTTCATGCTGTGGTTCGAGTGATCCCCCAAATGCCTCTCATCAGTAAAACTGCGGTGCAACCTACTATGCTTGAACCTGTGTTATCCAAATCAACATTGCCTGACGCGGTTCTACTGGAATACGTCGCCAGTGTGGCCGAAATCCCCGCTGAGTTATGGCCAACCACACAGCCATTTTTAAGCCGTGCCTTTTGGCAGGCACTCGAAGACAATACGGCGATTGGCGCGGGTTCAAGCTGGTTGGGGCAGCACATCGTGTTGCGCAGTGCCGAAGGTCAGCCGCTGGCGGCGTTGCCACTGTTTGTCAAAAATCACAATCGCGGCGAGTATGTGTTCGACCATGCGTGGGCGGATGCGTATCGGCGCTACGGCTTGGATTATTTGCCGCGTCTGGTGACTAGTGTGCCGTTTACGCCAGTGACCGGACAGCGGGTGCTGTTGGCGGCTGGGGTCGAGTTGGCTGTGGTGTGGCCGATGCTGGCGCAGGCGGTTGTCGCGCTGGCCGAGCGGCTGCAAGCGTCATCGTGGCATGGCTTGTTTGTTGATCAGGCACTCAGTGAACTGGCTATCACACAGCCAATTGAAAGCTTTCCAGTTGCGCAGCGCCTGAACTGCCAGTTTTTATGGACAGATCAGGGCTATAGTTATTTTGAGGGATTTTTAGCGGCGTTGACCGCCAAACGGCGTAAAAGCATCCGCGTCGAACGCACGAAAGTCGCCGCTCAAGGCATCAGCTGCCGTTGGTTGCAAGGCGGGGAGTTGACTGATGCAGACTGGGATTGGTTTTATCAGTGTTATGCGATGACTTATCGGGTGCGCGGTCAGCAGCCGTATTTGCAGCCGAGTTTTTTTAAGCAGATCGGCCGTGACATGCCAGAGTCGTTGGCCTTGGCGCAAGCGGTCGATGCGGCCGGTCAACCGATTGCGGCGGCACTGTTTGTGCAAGATGAGCAGACTTTGTACGGCCGCTATTGGGGTGCGTTGGTTGAGGCGGATTGTTTACATTTTGAGTTGTGCTATTACCAAGGCATACAGTATGCATTGCAGCGCGGCTTGCGTTATTTTGATCCGGGCACACAGGGCGAACATAAGCTGATTCGTGGCTTTGCGCCGGTATATACGCAGTCGTTGCACTGGCTGCGTGAGCCTGCGTTTATGGCGGCCATTCAGGATTTTCTGGTGCGTGAGCGGGTGGCAATTGAGGGCTATTATCAATCTACCTTGCAGGCATTGCCGTTTAAACAGGCAGATTGTTAACCTTTTATAGACAGTGAATCCACCAAACTGCGCTGTGATTCGCGTCGGTTGCGCATAATAATCCAAGTATCAAGTTTGTTCTCACAACGGAGTATTCAACATGTCAAACGTCGCCATCGTGTATTTTAGTGGTTATGGCCACACCCAAAAACAAGCCGAAGCAGTACAGGCCGGTGCGCAAGCCGTCGCGGATACGACGGTTGAATTGATCAAAATCGATGGCGAAGGCAACCTCACCGACGCACAGTGGCAAACGCTGGCTGCTGCTGACGGAATCATTTTTGGTGCGCCGACCTATATGGGTGGTGCGCCGTGGCAGTTTAAAAAATTCGCCGACGCATCGAGCAAGCCGTGGTACGGCCGTGCATGGCAGGACAAACTGGCTGCTGGTTTTACCAACTCGGCCTCGATGAATGGCGATAAAGGCTCGACGCTACAGTATTTGGTGACGCTCGCCAGTCAACACGGCATGCTCTGGATGAGCTTGGGCGTGTTGCCGTCGAACAGCAAAGCCGCCGACCGCAATGATGTGAACTTTTTGGGTGGTTCGGTCGGTCTATTGGCGCAGTCTCCGTCCGATTCGAGTGCAGAAGAAGGGCCACTCGCTGGTGATTTGGACACTGCCAAAGGCTTCGGTCAGCGCTTTGCCGAGCAAGTCAAACGTTTGGGCTAATCTGCCGCGTGTCAATCGAGCCGTTGAAGTTCACACAAGCGCCCAAGTGCCGAGCATCTGGGCGTTTTGCTTTTTGTGCAGTTTGTACGGAGACGACTGATTTGGATTTCGTTTTTTAAGCTGCAATCCTTTACACTACGCGCAACGATATTAGCGGATAGGCCTGCCATGCACTATGCGGCTTTGCACTCACCGAGCCAGATTCAGTTGAATCGGTTTGGCGACCTCAAACACT
>JBAQKP010000130.1:0-3628 GCA_049301135.1 Moraxellaceae bacterium | reverse complement strand
ATTTCATGGTAAGCCGGTGATCGCGCTTGGCCGCGCTATTTATAATCGGCCGCGTCTGACCTTTCAAGGTGAGCTGAAGGATTTTTGGGCAGTGTCTGAGCCGGTGGATCACGCTTATTATTGGTGTTTTCGGACATTTTTAATTCATCATTCACAACTGAACGGCTCTTTTTACGGTGCATCGCCGTGGATGAACACCCCGCAACAGCCCAAGCCGATGGTGCAGCGTCAGCCCCTGAAGCAGTCACATGGTTGAGTTGCGCTATCACACGCACGTACAGGTGCAGCCGGAACAGATTGACGGTCTTGCACATGTCAATAACGTGGTGTACTTACAATGGGTCGAGCAGGTGGCGTGGCAACACTCGCAGCAGTTGGGGCTGGATTTGGCCGCTTATCAGCGTCTTGATGCAGCAATGGTCGCGCGTGAGCATCAACTGATCTATAAAGCCGCATGTTTTGTCGATGAGCAGATTGAACTGCGGACATGGCTCGGTCAGCGGGATTTACTCAATCTGTATCGGCATTATCAGTTTGTTCGAGCTCACGATCAGCGTGTGGTCTTTGAGGGGCTAACACGCTGGGTCTGTGTTCAGTTATCGACTGGACGACCCATGCGGATGCCGCTGGCCTTTCAACAGGCGTATGGGGTCATACCCTCAAGCTAAAATAGACCACTTCATCCGATGCAACATCAGCAGGCGCAGTCTAAGCCTCTGGCAGTGAGTCAAACACCGGATGATCGTTGGCACGCTTTACCGTTCCATCGCACAACCTGATATAATCGCGCCCAATCTTGAACCACTGCCCATACTCTTTGTTGAGTCATCTTGAGGGTATGTACATTCAGTTGTACATTCTGCCGGAACTTTTGCATGTCTGACGTTAAAAAATCTATTGCGATGCGCAATATACGGAATTTTTCGATTATTGCCCACATTGATCATGGCAAGTCGACATTGGCCGACCGCTTTATTCAAAAATGTGGCGGGCTAGAAGATCGCGAAATGCAGGCGCAGGTGCTGGATTCGATGGATCTGGAGCGTGAGCGCGGGATTACCATCAAAGCACACTCGGTCACCCTGTATTACACCCAGCCAGATACTGGCGAGCGCTATCAGTTTAATTTTATTGACACGCCTGGCCACGTTGATTTTTCGTATGAAGTCTCGCGTAGCTTAGCCGCCTGTGAAGGCGCACTGTTGGTGGTCGATGCGGCACAAGGGGTCGAAGCACAATCGGTCGCCAACTGTTATACCGCGATTGATCAAGGGCTCGAAGTTGTCCCCGTATTGAATAAAATCGACTTGCCACAGGTGGAGCCAGAGCGAGTCATTCACGAGATCGAAGAAATTATTGGCATTGAAGCCGGTGATGCACCGCGTGTTTCAGCCAAAACTGGCTTGGGTGTCGATGAGTTGCTCAAAGCCTTGGTCGAGCGGATTCCAGCGCCAGAAGGTGATCGTGATGCGCCTTTACAAGCGCTGATTATTGATTCGTGGTTTGATAACTATCTCGGCGTGGTGTCGCTGGTGCGGGTACGGCATGGCCGCATTAAAAAAGGCGACCGTATGCTGGTCAAGTCAACTGGTGCAACCCATCCGGTGACCTCAGTGGGTATTTTTACGCCGAAGCATTTTGAAACTGGCATCTTAGAAGCTGGTGAAGTCGGCTTTGTGATTGCGGGGATTAAAGACATTTTTGGTGCGCCGGTCGGTGATACGATCACCTTGCAACAAACCCCTGATGTTGATGTCTTACCGGGTTTTAAACAGGTCAAACCACAGGTGTATGCGGGTCTGTTTCCGGTCGACTCCAGTGATTTTGAAGCTTTCCGTGAAGCGCTGAAAAAACTACGCGTCAACGACTCGGCACTGTTTTTTGAGCCAGAGTCTTCTGATGCGCTTGGTTTTGGTTTCCGCTGTGGCTTCCTTGGCATGTTGCACATGGAGATTGTGCAGGAGCGGCTTGAGCGCGAATACAATCTGGATCTGATCACCAGTGCACCCACGGTGATCTACGAAACCGTGAAGAAAAGTGGTGAGATTGTCTATATCGACAACCCGTCACAAATGCCAGACGGCAGCACCGTCGAAGAGTTGCGTGAGCCGATTGCCGAGTGTCATATTTTGGTGCCACAAGAATATCTGGGCAACGTGATGACGCTGTGTGTTGAGCGGCGCGGTGTGCAAAAAGACATGAAGTTCTTGGGCAACCAAGTCTCGGTCACCTTTGAAATTCCGATGGCCGATGTGGTGTTGGATTTTTTTGATCGCCTAAAATCCTGTTCACGCGGTTTTGCCTCGTTGGATTATAATTTTGTGCGCTTTCAAGCAGCCAAGCTGGTCAAAGTCGATGTGTTGATCAACGGTGAAAAAGTCGACGCCTTGGCGCTGATTATTCACGTCGATAATGCACGTTATCGCGGCAATGCCTTGGTCGAAAAAATGAAAGAACTGATTCCCCGTCAGATGTTTGACGTGGCGATTCAAGCGGCGATTGGCAGTCAGATTATTGCGCGTAGTACCGTCAAAGCGATGCGTAAAGACGTATTGGCCAAGTGTTATGGTGGTGACGTGTCGCGTAAGAAAAAGCTGTTGTCGAAGCAAAAAGAAGGTAAAAAACGCATGAAGCAAGTCGGCAGTGTGGAGATTCCACAAGAAGCCTTCTTGGCCGTGCTGAAAATTGATAAGTAACCCTGATAGCGGTCTGTAGACCACTGGCCGCTGCCTTGACTGTAAAAAATACGCGATTGCGTGACCGGAGTGTGTGATGGATTTTGATTTTAACCTGATTCTCGTACCGGCCACGCTGGTGTTTTTTGTGATTTGGCTACTGGATAAGCTGGTCTGGAAACAGCGCGCCACACGCGGCAAAGGCAACGAAAACACCGCAGTTGCATGGGCATATGATTTTTGGCCGGTGTTGGCTGTGGTGTTGGTGGTGCGCTCGTTTATCATCGAGCCGTTTAATATTCCGTCTGAGTCGATGCTGCCGACGCTTGAGACTGGCGATTTTATTTTGGTTGATAAATCTGCCTATGGTGTACGTTTGCCATTGATCAACCAAAAAATCTTTGGCAGTGGCACGCCACAGCGTGGCGATGTGGTGGTGTTTCGCTATCCACCGCAACCGTCGATCAACTATATTAAACGGGTGATCGGTGTCTCTGGCGATACCGTGCGTTTTGAAAATAATCAACTCAGCGTCAATGGCCAACCTGTCGTCAGCACACTACTGACTGATCAAGGTGAGCAGAGCTACGAGCAGTTTTATCAGGAAACGCTGGATGGTGAAACTCATTTGATCCGTGATTTGATCGGTATCTCAGCGGCGAGCCAAGCCCCATTTGTGAATACTGCCAATGGTGGTGAGTTTATGGGGCGTGCCGGTGAGGTGTGGCAGGTGGTTGTGCCAGAAGGTCAATACTTTGTGATGGGTGACAACCGAGATCAAAGTGCCGACAGTCGGTTTTGGGGCTTTGTACCCGACGACAACCTATCGGGTCGTGCATTTTATATCTGGATGCACAAAGAAAAAGGTCTTAAGCTACCCACATTTAGTCGGAATCAGTCGATTCAGTAACGGAAACACCAATCAGCGCCGCCAGCCAGCACCACACCAGAGC
>JBAQKP010000129.1:0-1547 GCA_049301135.1 Moraxellaceae bacterium | reverse complement strand
GTTGGCGGATAAGCGCCAAGGTTTGCGGCCTGCGAGTTGCAGTCCTTCGAACGCTTGTGGGCTGGTGACTTCGTGCAATAAATGCCGGTCGATATAGATCAGCGATGAGCCATCATCGCGCTGTTTGACCAAGTGGTCATCCCAGAGTTTGTCGTAGAGCGTTTGAGCGGACATCAGCATCACCTTGCAAAAATACGCGGGGTAGCCTGTATTCTAGTCAGCCGTATTCAATAAATCCAATTTATGATTTTTATCAATTTAAAAACTTTTTGGAATAGATTAGCATCTAATACGAAGGTTTTACTGCTTGTCCAAGCGTCATTTTTTGCGGGCAATTCTTAGACGTTGGGATCCGCTCTATTGAATCTATATAAGAACAGCAGACATAAAAAAACCGCTCACAAGGAGCGGTTTTTTTGAAGCGTTAACGCAGTGTTGTCTTAAACAACAGTAACGTTAGCAGCTTGCAGGCCTTTTTGGCCTTTTTCTACGGTGAAGGACACTTTTTGGCCTTCAGCAAGAGTCTTGTAGCCATCGCTAACGATTGCGCGGAAGTGAACGAATACATCGCCGCCGCCGTTGTCTTGAGAAATGAAACCAAAACCTTTCTCTTCGTTAAACCACTTTACTGTACCGATAGTAGTTGACATGTGAATGTCTCCTCATTGCATTAAAAATTTGTGCTTGGATGCACGTGAAAGCCAGAATGTATAGGGACACATCACAGGGAACACATGGAACTAATCGGTGAGGCAATCGGCAGAGCGGTCTTAGACAGCGGCAAAACGAACACTTTCAACAATTAAGCATGTATACGGACAGTTAAGTCTATATATTGTGGCTTGCGGTTAAGATAACACCGATCTGAGTAATGTCAATCGCATTTACGGCCTGATCGACAAAATAGTAACAATCGTGCAGACTCAGCCGAGTCGTGCCTGCGATTGACGCTGCTGGAGAGTCATTTGAATACTGCACGATTACAAGCATTTATCGCGGTGATGCAGCACAAATCCGTTTCTATCGCGGCTGAACACCTACACCTGACCCAGCCAGCGATCAGCAAGCGCTTACGCAGTCTAGAGCAAGAATTTGATGTACGTTTGTTCGATCATATCGGACGGCAAATCCAACCCACTGCTGCCGCGCTGCGCTTACTCCCCCAAGCCGAACGCTGGCTTGCGGACTATCAGGAGATTCGACGCAGCTTGAGTGATGCCAGCCAAGAAGTTGCTGGACGGCTGACGATTGGTACCAGTCATCATATTGGCTTACATCATCTGCCCGACGTCTTAAAAGGCTTTGTGCAGCACTACCCGAAAGTCGCACTTGAGATTCGCTTTGTCGACTCTGAGCAGGCGCATCAGGCGGTACTGGCGGGGGAGTTGGAGTTGGCGTTTTTGACCTTGCCGCCCGAATATCACTCGCGATTGTCGTATCAAGAGATCTGGTTGGACGACCTATTGTTTGTGGCCGCGCCGTTTCATCCGCTCGCACAAGCCGAGTCGCTGGTGCTGGCTGATTTGTTGCCGTTTCCAGCGATTTTA
>JBAQKP010000128.1:0-3741 GCA_049301135.1 Moraxellaceae bacterium | reverse complement strand
GTTCAGCAGTCAGATAACACCATTCACCTTGCGCCAGTCCCAAATCCGTTAAGCACAAGCCCCCAATCTGCTCACGCTGTAGTCCCGTTACATGATTTCCGACGGCGGCCAGCATCCGTTTAACCTGATGATATTTACCTTGATGAATGGTCATGATCAGTTGTTGTGTGTCGAGTAGTTCGCAATCATCCGCGGCGACGGGTTGAGTTTCGCCGTGCAGCATGACCCCAGCTTGTAGCTGTATCAGTTGAGCAGGCTGAATCGGTTCGGCGGTGTGGACGTGATAGCGTTTGGGCACATGTTGGCGTGGGTGGGTCAGTGCATGCAAAAACTGCCCATCATCAGTGAGCAACAGCAGGCCAGTGGTGTCTTGATCTAAGCGTCCGACGCTTTGTACCCCTCGATTTAGCAACGGCGTTGGCAATAACGAAAATACCGCGCGATGCTTGATCGGTTGATGTGAGCATTCAAAACCAGCCGGTTTGTTCAGGGCAATATACAGTTTTTCGCGATACAGCCAGTCTTGTCCTGCGATTTGGAAGCTGAGGTCAAGCGGATTAAACATCGTCCGTTCATCGCGGCAGGGTGCGCCATTGATCTGTACTTGACCGCTATGAATCAACTGTTGGCATTGCTTACGGCCACCGAAGCCTTGTGACTGTAAAATTTTATCAAGTCGCTGCATGTGTCTTAGCCTTTGCGCTGTTCGTGTAACAAAAATTCCATCAAGGCTTTTTGCACATGCAGGCGGTTTTCGGCTTCTTCCCACACTACGGCGCGTGGATCATCGAGCAGGTCGGACGAAATTTCTTCGCCACGATGCGCTGGTAAGCAGTGCATAAACAGCACATCGTCAGCCGCTAGATCGAGTAGGCGTGGGGTGATTTGGTACGGTGCAAAGCGGCGTTTGCGGGTGTTTTGCTCAGACTCTTGTCCCATGCTTGCCCAGACATCGGTGGCGACCAGATGCGCACCATCGACTGCGTCTTCGCTGTGTTTGCACAAGGTCACGCAATGCGCATAACTGGCGACCAGATCCGGATCTGGCTCAAAACCATATGGCGCGGCGACCCGCAGTTGAAAACCCAGCTGATGCGCGGCATGAATATAGGAGTTACACATGTTGTTGCCATCGCCGACCCAAGCGACGATTTTGCCGCTGATGTCACCGCGTTGCTCGATGAAAGTCTGGAGATCGGCCAGCAATTGGCACGGATGATGCGCATCGGTCAGACCATTAATCACCGGCACTTGCGAATATTCGGCAAAGCGTTGCACCGTACTGTGCGCAAAGGTACGGATCATCACCAGATCAAGCATGCGCGAAATCACCCGCGCTGAGTCTTCAATCGGCTCGCCACGACCAAGTTGGGTATCGCGTGGCGACAAAAAAATCGCACTGCCACCAAACTGACTCATACCGGCTTCAAATGAAATACGGGTGCGGGTGCTGGATTTTTCGAACACCATGCCGAGGACTTTGCCAATAAACGGCTGATAAATCTCGCCGCGCCGCTGAATGGCTTTAAGCTCAATCGCGCGTTGTAAAATTTGCTTCAGTTCGTCTGGGCTGACGTCCATTAACGTCAAAAAGTGCCTAAGCGCCATGTCGCCTCCAGAGGGAAGATCTGTCCTGATCAACGGCTGGCAACCACCTGCCAAGCAGCCTATGACGGAAAAACATTGGAGTATACGCAATGCAGCCGAAACCAGCAAAGCCAAGCACGGGATTTTTTCTGGGTGAGGCTGTGTTTTTAGGCCGAAACACGCTGCTGCTGTGACTGAATACGGTTAAACGCGTCGATGTGCGGCCAAAAAACGATCAATCAGTTTGGGGATCAGTTGGTCATCATACAGGTCTGGCTCAAACGCGGGCAGACCAACCAACAGCCGCCATTGTGCGTGGCGTAAAATGCCCAAAAACAAAATCGCTGACTCATGTGGCTCAGGGCAGTCGATTTGACCGGCATCATGTGCCTCGTGTAGCAAGGTCGCAATTTTTTCTAGGCCACGGCGCGGCCCTGCGTCGTAGGCCAATTCGGCCATTTCACGATCATTTTGCGACGCTTCAATGATCAACCGCATGAAAGCAATATTGTCTGGTCGCGTAAATGCTTGATAGATCAATTGAGCGGTTTTTAGCAGTTGCACCCGAATACATTGGTTGTCCAAGTGCTCAGGTGGCTCGTTTTCGTCAAAAAACAATTCACACCGATAACTGACCAAGGCCGCCAAAAGTCCTTTTTTGCTGCCAAAATACTGGTAAATTGCCGCCTTAGAGCCACCCACCTCGGCCACCAAATCATCTAAACTGACCTGAGCAAAGCCACGCTGCAAAAACAGTTGATTGGCGGCAGACAGTAAGGCTGCGCGCCGTTCTGTGCCGCGACGGGTTTGCGGTGGCCGTGGCTGGGCGACCAGAGCGGAGGTTGCCACAGATTGGGTTGGACAGGCTGGGTGAAGCGTGGGTTGGCGCATGGTCAGGCTACCTGAGCAGATACAATCGTGATAAACACGAACACGGTGAATCAGCACTACAGTCAATCGGCAGCAGATAATCTATTTATTGGTATAGTGTACTGATTGGTACACTATAGCACTGTCTGACAGGGTTCGCAAGGAGTGATCTATGCCTGTTTCTGCTACGCCGCACCAGTTCAAGCGGTGCTTGCGCGGCTGGCTGTTGCTATTATTGTTGCTGGTCGTCGCAGTGCTGCTGGGTCAGTATTTTTGGCAGTCACCACATGATCAATATAGCGACAATGCCTATATCAAAGCCGATGTCGTGTGGGTGACCGCGCCGATTTCGGGTGAGCTGACAGCGTTATCAGTGCAGGCCGAGCAGCAGGTCGTGCAAGGCGCACCACTTGCGGTGATCGAGGATACAGAGCAGGCCAGTCGTTATGCTCAGATTAATGCACTGGCTGAGCTAAAAACCGCAGCATTTGAGATTCATCAACAAACTGAAGCGGCACAACAGGTGTTGATCGAAGGGTTACACGCCGAGCAGCGGATTGCCCAACTTGAGTTAAAACGACTTGGCCAAGCGCAACAGCGTCAGCGTCTCTTGCTACAAGCAGGCTTGGTGTCGGTACACAGCGTCGAGGCATTACAGGCGCAACTCGACGCGACCGCCGCGCAGATTGGCAGTCTAAATGCAGCGATTCAAGCGGCTGAACGCCAGCAACAAGCGTTGTTCAATCGCCGCACCCAGCTTGAGCAAGAGCTACAAATCGCCCGCCAAAATACCAGTCAATCGCCGATGGATGACGGCCAAGTGCAGGTTACAGCGCCGATAGCGGGTCGAGTCAGCAGTTTAAATGCAACCTTAAATGGCCGTGTGACGCAAGGTGCACGTTTAATGGCCTTGACCGCGCCCGATAGTCTGTACGTCGAAGCATGGTTTGAAGAGCCGCAAGTGGCACAAATGCAGCTTGGCCAGCTGGTTGAGATTCGACTTGATGCCTATCCGACATCCGTTTTGCGCGGCCAAGTTAGCCAACTTCGCCCTGAGCAGCCGTTGCCGCCGCTGCAAAACAGTCGTGTGCGGCGCTTGCCGGTTCGGATTAACTTGCTTGATACCTCGGCCAGTGCAGCCTTAACTGCGGGACTAGCCGCCAGCGTGCGGGTGGATTTGCTGCCACAGCGTAGTGTCGAAATGCCAGAATAATCAGCAAAACTTGCAGTATCAGTACTAAGTTGGTGCCGAATTGACCATTTATCTCAGTTTTACAGGGGGGG
>JBAQKP010000127.1:0-17067 GCA_049301135.1 Moraxellaceae bacterium | reverse complement strand
GGGCAAGCTGAAGCTGGCTGAGTTTACCGATGCCAGCCATGAGGCGTGGGAGTCGCTAAAAGAGGGTGCAGAGTCGGTGTGGACATCGATTAAGTCATCATTTAGTGATGCCAAAGACAAGTTTAAGCACTGATTTTTTTGATTGGTGCAACATGGGATCTAAAAGCCGCTCGACGCTGAGCGGCTTTTTTGCAGGATTATTTGTCTTTCTTAGATTTTTTCTTACGTTTTTTGGCATCTTCCTTACTGAGTTCTAACGCGCGAAACGCCAAAGACTCTTCGCGTTTTTTTTTGGATTTCTCTTTTGGTTGTTCACCCGCCTCTACAGGCGGAAGCTGTAACGGATCGGGCGTGGATTTGGACTTTGCCATAGCAACCTCTGTGATAAACCATCGAAACACTGGATATTTTCGGATGTGGCTATCATGCAAACAAATGAATTTTTTATGAAAGTGTTATTTTGTGGCGAATTTGCGGACTGACTTGTTTTGATCGGCTGCTGATCTAAGATGCCAAGCTTGGTATTCATCTGCAAGTCATACGGGTTATAAGCTTGCATCTAGTGAGTTTTGGCATCTTGGTGTTTTTAGCTGTATTTGCCTGTACTGCTTTGGGCAATAAAAAACCCTAGAAGCTTGTGGCTGCTAGGGTTTGTAGACTCGGCTGAATGGCCTTGAGTCAATACAGAGCGGGACGCACATTAAATGAGTAAATAACTGTTTTTATTGAATTTAATAGGTGTGTAAAAAATCCTATACCAACAAATATACCAACAAAATGAAAAATGCCCCCCTGTTTTGGCTGCTTTTGCCCTCGATTGGCTGGCCTAGCGCGATGTTTTGAGATTGTTGGTTTTCCGATGGTTGGCGTTGACAGGTACGCACTGAGGTACGCACCGAAAACGATACTTTTTAGAGTTGCGCAAAATCAGTTGCGCAGTGAAACGCCCTTTTGGATTTGGTATCCAGTTGGGCGGTATCCATGCCGGTATCCATCGAATGCACCGATTTTGAAAACAAACCCCATGCAATGCGGGAAAGTCCCTATTCGACCACCCAAAACAAAACCGCCCACAGTGGGGCGGTTCTTGTGTGGCTGTCGAATCAATGCGGCTTCACGCTTTCTTGCATGGCTTGCCGTAGGATTTTGTTTAGGCGGGTCTGGTAGCCCTGCCCTTGCTGCTTTAACCAGTCGATTACGTCTGCATCAATGCGTACCGTCACTTGTTGCTTGATTGGTCGGTAAAACTTGCCGCGTGTTGCACCGTGCCAGTCGCTGGCCTGTGTTTCGGGTATATCGCTCAGGTCTATGTCATCGGATCGCGCTGCCAGTGCTGCCAGTTCTTGGCGCGATTGCTCAGAAAGTTTACTGCTCATAAATCCTCCGTTCTTGCTTGGTGGCCTGCCGTGCTGAAATAATGCGTATATGTTCGCCCTGATCATCGCTAACGGTATGGGCAACCAATAACAGCATAACGCCTTCGATCATGCCTAGCGTCTGCCAACGAATCTCACCATCTTGCACTCGATCTTGTCGGCTCAGGTGTAGCGGGTCATCAAACACATGTTTGGCGGTTTCAAAGCTCACCCCATGCTTGCGCTGGTTGCTTTGGTTTTTGGATTCGTCCCATGAAAATAGCATGACTCACCCTAATTGTAGTTACAAGATTGTAAGATTGTTTTGATTGGCTGGCAAAACAAAACCGCCCACATGGGGCGGTCTGTTGGTGATTGGCCTGCTGGGTGTCGGTGTAATGCTATTCCTGCTATTCCTGCTATTCCTGCTATTCCTGCTATTCCTGCTAATGATGCTAATGATGCTAATGATGCTAATGATGCTAATTCTAGTATTTCGGCTTTGCTTAGATTGGCCTGCCAGTAGTGGCGTATGTCGAATACATGCTAATCATGCTAATTTTGGGCGTGAAGCCTTATTCTACGGGGGTTTATCGTTAGCAGTGGGTTTGCTAACGCATGCTAATGATTTGCTAATGATGCCGCCATACTCTGAGAAAACGCCGTAGCGTTAGCAACCGTTAGCAAGTGGACTGCTAACGCTAAAGCCTTTAACAGCAAGGGTTACAGGCTTTCATTAGCATGATTAGCATCATTAGCATGTATCTGCTAACTGAATAGATCAGGATTAACGGCAATCATCTGTTTTCGTCCGTGCATTTCACCGCGTACTCGATTGGCATCGCACAATGGCTTGAGGGCTGCGTTCAATGCTTTAGCCTTTCTCAGGGCGGCAATCGGGCAAAAGTGCATCACATGCGCACGCGATAGCATCGTTACGCCCTGCTTTCTGCATTCACTGATTAACCACGTTTCCAGTCGTTGCGCCTGTTGGTCTGCTACCGACACTTGGGTGGCATCGGCATAGCGTAGCCATTCATCGAGTGAGTATTGAACTACCGCACACGCGCCGCGCATGGCGGTTTCATCAATCAGGGTCTTTCCCTCAAAACATGCAAATACTGTTGCGACACGTCTAGCAAGCTCTCCAGCACGTCCAGCAAACGCCCGCATGTACTCATACTTGCCCTCGGACTTTTGCAATCGCTCTGTGTGGTTGTAAAAATCAAGCCACACGTCAATAGCCGCATCGTCCAGCTCAAGTACAGGGCGTGGATTGGCTTCAATGTCTCTAAATTGCTGCATGCTGATTGGGTCGGTTGGATCGGGTAATAAGCTGCCCACATGCTGCCAGAATCGCTATAAACGTGGATCTGCGTAGGTCTTGCGGCTTAGGGTTTCGCGGCTCTCGGGGCGGTCACCTGCAAGCGATTGTGAGGCTGCAAAGATGAAACGCGGTAGGAATCCTTGTCCCCTTAATAACGGATTGGTTAAAGCCTCTTGTAGTACCTCACGCTGTCCTAGCAGATTGAACATCAAGCGAACGTCGTACACCGTGCCACTACCGTTTTCGTTTGATTTCGATCTGGATCTATCGGCTAAAGGTGTCGAACGCCATAGGGTCGCCTTCAGTGGTCAAAATATCCGCTTCATCGTCAGGCTGTTTGAGCGTGACTACTAAATAATGTTCCTGCTGTTTGGTCATGCTGTCACCTGCTCAGGTTCGAGTGATTGCAGCATATCCACTGCCAGTAGGTAGATTTGCTCGGGGTCGATTGGCTGCTGTGTTTCCTTGCTGTGGTCGTGGATCTCTAATAATGAAAATGCAGCATCTCGCAAACCGTCAATTATCATTAACTTGTCTTCGTGGTCATGCTCCAATTGATATACCTGCCCAATCGCTTGCTGTAATAGCTGGCCTAGTTTGGCGCGTGATTTGCGGCTGTATTCGGGATGGGTACGATCAAGGCCGCGTGATACTTTGGCTAGTTTGGTCATTCGCATGGTGACGGGGTTGCGCATAATCGGTTCACCTGTTTTAGGTTGGGTGGATTCGGTATTAACTTTGAGCGGTTGCAGGTATGCCGCTAACGCGCTCAGATTTGGCCTGTACGGGCGTTTGGTATATTGGCGGGTGTGTTTCATCATGGCCGCCCTCTATACGTCATTGGCGGCTGTTTGGTGGCTCAGTCCTTTTTGCTCCAGCCACGTTTTAATATCGTCAACACGCCAAACCGATGTACGCCCTAGTTTGATCGGTGCGGGAAACTCATTCCGTCGGATCATGTCGCGGATGGTGGTTTCACCTAGTCCAGTGATACCAGCACGGGGTGGCTTGGCTTTAATGGTGGCGGGTTTCTCTTTGATTTGGACGGTTCGGCCTTTTTGACCTCGACACGATGCAAGCTGCTGCATACGGACAAAACCGCTTTCTGGCATGACTGGGGGGATGTGTGACATACAAAAGCACCTCTGCTGTGATGCCGTTTAGACGGTCAACAGGGTGCGGTTGTTGCTTAGATGGTGCGCCCCGTTGCCGTTGTTAGCGGCTGTTGGGGCTTATATTGGCTGTTGGTTTAGCCTGCTGAAAAACACATAAATCAGTTTAAATCGGGTTTTGCCGTATCTAACTGTAACTGCCGTGCATCCCTTAGATCGCGTCCTATGTTGCTTGTCTTGAGTTTTAAAACCTCATATATGTCTAAAATTAAGTCGTGGAATACCCCTGTGCATCCAGTCCCGTGTGGTGCATCAACAGATTTTGCAAGCTGCATGATTTTGTGAACCAAGCCAACACGCCATTCACGCTCGGGGGATGCCAAACGCCCGCGCCCCACTGGTTTTAGTTCGCTCAATTTGTTGTCTGCAACTGCACTTATTCCGCTTAGGATTGTTTGATGGTTTTGAAAGGCTAATTTATTTTTTTCAGTTTTTGAATTGATTATTACCGCCCGCCCCGCTTCGGTGCGGTTGAGTAGTATCAAAAGCCTATCTGCTGTTTTTTGAATTTCTGTCAGGTCTTTTTTAAGTTTCGCATTATCGCGTTCGCTAGGAGGTCTCTGTGACGCAATAAGGTCTTGGTGGGTTGCCATCATCATGTAGACAAGTACGCATTGGTTTATTGATTTTATGTCATTTTCTAATAAATATGGCATTTCTGCTGAATCATGGCAGTGTTTCTTTAAGTAGCTTGCCACAAGCCCTTCTATCTTTTTTGGAATAAAATGGCTTAGATAGATAGCCTTGTTAAAATCATCGTCGCTTATCACTTTTTGCCCGCCCCTAGTTAAAAAGAAACTAGGCAAACAACCGTTTTTGGGGCTTTCTGGTTGCTTATCGGGTGGCCGCCCTATGCCTAGCACCCTGATTGTATGCCGCTATACAACACGACACAACAACATACAACGGCATACGCCACACCATGCAAACACGCACGACAAGCCATGACCGACAAGGCGCAAACCTGCATTTTTTTACTCTATAAAAAGGGGCTGTAAGATCATCAAAACGGGTAGGTTACGGGTAGGTTTGCAGCATCAAAACAGCAAGGTTACAGCAAGGGTTCAGGCTGGCCTAGCGTCATCAAAACCCCATGATTACCCCCATGATTACCCCCATGATTTGCCCTAGCTCCATGGGGTTTAATTCACAAAACACTGTTTTCATCATTAAAGTCATTTAATAACAAATGGTTGTCATTGGTTTTAAGCTGCGCAACGTCTATTTTTGAATTTAACCCCATGCAAGCGGCTGTCAAGTGCTTTTTTTGATCGTCAAAAGTGGCTGTTTTTTGAGTTTTGCGCACAATACGCGCGCGCGAATCACGGCAAGATTACGGCAAGTTGGCGAATCGAATCACCTCAAGATTACCCCAAGGGTTAGGGCGTGTTGGATCACCAAAACCTGACATTGAAAACAGCTATAAATCGCTTGGCCTGCCGTGTTTTAGGTTGACGTACGTTGACGGATTCTAAATCCAAAAATACCGCCAATCACCTGCAAAGCCTTGCCCTGTATGGGTTCGCGCCAATCATTCGCGCTGTGGGCTGTAAAACAAGAAAACCGCCCTCACTGGGGCGGCTGGTTGTTACCGTGTTACCGATAGACAAAATATCGGTAACAGCATCGGTAACACTGTATCTCTATATTATTATTGTCTTATTTACCAGTTGTTACCGTGTTACCGATAAAGCGGTAGGGGGTCTATTGTGATTGTCAGTTATGCGGTGGCGGCTTTTGGAAAGGCAATCAGTTTACCACCCTGCACACTGTCTAAATAATCCGCATAGTCCTGCATCATCTTGCGTCTGTAGCTGAGGTGTTCGGCATGGTTGTAGGCGGCTGTCACTTGGTTACGTTCGCTGTGTGCGAGTTGCCGCTCGATTGCGTCGCCCATGTACCCTTGTTCGTATAGCTCAGTCGCAAACACGCCCCTGAACCCGTGTACCGTCATGCGCGACTTGTAGCCTAGTCGGTAGATGGCATAAATCAGGGTGTTTTCACTGAGTGGTTTATGGGTGCGGTAGCTTTGGAATACATACGGCTTGTGGCCTGTGATGGCGCGTGCTTCCTCCAGTAAGGCAATTACCTGCTGTGATAATGGGACAATATGCGGGGTGTCCATCTTCATTTTTTCGGCTGGTATACGCCATTCTGCGTTATCAAAATCAATGTCCACCCATTCCATGTATCGGGCTTCATTGCTCCTCACTGCGGTATAGGCGACAAGCTGCAAGGCAATACGGGTTAATACGTCGCCTTCGTAGGTGCTGATTTTCTGTAGCAGTTCGGGTAGGTCTTTTTTAGATACCCTTGCCATGTTCTCCACTTTACGCGGCTTGAGTGCTTCACCTAATCGCGGGGTGGGGTCATTGTCTGCTAGGTCATGGCGTATGGCGTACCGAATGACTGAGCCTGCCAATCGAATCACGCGCCGTGCCACTTCGGCCGCCCCTCGGTCTTCTACCTTTTTTGCCACGGCTAGGATGTCAGATGCTTTCAGGCCGCGTATGGGTTTATCGCCAATCATCGGGATCAGATCATTTTCTAACATGCGACGGCTACGGGTTTGAGTGGTGGGCTTTACCGCGTCCGCTTGATCATTGAGCCATTGGCGTGCGATGTGGGCGAATGTGTCTAGGCTCTCCTCTGTGCGCTTGGTCTGCTGTTTGGTTTGATTGGGGTCTATGCCTTGTTCAATCTGTTGGCGTGCTTCATCGCGTTTGCGTCGTGCGTCTGCTAGTGATACCGCTGGATACTTGCCGATGGTCAGGGTTCGCTGCTTGCCGTCGTGTCGGTAGGCGTATACCCATGACATTCGACCATTGGCGAAAACATGCAATTGCAGGCCGTGCGCGTCGCTGTGCTTATCGGGGGCGGTCTGTGGGGCGGGTGGCGGTTTGAGCCGCTTTATGGCTGCATCGGTCAACATGTTGGTATAAATCCTGTTGGTATTTCTCATACCAACAAATATACCAACAAATATATGCGGTTTGTACCACTGTATGCCGTTGTATGCCGCCCAACAAAAAAGCCCCAAACCTATACGGGCTGGGGCTTTTCGGTGTATTACGTTGTATGCCGTGCATAAATATGGTGCCCAGAGCGGGACTTGAACCCGCACACCCGAAGGCGAGGGATTTTAAGTCCCTTGTGTCTACCGATTTCACCATCTGGGCAGAGGTGTATAAAACTGGCTAAATATTGGAGGTCGGAGCCGGAATCGAACCGGCGTCAGCGGATTTGCAATCCGCGGCATAACCATTTTGCTATCCGACCAAGGTGAACGATCATAGCAGGAAGCAGATAAAAAACAAGTATTGCCGCTTGAAAGCGGGTGGGTTTGTTTGAAAAATCGTCATTTTATGCGAAAAAAAATTGACCGATGCGCTTGTTTCAAGCCGTGCTGCCGTTGCATACGCTATTATAGCGCACAGAATTTGGGCTTATTTTTAAACTTTGGATGGTAGACATGAGTGTCATTCTGGATGGCCGCAAATTGGCAGCCACAATTGAGCAAGATCTGAGTCAACGGGTGGCTGTCTTGAAAGCAAAAACCGGTCGGACGCCGATTTTGGCGACCATTTTGGTCGGTGATGATGGTGCATCAGCGACTTATGTGCGCATGAAGGGCAATGCTTGCCGCCGGATCGGGATGGATTCGATCAAAATCGAGTTGCCACAAAGCACCACCACCGAGCAACTTCTCGTCGAAATCGCCCAACTGAACGCTAATCCTGACGTGCATGGGATTTTATTGCAGCACCCCGTGCCCGCGCAGATTGATGAGCGTGCGTGTTTTGATGCGATTGATTTGGCCAAAGACGTCGATGGGGTGACTTGTCTGGGTTTTGGTCGGATGAGCATGGGTGAGCAGGCGTATGGTTCGGCCACGCCGCAAGGCATTATGACGATCTTGCATTCGTATGGCATTGAGATTGCCGGTAAGCATGCGGTGGTGGTAGGGCGTAGTGCGATTTTGGGCAAGCCAATGGCGATGATGCTGCTGGCCGCCAATGCGACGGTGACGATTTGTCATTCACGCACCCAGAATCTGGCCGAATTGATTAAACAAGCGGATATTGTGGTTGGTGCGGTTGGTAAAGCTGAGTTGATTCAGCGTGACTGGATTAAAGCTGGCGCGGTGGTGGTCGATGCGGGCTTTCATCCGCGCGAGGGCGGTGGTGTCGGTGATATTCAGTTGCAAGGGATTGAGCAGATTGCTAGCGCCTACACGCCGGTACCCGGTGGGGTGGGGCCGATGACGATTACCACGTTGATTCGGCAGACGGTCGAAGCCGCCGAGCAGGCGCTGGGATAACGCAACATGCAGTCGAACGTGCCCACTGAACTCGTTGATGCACTCCAGCAGATTATTCCAAACGTCGGCTTGGCACGTCAGTGCTTGCCGGACACGCCGATTGAGTTGTGGTTGATTCCGCCAGAATTGCCGACTGAGCGACTTGATGATGAGGTGATTCGGCGCATCTGGCAGGACACGCCGTATTGGGTGTTTTGTTGGGCATCCGGTTTGGCGATGGCGCAATGGCTGCTGGCCGAGCCTGAGCTGGTACGCGGTAAAACTGTGCTGGATTTTGGCACGGGTTCGGGGGTGGTGGCGATTGCCGCCAAGCTAGCAGGAGCTACACGGGTGATTGCTTGTGATATTGATCTGGTCAGTTTGGCGGCGACCCGCGCCAATGCAGCACTGAACGGTGTTGAGCTAGAGTATTTGGACGACTTGTACGCGTTGTCTGAGGTGGTCGATGTGCTGTTGGCAGCAGATGTGCTGTATGACCAGTGCAACCGGTTCTTTTTGGATGATTTTTTACGGTTTGCTCGGGTGGTCTGGGTGGCGGATTCACGGGTGAAAAACTTCAGTCATCCAGCCTACACCCGCGCTGAATCACGCACCGCATCGACGTGGCCTGATCTGGATGAGTCGCCCGAATTTAGGAATGTGAGCTTCTATCGCACCCTGCAAGCTGCGCAGGGCGAATGTCAGATTGGTGGGTTTTAACAGATAGTTAATACTGCCGATTTTCGTTGATGATGATCGGCGCATCTGCTGCATCGGCCAAGTCGTCTGCGCCACTGCCAAATAGCCCTGCTAGTTTGACACTGGCTTTGACCACGAGGGTTTGTGGCCGTAGCACAGCGTGATTGACTTCAACTTTGCGTAAAGTAGACATGACTTTATCGACATCGCCGAGCCAGCGGTTCAGATCGAGATACAGTAGGCCGTGTTTGACCGTCACGACTTCGAGTTTTTCTAAAATATAACCGAGCGGATCGGTGTTTTTAATGTTTTTAAACCACCACAATGCCAGATTGACGCCGATTTTATGAAAGTTGATGCCGAGCTTTTTGATCGAGTCATCATAGTGAATATCAATAATTTCAGTGCCGCCTTCTTGCTCGAACACAAAGCGCTGCACGTTACGGTCAAACTGCATTTGTACCAGTCGTAGCTTGGTCGCGAGATTGGCGTGGATGCCTTTGTAATGTACGGTCGCATACAGATACAGCCAGTCGTCATACAGGTTCAAGTGCAGGTCGGATAGCTGTTCGACGTTGTCGGTGACGTAGCGTTTGAGTTTGGCATTCAACAGGTTTTCAGAAATCGGGAATTCGCGCTCTTCTTCGATCAGGTCTTCTGCTCTATGATAAACTTCACGGACGCCACGGGCGACCTTGCTGAGGATGTTGCGCATCGGCGGGGTCTCACGGCTGATGGTTGAGGACGTTGCTCAACTCGTGGGGTCGTTGATTTGGCCGATTGTACACAATCCAAAGTTATGATTTGTGTTTAGACGCGAAAAAACCACGAATCGGCTGTATACCGATCACCAAGCTTCCGCAGCAAGCGAGGGACGACAGTAGGGCAAAGCATGCAGAACCACCCGCCGCAACACCGAATGATTCCAAGCGTGATGCAGCCGCTACAGGCCATGCTGGCGGATCGGGTCATGCTGCTGTGTACTGCGCTGGCGGTGAGTTTGCACGTGCTGCTGGTGTTTGGTTTGAGCTTTACTGCGCCAAGTGGCGATCGTGCATTGATGCAGGATGTGACGGTGGCGGTGACCTTGTCGAAGCAGCCGGATCAACAGGCGGATTTTTTGGCACAGGCCAATCAAGCAGGCAGTGGCGTGACCCGTCAAGCCTATCGACTGACCTCACCAGAGTCGAGTCCATTGCAAGCGGCGCAATTACAAGCCGTCGCTCCACAGCAACAACAAGAACAGCGCGAACAACAAACTGCTCAAGCCGAGAGTGAGCGGGTATTGGTCACGCAGCTCAGTTGGCAGCAGACCGCACAGTCCAGCAATCAGCAGGCCAAGCGTGAGCCACAAGCGCAGCCGACCGAACAGCAACAAGCTGCTGCTGCGATTGCCAGTCTGGAAGCGCAATATGCACGGCGCAAGCAAGAATATAGTAAACAAACCAAAATCCACACGGTCGATAGTGTCTCGGCCAAAGCAGATCCGAGTGCGGCGTATATCGAGGGGTTTCGGCGGCGAGTTGAGCAGGTCGGCAATCAGCATTATCCAGATCTGGCGCGTGCTAAAGGTTGGTCGGGTGATGTGCGCCTAATGGTGATTTTGCGCCCTGATGGACAGATTCGGGCGATTCGACTGTTGGAGAGTTCGGGGCATTCGATTTTGGATGAGGCTGCGCGTAATTCGGTGCGGCAAGCTGCGCCATATAGTCAATTTCATGCCAGTATGAAGGCGTTTTCGGAGTTACGGATTATACGGACGTGGCGCTTTTCGCAAGAGATGGACGCGGTAGAAGTGGCACAGTAACACCTTCTAAATATATCCAAAGATACTCAATTTTTAAGCCATATTTATTGAAGAGACCTGAGAAGAATGCCAGCCAATTGGTTATGATCAATCCCCAGAAGACGTCGATATGGATTAAAAACGACGTCATCGCTTCGACACGTCCAGCAAGTATGCTCGCGTCAGGTTTCACTCAACTTAAAGGAAAAAACAACATGACACAGGCACTCAATCGACGCTCTTTTTTGCGTTTATCGGCACTTGGGGTCACCGCTGCGGTGGTATCCGTGGGGATGACCGGATGTTTTTCGGATTCCGACGATGTCAACGATACGACGTTACCGCCGGTGAAAGGCGCGTTCAGTCACGGTGTGGCCAGTGGTGATCCACTGAGTAAACAAGTGATTTTGTGGACGCGCTTTGTGCCAGAGCAGGCACAAGCTGTTGAGGTACGCTGGCAAGTGGCGACCGATGCAGCATTTACCCAAGTGGTCACCGATGGTCGGGCGAATGTCTCTGCGCAATCAGACTATACGCTAAAAGTCGATGCGGCAGGCTTGCAGCCAAATACCCAGTATTACTACCGCTTTCGCGTGGGTGATATCATGTCAGCGGTTGGCAAGACCAAGACACTGCCTGAAACTGCGGTCAATCAAGTCAAGCTGGCGGTGTTCTCGTGTGCCAACTACCCAGCAGGTTTCTTTCATGCCTATGCTGAGGCTGCCAAGCGTAATGATCTGGACGCCGTACTGCATCTGGGTGATTACATTTATGAGTATGCCCGAGGTGGCTATGCCTCTGCTGATGCGGCGCGTTTAGGCCGTGAGGTTGAGCCAGCACATGAGATTCTGTCCTTGATGGATTATCGTACCCGCTATGCGCAGTATCGCAGCGATCCAGACTTACAGAAATT
Organism: Moraxellaceae bacterium; assembly: GCA_049301135.1. GTDB lineage: Bacteria > Pseudomonadota > Gammaproteobacteria > Pseudomonadales > Moraxellaceae > JAYXXU01. Next base: position 5,515 of record JBAQKP010000127.1, on the reverse strand, counting down.
ACATGGCAAAGCTGCATTCATCTGTGTGTGGGATGACCATGAAATCGCCAATGACACGTGGAAAGACGGTGCAGAAAACCACAATCCTGCTACCGAAGGCAGCTTTGCGGCGCGTAAACAAGCGGCGATTCAAGCCTATGTCGAGTGGATGCCGATTCGTCCGGTGATCGTCAATGGCATGCTGGAACTGGCGCGTAGCTTTCAGTGGGGCAACCTCCTGAATCTCTCGATGCTGGACACACGGGTGATTGCACGTAGCGAGCCGCTGGATTATGCCAAGTTTAACAATCTGGCAACCCCAGCCGACCAACAAGCATTCGGCGTGGCGATGGCTGATCCGACCCGCACCATGTTAGGTGCGGCACAGCGGACGTGGTTGTTTAATGAGTTTAAAAAACCGGCCAAATGGCACGTACTCGGACAGCAAGTGCTGATGGGTCGCATGTATCTCCCTGCGGCGATTGCCACGTTACAAATGACGATTGGTGAATACGCAGAGCTTGGGGCGTTGGCACAGTTGGCTGGCCGTGCGCAAGCAGGTGACCCGACCTTAACACCGGCACAGTTGCAGTTTTTGCAGGCGAATATTCAGCGTTTAACTCCCGAAAAATTGGCACTGCTACAACTGCCAAGCATCCCGTATAACCTCGACGCGTGGGATGGCTACGAGGTGGAGCGTCGCATGATCTTGGCAGAGGCGATCAAAAATAGCATTAATCTGGTGGTTCTAGCGGGTGATACGCATAATGCTTGGGCAAATCAACTGACCTTGCCGACAGGAACGAATCCATCAGACCTTGAGCTTGCTGCTGGGATTGAGTTGGCCACATCAAGTGTCAGTTCGCCGGGTTTTGAGGAGTATTTGAGCCTTGATACACCACAAAAAGTGCTAGAAGCTGAGGCTGGTGTGCCGCAGTTGGTCAAGGGGTTACGCTATATCAATATGTCGGATCGTGGCTTTATGCTGGTGACGTTCGAGGCTGAAAAAGTCACGTCGGAATGGGTTTTTGTCAGCACTGTCAAAGAGAAAGCGTATACGTTGCTGACGGAGCGGGGCAAGACAATGGTACAGGCCGCAGCTTCTAGTGTAGTTTGATTGGCGTTAAGTGAGGTTGATCTGTGGTGTTTGCTGGGTCGTATGACTCGGCAAATACTGTGGTTTGGTTGTAAAGAGGCTGTGCTGTGCGCACTAGATCGAAATTCGGTTATACGCCATAGATTTAGGGAGCACCGTAATGGTTTCTTTTAAGCCTGTTATGATTTTTTTGCTCATCATAATGATGGCTTCATGCGGTAGAGAGAGCTCTAAGATTGATCTTAACTATTTGTATCATGCAAATCCTACAGAAGATGTCAAAAGATCCATAGAAATAAAAGACTATAGGTTTTATGGTATTTATGGGTATTCCGTTCAAATTCCAAACGTACAGAGAAAGTGTGCAAATGTTGATCTGGATATAAAAATGATAGCAGGAACGTCAGATGCTTCTGTTACTTATGAAGAAGAAAAATTTAATACGCTTGCACTTGTCTATGCAAGGGCATACAACACACAGATGATGGGATACTTACAAGATCAGGGTTTATATAAATGTGAGCATCCACCAAGATTTTTTAAAGAAGATTAGTGTTTGAGCCAACCCCTCAATACGGATTACTCACCCCTAATTTCCCCAAAATCTCCACCTCTAGCGCTTCCATTTCTTCTGCATCGGCATCGCTGGTTTCGTGGTCATAACCGAGCAAATGCAACACGCCATGGACAGTCAAATGACACAAATGATCCAATACCGCCTTCTGTTGCTCAGCCGCTTCAGCCTGCACCACCGGCCAACAAATCACCAAATCCCCCAATGGCCGATAACCAATCATCTCCGCCATATGTTCGGGCACATCACTTGGAAACGACAGCACATTGGTCGGCCTGTCTTTGCCGCGATAATCGGCGTTCAGTTGCTGACTTTCGGCCAGATCGACCATTCGAATCGACAGATCACAGTCTTGCGCCGCATCCAGATGGATCAGCACAGTGCTGACCCAGTGCTGCATCTGAATGTCGTCTAGTGTTGCTGGAATCGAGTCGGGCGCAAGCTCATCCGCCCACTCAATCGCCAGATCCAGCCAGTCTGTGTTGGAGTCAGTATGCGCTTCGCTCATGACTCGTCCTGCGGTTGCTGAGCATGCTGCAAGTCTGCGGCCTGATCGTTTTGACTCATGGCGGCCTGTAGCTTGGCTTGCCGTTCGCGTCGCGCTTGCTCGCTGAGCTTTTGCTGTTGATCGTCCCAGCCTTCGTAGGCTTCGACGATTTTTTGAACCAACTGATGCCGCACCACATCGCGTGAATGAAAATGCGTGATGTGAATTTCATCGATATTGGATAGTACTTTTAAACAATGCGCCAAACCCGACTGATGACCACGTGGCAAATCCACCTGCGTAATGTCGCCAGTAATCACCGCCCGTGAGCCAAAGCCCAAACGGGTCAAAAACATTTTCATCTGTTCCGGCGTGGTGTTTTGCGCCTCATCCAAAATCACAAACGAATGATTCAAGGTGCGACCGCGCATATAGGCCAGCGGTGCAACTTCGATAATCTGGCGCTCGATCAGCTTGGCGACTTTGTCAAAACCAATCATCTCGTATAGCGCGTCATACAGCGGACGCAAGTACGGGTCGATTTTTTGGCTCAGATCACCAGGTAAAAAACCGAGTTTTTCGCCAGCTTCTACCGCCGGACGCACCAATAAAATCCGCTGGATTTCATTGCGTTCCAGCATATCGACCGCCGCAGCGACCGCCAGATAGGTTTTACCGGTACCGGCAGGCCCGACCCCAAACGAAATATCGCTTTGCAAGATCCGCTGCACATAACGGCGTTGATTCGCGCCACGCGGATGGATTTTGCCTTTGCGGGTTTGTAGCCAGACGTTCAGTTCACCGTCAGCGTTTTCGGTGTATTCACGCTCAGTCTGACTGCCTTGAATCAACAGGTGCAAATGCTCTGGCGTCAGCGTACGTATTTCGGCGGTTTCGGCATGCAAGCGCTCGAGTAGGCTTTCCGCGCGTGCCACTGCGTCCAGCTCACCGTCTATCACGAAGGTATCACCGCGCTGGGCGATTTTGACTTCTAGGCGTTGTTCGATCAGTTTAAGGTGGGCGTTATACGCGCCCAACATGGCTTTTAATCGTTCTAGCGTAATGCCAGCAAATGCAACGGTACGGCTGATGGATGCAGTCAAGAAATATCCTCAATCAACAAAGGCAGAGATCGGCGCACAGGTGAATCAATGCGCTGATTCCACCTGTACCAAGTTCCCTTGTACCAGATTCATGCTCAAAATGTCAGTCACTTCGATGTCTACAAACTGACCAATCAGCGCAGCATCACCGATAAATTGCACCAAACGGGTGTTATCCGCGCTGCCCAGCAACATCCGATCATCGCGGTCTGAGGTTTTTTCGACCAGCACGCGCAAGGTTTGCCCGATCATCGCGTTGGTTTTGGCGATGGTCGAGGCTTTGATCACTGCTTTAACATCAGACAGCCGTTGTTTTTTTACATCTTCTGGCGTGGGGTCTGGCAGTTCCGCGGCTGGTGTACCTGGACGCTTGGAGTAGATAAAGCTGTACGAGTGATCAAAATCCAGATCTTTAATAAACTGCAAGGTTTCGGCAAATTCGGCATCGCCTTCATTGGGGAAGCCAATAATAAAGTCACTGGACAAATGCAAGTCTGGCCGCACTTGGCGAAGTTTGGCGATTTTTTCAATATAAATATCGACTTGATGATTGCGCTTCATCGCTGCCAAGACCGGATTCGAGCCGCTTTGTACCGGCAGATGCAAATGCGACACCAGTTGCGGCAGTTCGGCGTAGACGTTAATTAGCTCATCCGAAAATTCCAGCGGATGGCTGGTGGTGTAGCGAATCCGACCGATATTCGGGATTTTGGCGACCAAGCGCAGCAGTTCAGCAAAATTACAAATCTGCCCATCAAAGGTTTCGCCGCGATAGCCGTTGACGTTTTGGCCGAGTAGGGTGATTTCGCGCACGCCTTTGGCCGCCAAACCTGCGACTTCGGCAATCACGTCATCGAGTGGCCGTGATACTTCTTCGCCGCGTGTGTACGGCACGACGCAAAACGAGCAGTATTTAGAGCAGCCTTCCATGATCGACACAAAGGCTTTATAGCCTTCGACTTTCGGTTCGGGCAAAAAGTCGAATTTTTCGATTTCAGGAAATGAAATATCGACAAGGCTGATTTTATTGGATTTAAACTGGTGTTTGTTCAGTTCGTGCTGGTTCAGCATTTGCGGCAAGCGGTGGATGGTTTGCGGGCCAAATACCATATCAACATACGGCGCACGCTGTTGAATGCCTTCGCCTTCTTGTGAGGCGACGCAGCCACCCACGCCGATAATCAGTTCGGGTTTTTGTTGTTTGAGCTTGCGCCAGCGACCAAGCTCACTAAATACTTTTTCTTGGGCTTTTTCGCGGATTGAGCAGGTGTTCATCAGCAGCACGTCGGCATCCGCTGGATCATCGGTCAGCACATAGCCATGTGAGTCGCCGAGTAGATCTGCCATCCGATCAGAGTCATAGGCGTTCATTTGGCAGCCTTGCGTTTCGATATACAGGCGCTTGGGTGTGACATCTGCTCCCGCATGGGCGTGTTGCGCAGGCGTGATCAGGGCATCGGCTGCGGCGGATTCGGTTGCGGTCTGTGGCACAAACTGCTGAACGGTCATGCTATGGTTCCTGTGTCGCCATCGGTGGCCGCGATCATGCAGCGGGTTTGGGGTCGGCTGCTGATGGGGTCGGCGTGGCGGTCAATCGGTAGGGGAATAATCAACCGATAATGATAGCATGGGTGGGTGGGGTGCGGTTGAAAAAGTGCCAAGATACACACGCTAGGTGAGTTGTCCGCATAGACGAACCAAACAAATAGGAGAAATACCATGAGCAGTAAACTGATGAGTTATCATGACAGTATTCAATTGGGTTTAGCACACGTCGTTCCTCATTCTACCGAAAATGAGGGACATCTACAGGCTATTGATCTAATTTTAGACGCAAAAGGCAGTAGAAAAGCTTGTTTGGAAAATCTTGAGACACTCACGACAGCCAAAAGCTTGGTGGCTTGGTTTCGTGACCATGATTTACATGCTTTTAAAGAATGGGCGTTTGTTGCCGCGAAATTACAACGTATGGCACGGCAACTCGCGCCGACCGAAAGTATTGCTGCACCTCATTTGATGTATGTTTTGTTTTCCGACCATGAAGATATTATTTCTTGGTTTAGTCAGCACACGGGTTATTTTCAAAATAACAAAGATGCTCATAACCCAAAGCACGCGGTATATTTTCACTATCAGGCTTTTTTGGCGCTACGAGGTGATTGGGACGAACTCAAAAACCGTTGTGAACGTATCTTGGCTATGGAGCATGAAATCAAAAAAGATCGGCGCTTTTTGCTGGATCAGCGCTTTTATTTGGCACTAGCCGAGGGCAATGT
>JBAQKP010000126.1:0-5199 GCA_049301135.1 Moraxellaceae bacterium | reverse complement strand
TTGCTTACTTTTGGCCTGTCAAAAGTGAGGCCAGCCGCAGGCGTAACATAGTTTTAGCCTCCTCTACTTAAATACCCGCACCAACCGTGTGACGTTGGCAATTTCAAACAATTACATCAACTTATCGTTTCACTTAACAACCCCTGCAAACACTGCTGCTCAATGCCATAAAACTGCTTAAGCTGCTCCACCTGCGCCAAGATTTTGGACTGTTTGTCGGCCGATTTAGCTTTTTTGACTGCCAAAATCATCTTATTTTTACTGGTGTGTTCCAGCGCGACAAACTCAAACACCTTAGTGTCATAGCCATGCGCTTCGAGCAATAACGCCCGCAGACTATCAGTCAGCATCTCGGCTTGTTGCCCGAGATGCACCCCATATTGCAGCATCGGTTGCAGCAGCGTTGGCGATTTTAACTGTGGCCGAATCTCTTTATGACAACACGGCGCACACATGATGATCGACGCACCCAAACGAATCCCCGTGTGTAGCGCGTAATCGGTCGCAATATCACAGGCATGCAGCGCAATCATCACATCGACGCGCTCTGGCTGATAGCTGCGCACGTCGCCTTGATAAAAATCCAAACCCTGTAAGTCCAGCGTCTGCGCGGCTTGATTACACAGTGCGACCAACTCATCACGTAGCTCCACGCCGGTCACTTGTGGCACAAGCTGTAACGCCTGTTCGATATACTCACGGATCGCAAAAGTCAGATAGCCTTTGCCCGAACCAAAATCCACCACATGCACAGCTTGGCCAGCCGGATGATTGAGCTCGCTAAACGCATGCTGAAAAATCTCAATAAATTTATTAATCTGCTTCCATTTACGCGACATGCTCGGGATCAATTGTCGCTGCTGATCAGTCACACCCAACGCAGTCAAATATGGCCGATCTAGTTCTAGGTAACGCTGCTTGCTGCGGTTATGTTCAGTGGTAGACGGGGCAGGCGATTGGCTCGACTGCACCAGAGTTTTGCAGGTCAAATGCGGTTGTAGGCGTTTATTCAGCAACAATTGCGCTTCTTGTTCGACTGTATTTAAGTGTGCACTGCGAAACTCACCCGCCAACAGTAAAGCCTGAATCTGGTTTAAACCCTCGATAAGCGGATGATTTTTGGTGATGTCTTTGGTCTGATAGCTATACACGAAGCACAGATGCGGCACAGCTTTCAATAATACCGGACGAACCGACAGGCGTTGTAATTGTGGTTCTGTGCCGTGATATTTGGCCAGACTCAGCTTGACCAACGTCTGCCCGCTGAGTGCATCGGCCAACAAGTCTAAAAACTGCTGCGTGGCATCTGTTGAAGGAGCAGTGGTTGCAATTGAAGCAGCCATATCGGGATTTTCCAGCACAAAAACAGGCGGCAGATCATAGCAAATTTATGGCGCTGATTTGGCCTGTTGTGCATTTAACCGCTGCTGCAAATAATCTAAAACCATCTGGCGGGTACTGCCCAAAAACTCTGTCGGGGTCGCCATCGCCACAATCATGCTGGCATGGCCGACTTTGGGCACGACAGCGACTTGCACCGGTACACCGACCGATTGCAGCGCGGCCTGCATACGCTCCGTATTAAAATCATACACCACCCGATCCCGTTGTGCAGTCAGCAGATAGTGGGCGGGCGCATGTGGGCGTGGATGACGATCTGGCATGATCTGATCAGGATGTGCCCCGACAGGAAATACCTTACGGGTCGAATAATCTCTAAAGTCATACGCATACGGCCCCGCCAAACCAATCACGCCAAGCACCGCCTGATCCGGTACGCCAGTGCTTTGCCAAAATCGTGCGTCATTGACTGCGGCAACTGCATTAAACGCCCCCGCCGAATGCCCGATCACAAACAGTTGCTGCGGATTGCCGCCGTACTGGCTGATATTGCGATACGTCCATGCAATCGCATCGGCGGTATCTTGCACAAAGGCTGGATAGCGGTGCTTGGGTGCGAGTCGATAGTCGATCACCACCGTGGTGTAACCGGCTTGGGCAAGGCTATGACCAATAAAGCCATAACCGGCTTTACTGCCGTTTTGCCATGATCCACCGTACACAAAAATCACCACCGGACTGGGTTGGCCAGTGGCGGGCTGGCCGACTAGGCGTTTGGGCTGATAAATATCCAGTGTTTGCCGATTCGCTACCCCATAGGCCAGATTACGCACCACCTGTATCTGATCAGTATGAGATACCGCACTGAGCAGCCGTGTCGGCGAACAGGCTGTCAGTCCACCGAACACTGCCGCAGCCGTCGTCCCCAGCAGCAACAACCGCCGTGACAGCAGTGGCACACGGCGCTGTGATCCAGCAACGGCGCACGACAGCGTATCTAGCGGCAGTGACTCTAACGGCTGGGTCTTCGGCATAGCGGCGGTATTCCTTTATGGATTGGCAGGTGAATCGGCTGGCTGCTCCACTGACGGATTGGTCTCAGCGGCCTCTGGTGACTGTAAAGACTGGATTGACTGCGCGGTAACTTGCTCGACCTGTAACGGCGTCACCGTGACGGCTGCAGCTTCTACCGGTTGCAGCGCTGTGGCTTGAGTCGCTGCTGCGTCACTTGGCGCATTCAGCAAGCTCAATGTCTGCACACTGGGTTGATTACGTGGCAACTCAACGCCTTCCGCCACGGTATCGACCAAGGAAATAATCCGCTGTACACCATTGACCTGCTGTACCAGACTCAGTACCTCATCAGCTTCCGCGACACTGAGCCGCCCCATCACGTACACCACACCCGCTTCGGTGTTGATTTTGACCCGAGTGTCACGGATTTTGGAGCGTAGAATACCCGCGCGAATCGTGGTGGTGATCCAGCCGTCCTGTACGATTTGGTTATAACCAATCTGCTCGCCGACCGTGATGTAGTTATGCACGGCTTGCACATCGCGCATGGTTTTTACGTTTTGCTCGGCAAGGGTTTTTAAATGCACATCAGGCACTTGACCAGTCAGCAACACCACACTGTGAAAGCTGTCAATCGTCACCCGCGACCGATTGAACCGATCATCCAACTTGTACAGATTAATCTTGGCGGTGCGCACAATCCCGTTATCGGTAATCACCTGCGCGAACGAACGCTCACTGCTCGGCACACCAAGCGGTGCAGGCGCAGTATTGTTGGCAATAAACGACGCACAACCGGTCAGTGACAACACGCCAAGCAGCGGCACGATCTGGAGCAATTTCATGTTTAACACCTTGTCATCTTCCCTGTAAAAGCACGTCATTCACAGCGGCAAAGCCTGAACAACGGCAACATTTCGACCAAGTTTAACAAATCCAATCCGTCACGCCGCACAGATCATCACGAAATGCCCATAAACGCCGCAACAATCCACTCAAACTGCACAGGTGAGGCTGCCAACTGCACTGCAATCACATCAAACCGACAATCAAACTCAGCAAATTCAGGATGGCACTGTAAAAAATATGCCGCCGTTCGATAAATTTTGCGCTGCTTACCCAAGGTGACGCTGCCAATCGCATCACCAAACACACCACGCTTGCGGCTACGCACCTCGACAAATACCAGTAAGCGTTCAGCGGTATTCGGTCGAATCACCAGATCTATTTCGCCCAGACGGCAATGAAAATTTTCAGCGACCAGTCGCCAGCCTTGCGCTTGCACAAACTGCGCCGCCAATTGCTCGGCTGCCGCCCCAATCTGATGGGTCGGACTGCTCGAACGACCGACGGTCATCGCACCCGTACCCAGCCGGTCGGCGTGGCTTTACGGCAATCTGGCGCGCGCTCGATCTGGTGATTGCGCAAGCTTAGCTCACCAGTACGGCCAGAGAGATTGGCACTCGGCGCTTGCTGCAAACGCAACAGCGCTAACTGCCACGCATCTGCACCAAACGCCACGAGACGCTGATAGGCAACACTGACCGGCTTTTGTTCGGCTTGGCGGATCAGCTCTGGCCATTCGTGGCGATACAATGCCGGAATGTCACAATACTGCAAACCCAACTTGACCGGCTGCACCTGATTAAACGCAAATGCCGTGCTATACAGACGCTCGGTTGGCAGATCGTTTAACATTTCGAGCCATGCACCACTGCCGAGCAGCAACACGCCCTGACCCCGTTTAAGACTACTGGGCACTTGGCTGACTGGGGTCAATTTGCCCTGCCACTGCGTGCTAAACACCGCTTCGAACCGACTATTACCCTGTTGGCCGTTTTCTGTGAGCAACAACACCTCGCGCACACCATCGGCACGCATCAGCGCAATCAAGCGGCTGACGTCTTCCTCTGGTGCAAGGGCAAACTCCCAGACGTTGCGATGTTCACTGGCGACTTGATTGAGTGCCAACACCGGCACTTGCGGTGCAGACGCAATCAACGCCTCGACCCGCTCACGCGGCAGCGGGCCAATCACCAATTGGGTCTGCGGGCTGATCGTTTTGGCCAGCAGTTGATCAATCGGTAGCGCAGGATCATCGTGGACAAAACGCAGCGCAGGACGAGCGGTTCTGTCATAATATGCCGCGAGCAACCCATCGCGCACACTTTGTGCGGCAGCCAGCATGCCGCCTTGCTCCGGCAAAATCACCAGCACTTCAGCATGCGTCGTGTTGTACATGCCCAGCCAAACGGCCAACAGCATCGGTAAAAATTTCATTTACATCATCCTTTTGATTTGGAGCAAATCGCCCACATGAGTGCCCATCTGTATATTGTTGCGACCCCGATTGGTCACTTGGCGGACATCTCGAGTCGCGCGATTGACACCTTACGCAAGGTCGATCTGATTGCCGCCGAGGACACCCGTAACGCAGCGCGATTGCTGTCTACCTACCAAATCGACACGCCGGTCACCGCCTGCCACGACCACAACGAAAGCTTTAAACTGACCCAACTGCTCAGCAAACTACAAAACGGTAAGTCCATCGCCTTAATCAGCGACGCGGGCACGCCACTGATCAGTGATCCTGGCTATCGACTGGTACGCGCCGCCCACGAGGCAGGTATTCGGGTGATTCCTATTCCGGGTGCCTGTGCCGCAATCGCTGCTCTATCCGCTTCAGGTCTGGCCAGTGATCGCTTTAGCTTTGAAGGTTTTTTGGCCGCCAAAACCCACGCCAGACGGCAGACGCTCGACAGCTTGGTGACAGAAACCCGCACCTTGATCTTTTATGAAGCGCCGCACCGAATTATAGACAGTTTGCAAGATATGGTTGATATT
>JBAQKP010000125.1:0-2019 GCA_049301135.1 Moraxellaceae bacterium | reverse complement strand
CGTAGTGTCTGTCGATGGCGCATTGTTTTTTACGAGCAAGCACGCATTCAAGGTCGGCTTAAACGACAATATACGGTACATGTGCGTCAAGGAACTTTCACTTGAAGAACTCATTGATGATGACGGGGACATTATTACAGACAACATTCATCTTGACTGGCCTGTGTATGCACTTAGGTCGACAGGTATCATGGCGGACTTTGTGTTTGCTTACGATGTGCATAAAATGTTGGCCAGTCCAGGGCAACTGATTGTCCTCGAACATTTTAGAAATGTTCCGTCTGTCGTCAGCCAGGCAGTCCTCAACGGCGGGGATCCTATGAGTGCGGCGCACTGCCAGGAAGGCCAGGGCGGCAAACTATATTACATCAAAGCGGCCCAGCCGCTTTAGGAATGTTCCAGGAATGTTCTTTCCTGGGTTCAAACGGTGTATGTGGTTTTGGCGGCGGCGGCCTTTTTCTGATCAGCCTCTTGCCCTGCGACAAACTTGGCGTAGTCTGCCTGCCTCTCCTTGGGCGACTTGACGCATCCACGGGTGGCGGCATAGTAGCTCGTAAGGGAAATCACGAGAATGGCCGTATAGCAGTACCAAGTAGCCTCACCAATAGTGTCGCGCAAACTCACTAAATCAAACAGCTCCTGCTTGGCTCCTGCCTCTATACCAGGCCTCATTAGTGGCGTCAGTGTTTGCCAGTATTGCTCAAAGTTCAGCGGTGTTATTTGGTTAATGAGCAGGCCTGTGTTGCCGAGAATACGCACCACAGTTTGCGCCGCCTCGCGCATCTGCTGCTGACTGGCCGGATCTGTTTGCGTTATTTGGCGCTCAACATCGGGACTTACCAGCAGCTGGGACAGCAGTTTGTTGGCGGACCCTGCAATCAAAAAGTAGCCAAAGACGTTCGAGAATACGTCTTTAAAGTGCGGAAAGGCCATGAGCGCGAGAATCATGAGACAGAAAATAAGTAGCCACGGCAGCACAGTAATGAGCGCCGCTGCGCCCATGTTGCCAGCCAGACTGCCCCCGCACTGGGCGCTCATTGTCCCCACATTGACGGCCCACTGGATGGCCACAATTAACGCCACGTAGAGACCGAGCCCGAGCGTGTCTACCCCAATCGGCTGGCCAACCATCTGCTTGGGCTTGGCCCACGAAAAATAGGCAATCGTGGGCAGAATAAACCCTACTGCATTCCACAGGGTCGACATGTTGTATTTTGACTCGAGAAAAACACCGAGAAGAGCGCTCGGGACCTCCACCACCTTACATCATAACCACCTCATTTGAGCCATCCAGTGAAATATAATCGTATTCTAAATCAAAATCAAACCCAAAATAAGCCATATACCAATCACAACAGTGACTGAACCAATGTCCAAAATGTGTATGTGTTGTTGTCATTTTGTTTAATGTATGTTTGTATGTTTGTTTTGATTTATTTAAAAACATAACTATTGTCGTCGTTTTCTTCAAATATAGCAGGATTTGCCCATACATTATATACACACACACCACTTTCTTCAAGCAATTCAATAGCTGATGGATTGGTCGATAATTTGACCCACATAACATAGTGCAGCATGTTTTGTTTGATAAGTTCAATAGCATTTGGATTAGCGCCTAGTTCACCCCAGTTTATTTTATGTTGATTTTGCTCGAGAAGATGCATTGCAAATGGATTTGAAGACAAGCCATCCCAATTTATTTTGCGCCATTTTCGCTCGAGCAATTGAATCGCTTCTGGACTATGATTTAGCGATAGCATTCTCCAATTAATTTTTTTAGGGTGTTTCTTGAGTAGTGTAATTGCATTTGGATTTGTCGACAGGTTACTCCAGTAAATAATATACGGGTGTGTTTCCAAAATAGGAATGGCAGATGGATTTTTCGATAATTCTCGCCAATCGAGTTGACACATAATATCATGGGGCTGGTTGGCTGCTATGTGGTCCATTATAAATGTGATTGCCGATGAGTTGGCCGATAATTGTCTCCATTTTAGGTGATGAGGTGGCAGTCGT
>JBAQKP010000124.1:0-5097 GCA_049301135.1 Moraxellaceae bacterium | reverse complement strand
CAGCCATTACAAGCACTTGAGCGTTTAAGCAGCCTTAAAAACGCCACCCAGCAGGCATTACGCACCCCAAACGTGCAATCGTTTCGTACATCACAAGGCACGCGCGTGCTGTTCGTCGCTGCCCCCGAATTGCCGATGATTGATATTCGGTTGACCTTCGATGCTGGTTCTGCCCGTGATCAAACCATTGGCACGACCGACGGCACAAGCCTGTCTGGCCTCGCCTCTCTGACCGCGCAACTGTTGTTTGAAGCCACCAGCACGCAAAACACCGATCAGATCGCCGCCAGCTTTGAAGCGCTCGGTGCACAATACGGCGCCGCCGCCTACCGTGATATGTTCACGGTTGAATTGCGCAGCCTGACCGATCCAGCTTACTTACAACCCGCACTGACCCTATGGCTCGATGCGCTACGCGATGCCCAGTTTCCCGCCAGCAGCGTCACGCGGATTTTACAAAGCGCCGAAACTGGCCAAAAACAACGTAAAGACTCACCAAGCGCAGTGGCCAGCATTCGATTCTGGCGTGAGCTGTACGGCACGCATCCCTACGCTGAGCCTTCGACCGGCAACATGGCCAGCCTCAAAAATCTAACCGTACAGCAGGTCGAACAATTCCGACAGCGCTATCTGGTCGCCAGCAATACCACGATTGCGCTCACTGGCAATCTGACTCGCACGCAGGCGGCGGCACTGGCCGAGCGGATTGCGGGAAGCTTGCCGTTGGGTACGCCAGCCACTGCTCTGACCGACCCGCAGCCGCTCAGCGCGGCACGACTGGTGCATGTGCCGTTTAATGCCAGCCAAAGCCATATCATCATCGGGCAAATCGGCGTAAAACGCAGTGCGCCTGCGGCTGATTTAGCCGCGCTGGCAGTTGCCAATAATATCTTGGGTGGTGATGGTTTTACCGCACGACTGACCCAAGAGTTGCGTGAAAAACGTGGCCTGACTTATGGTGCGTATAGCAGTTTCGTGCAGATGCGCAGCAATGGTCCCTTTATGATCAACTACTCAACACGGGGCGACCAAGCGGCGGCCAGTATCGAGATTGCCAAGCAGACGTTACGCAATTTTGTGGCACAAGGCGTGACTGATGATGCTGTTGAAGAAGCCAAGCAAGGTATGCTGAACAGCTATCCGTTGTCGCTGTCGAGTAACAGCAATATCAATGGTTTTTTGGGGATGATTGGTTTTTATGATTTGCCGATGACTTATCTGGCCGACTATCCGGCACAGATCACGGCGGTCACTGCGACAGATGTGAATCGCGTGTTGCAGCAGTATCTACAGCCAGAACAACTGCTCACTGTGGTGGTTGGCCAACCGCTCACCAGTCCAGCGGTGGATGATGCAACGGTGGTGAAGTAGACTGTTGTAATCAACAAGGTGATATGTGCTGACCATAGGCAGAACATATCACTCTATATCAAAAGAGGAATTATTAAAGAAGCTGCTAAATCGCCACATTTGCTGCGGGTTCTGCTTTCGGGAGTTGCTCATCGTCTTTGATTACCCATGCTTTTTCGTGAAAAAAGAAGGCAAACGCTTGGATGGTCGGCTCTAACAAACTCAAGGTTAACGCCATCCAGATATTGCCGGTAACGATAAACGCCACCACCGCTGCAACCGTCATATGCATGACATAGTAGCTAAAGGTTTTCTTTAACGTGCGCTGATTGCTGATCACGAAAGTCTGAATCTGTGCCATGAGAATGCTACAACCATGCTGTTTTTGCCTGTTGGAATCATCTTAAATGAGACTTATTGATCTGTAAAAACGATTATTTTAATAATTAAAATCGAATTTTTAGATTTTAACTCTGCAAGCTTCTTCGATCAATCACTAAACGACGCAGGTTTTTTAGCTTTCTCGGAAATCTTTCGCACCACATAAGCTCAGATCCATCCTCTAGCGCTTCGTAAATAGGTAAAACCTCTGTAACGCCTTCAAATACCCATTGAACATCAACAACATCCTCACCCCCTTTATAGGGTTCTGTTTCCGCCACTGCAATTCTAACCACCTTGTCAAACGCCTCTTGTATTGATCTTGCTTGGATCAATACGGAGTTTTCCCATGACAAAAAACGTTGCTCCAAATCATCTTTTTTTGGATCTTTAAGCTCAACAAGGCGAAGTAGATAAGAAGCAATATACCAACCGATAGGAGAGATTTTTCTTTCATGGTGCTCAATCATCACATTTCACCTTTTTAATTTTTGCAGATGTTCATTTAAGTAAGCTCCCACCAAGGTCACTTGATGGGGGCTGTTTGATCTACGCAATCAACTGACGATTAGGTCAACTGAGCCACACTGATCTTGTCAGCTTTATCGGTGTACTCACTCATCTTGTCGAAGTTCAAGTACTGATAAATCTCACCTGACATGCTGTTAATGGTCGCAGCATAGCCCATGTATTCTTCAACCGTTGGCAATTTGCCCAATACCGCAGCCACAGACGCGAGTTCAGCAGAAGCCAAATATACGTTTGCGCCCTGACCTAAACGGTTCGGGAAGTTACGGGTTGAGGTCGATACACAGGTGGTGTTCGGCGCAACACGGGCTTGGTTACCCATACACAGCGAGCAACCGGGCATCTCGGTACGCGCACCGGCTTTACCGTAGATGTTGTAGTAGCCTTCGTCCATCAACTGATGCTCGTCCATACGGGTCGGCGGTGCAATCCAGAGACGCGTCGCCAGTGAGCCACCTTCGACTTTATCCAGTAGTTTACCCGCTGCACGGAAGTGACCGATGTTGGTCATGCACGAACCGATAAACACTTCGTCGATCTTGTCGCCAGCAACGGTAGACAACAGTTTTGCGTCGTCTGGATCGTTCGGGCAGCACAAGATTGGCTCTTTTATGTCGTTGAGGTCGATCTCATACACTTTGGCGTATTCGGCATCGGCATCAGCTTTGAGTAGGCTTGGGTTGTCCAGCCATTTTTGCATCGCTTCAACACGACGTGCCATGGTACGGGCATCGCCGTAACCTTCGGCAATCATCCACTTCAGCATAGTCATGTTAGAGGTCAGGTATTCTGCAACTGACGCTTCTGACAAGGTAATCGAGCAACCCGCAGCCGAACGCTCAGCAGACGCATCTGACAATTCAAACGCTTGCTCAACGGTCAGTTGTTGGCCTTCGATACCGGACAGATCAATTTCAAGGATGCGACCGTTGAAAATGTTCTTTTTGCCTTTTTTCTCGATGGTTAATTCACCATCTTGAATTGCGTAGTAAGGAATCGCATGCACCAAGTCACGCAGGGTGATACCTGGTTGCATTTTGCCGGTGAACTTAACCAGTACAGATTCTGGCATGTCCAATGGCATCACGCCGGTTGCCGCCGCAAACGCCACCAAGCCTGAACCGGCTGGGAACGAAATACCAATCGGGAAACGGGTGTGCGAGTCACCGCCAGTACCGACAGTATCCGGCAACAGCATGCGGTTCAGCCACGAGTGAATGATGCCGTCACCTGGACGCAAGCTCACACCGCCACGGTTCATAATGAAGTCTGGCAGGGTGTGGTGGGTGCTGACGTCAACTGGCTTTGGATAGGCTGCGGTATGGCAGAATGACTGCATGACCAGATCAGCCGAGAAGCCCAAACACGCCAAGTCTTTTAGCTCGTCACGGGTCATTGGACCGGTGGTGTCTTGTGAACCGACGGTGGTCATTTTTGGTTCGCAGTAGGTACCTGGACGAATGCCCTGACCTTCTGGCAGACCACAGGCGCGACCAACCATTTTTTGTGCTTGGGTAAAGCCTTTGCCGGTGTCGGCTGGCTGTACTGGGGTGCGGAACAGGGTTGATGCTGGCAGGCCAAGCGATTCGCGGGCTTTAGCAGTCAGACCACGACCGATGATCAAGTTGATTCGGCCACCGGCACGAACTTCGTCCAGCAAAACTGGGGTTTTTAGCGGTGCTGCGGCGATTTCTGCGCCGTCTTTGGTGGCACGAACATTGGCAGTGCTGTGGTCGATGTGCAGGGTGATCACGTCGCCCATGTTCATTTGACCAACATCAAGCTCGATTGGCAGTGCGCCAGCGTCTTCCATAGTGTTGAAGAAAATCGGGGCAATTTTGCTACCGATACACACGCCGCCGTCACGCTTGTTCGGGATGTGTGGCAGGTCGTCGCCGGTAAACCATAGCACCGAGTTGGTGGCTGATTTACGGCTTGAGCCGGTACCGACC
Organism: Moraxellaceae bacterium; assembly: GCA_049301135.1. GTDB lineage: Bacteria > Pseudomonadota > Gammaproteobacteria > Pseudomonadales > Moraxellaceae > JAYXXU01. The sequence goes on along the minus strand of JBAQKP010000124.1, from coordinate 886 downwards.
ACGTCACCAACATAAGCAACGATGTTGCCTTTGGCTTTGAGTGCTTCGATTTGCTTGATCGGGCCAATTTGGGTTGGTTGATCTGGGGTAATACCATCGCGCTCGTTTTTCAGCATAGCGTTGGCATGTAATGGAATGTCAGGACGTGACCATGCGTCTTGTGCCGGTGACAGGTCGTCGGTGTTGGTTTCGCCAGTCACTTTAAACACGGTGACGGTGATTTCAGCAGGCACTTCTGGGCGGCTGGTGAACCATTCGCCGTCAGCCCATGACTGCATCACGCCTTGTGCATCGGTATTGCCTGCTTTGGCTTTTTCGGCCACGTCGTGGAATGATTCAAACACCAACAGGGTTTTTTTCAGGGCTTCAGCCGCGCCAGCGGCCAGTTCTGCGTCATCCAGCAAGTCAACCAGTGGCGCAACGTTGTAACCACCGAGCATGGTGCCGAGCAGGTAGACGGCACGGGCTTTGGTCACCAGTGGGCTGGTGGCTTCACCTTTGGCAACCGCAGCCAAGAAGGCCGCTTTGACGTAAGCCGCTTGGTCAACACCAGCAGGGATGCGGTTTTCGAGTAGGTCAACCAGATAGGCTTCTTCGCCTGCGGGTGGATTCTTGAGCAAAATGACCAGTTCAGCGGTCTGTTTGTCGTCCAGTGGCTTGGGTGGTACACCCAGTGCAGCACGTTCAGCGACGTGTTGGCGGTAAGCTTCGAGCACGGTGTTTTCCTCTCGTGGGGTGGTAAAGTCCGCGACTGACGCAGGCCAAGCGCGAACACTGTTTATAGTGGTGTAAATGGTACGCCAATCTGATGCAAATGTTAATGCAATCGGGGCATTCGACGCTCAATGATGATTATTTTTTGGCGAAATGGTGCCATGGGCGTTTT
>JBAQKP010000123.1:0-27946 GCA_049301135.1 Moraxellaceae bacterium | reverse complement strand
TTACTAGACGGTGATGAAAAACCGTGGATGGTGCAAGCCGGTATGGCCGCCAATCTCGAAGCCGCGGAAGCGATGGCTGCCAAGCTTAAAGCGCAAGGCTATAAAGTGCAGACCAGTCAGACCAATCGTGGTGTGCGGGTGTTGGTTGGCCCTGAAAAAGGTCAAGCCGCTGCCAAAGCCCTCAGTGCAAAAATCAACCAAGATCCTCGGGTCAATGTCGATGGGGCTTGGGCGATTGATTGGCAGCCTTTGGCAGAAGCAGCGGGACGGCAGTCAGCGCGTCCCGAGAGTCGTCGTGCAGACAGTAGCAGCCGCCAGAATGATGCTGCGCGTCGGGAGTCGCCTGACAGCAAGCCTGCTCGTGCGGATAAACCAGTCACTGCTGCGCCAATCTTGATGGTACAAGTGGCAATGGCCGCCGATCAAGCACGCGCAGAAGCGGTCGTCGCCAAGCTTAAAGCCAGCGGCTATAGCGCCAAAACCAGCCAAACCAGCCGTGGTGTACGAATTATGGTCGGTCCGGCGCGCGATCGTGATGCCGCGCTGGCTTTACGCAACAAAGTCAATCAAGATCCCAAGCTCGGTACCACTAGCGCATGGGTTATTAATTGGCAACCACCTACACCTTAATCGCACTCGCAGCAATTATTGCTGCGTTTTTGCTTTCTGGCCGTCGTCAGCCGCGTCAAACTGCCGATCAAGCCCCACGCGCTGTGCGTGGCGATGATCTGGCAGTGTGGCCGTTTGAGCCGATGCCGTTTATGACCAACAGTGAAGTCCGGTTTTTTGCCTTATTACAAGAGGCAATGCCGGAGCATTTTATTTTTGCTCAAGTACAATTGTCGCGGCTGATTCAAGCAACGGATCCGCAAGATTCGGCGTTTTGGTTTAATCGGATCTGTCGCATGAGCGCAGATTATGTGTTGGTCGATCGCGATGCCCAAACCGTGATTGCGGTGATTGAGTTGGATGACTGGACGCATGATAAACCCGAACGCAAACGAGCAGACCAAAAAAAGACCAAAGCGATTGAAAGTGCCGGCTTGCCATTAATTCGGTTTGATGGGCGACGCATGCCGAATGCAACGCAACTTCGGCATGAGATTATTCGGCAGTTGGGGTAGTGGCGTGCTCGCCTGATAGGGTTGTATTAGCCCTGAACCACTGCATAACCGGTCACTTCTTCGCGGTCATGATAAAGTTGCCTGAACTGCAACCGCTCGAGTTTTTTACCGGCATCTTTGATTGCATCTTGAATCAAATGCTCACAAAACTGCACTTCCTCAAAGCGTTTTTTCATCGGCAGTTTCAGATTAAACATCGCGCGTTGTGCCACGCCATCGGCTAGCCATTCACCGACCAGATCGGCGACGCGTGAGGGTTTTTCGACCATATCACAGACCAGCCAATGCACGTTACGCTTCGGTCGCCAGACAAAACCATCGGCCTCGACATGCTCAACCAAGCCGGTTTCCATCAGTTTTTGTTCCATCGCGCCGTTATCAATGGCGGTGACTTGTAGCCCGCGCTTGACCAACTGATAACTCCAGCCACCAGGGCAAGCCCCGAGATCAACCGCAGTCAGTCCTTCGCGTAGCCATTCTGCTTGTTCGTCTTTGTCCATAAAAAACTCAAACGCTTCAGCTAGTTTCAAGGTCGAGCGACTCGGTGCATCAGCAGGCATTTTCAGGCGAGGCACACCCATTGGCCATTTTAAGGTTTGACCAGCGCGACTGGTGGCGAGCCAGACGGTTTTTCCATCCAGAAACACCACATGCAGGCGGGTGGATACGCTGCGATCCAATACACCGACTTTACTGGCAGCGGAGAGTAGCGGTTTTTGTAGTTTTTCAAATAAGCGGGCGAGGGCTTTACCGTCGTTGGTGTCTGGGTGATCCAGATAAATCGCACTAAAAGATTGCCCAACCAGTTGTGCCAGCAGCGATTCGATTCGGTTGGTTTCTTCCAGTTGAATCGGCTTGGGTTTCAGCAGTCGCATCAGTTGCCGACTAAAAATCAGTTGTTCGGTACTCGGCCAGCGTTTGCCCGTGCCGATCCAGCGCACCACGCCCGATTGTTTTTCAAACGCCGCATTACCGGCTTCGGTGGCATGGTATTGCAGTTCTTCGGCGCATTCGACTTCAAAGCCAGCACGACACAAGGCGAGCAGGCCGTATTCAGCAACAGGAGGCATTCAGGGCAATCACTTGAGAGATAGACCGGCTGATTATACGGGCAATTCGGTTTTTTCGCTTGGCTGTGCCCCGAGAAAAATGCTGCTATTAGTACCGAAGGCGTTATTCGCAGGTATGGCTGGCCGATTGTGCTTGAGATTACAAATGGCAAAGTGCATCACAGTAAAATAGCTTTATTTTGACTTAATACTTCATAAACTGCTCTTGCAGAGAGTGCTTATCTATGCACAATCGGTATTGTTTTTACAGTGCCACACCAATCCAATGTCCGATTAAATAGGTCACCAGCATCGCCAGTCCTCCAAACAGGGTGACACGGACAATCGCAGTCAGTGGACGACTGCCACCACTGTACGCAGATAGCCAACCGAGTAGGATCAGCGCACAGAAGGTCACCGCAACGATTGCCTGAATCAAGATCTGTGTCGGCATCAACCAAATAATCGCCAGCGGAATCACACCACCGGCTAAAAAACTCAACGCAGATGCGACCGCCGCCAGTAGTGGATTGGCGCGTTGCAGATCATGCAGGCCAAGCTCATCTTGGGCGTGTGCGCCGAGCGCATCATGCGCCATCAGTTGTTGTGCGACCTGTTCGGCCAGTTCAGCGGTTAAGCCGCGCGCTTGGTATAGCTCAACCAGCTCTTGATGTTCAAAATCAGGATTATGTTGCAAGGAGTGGCGCTCCCGTGCTAGATCAGCCTGTTCCAGATCCGCTTGCGCCGCCACCGACACATATTCACCGGCTGCCATCGACATCGCACCCGCCACTACCGCAGCCACTCCCGAGATCAGCAATAAATTACCCGTCGGTGCAGTCGCTGCAATCCCGAGCAGTAGGCTAGAAGTCGAAATAATCCCATCATTTGCACCGAGTACCGCAGCGCGTAGCCCGCCCGCCCGATGAATATGATGTGTGTGTGGATGTGGTGTGGTCATGTCGTTCATCAGTGTTTCAGCCAAGGCAGCATGCGGGTCAGTGTGTTATCGCGTTGTATATAGTGATGAAATAAACCAGCTAAGGCATGTAAGCCGACCAACCCATAGCCGATAGAGCCGAGGGTTTCATGCAGATCTTCCAGTAGATCTTCAAACTCAATATTTTCCGCGATTAGGGCGGGAATATGTAAGCCAAAAATCTGAACCTGCTCACCTTTTGCACCGACCAACAGCCAGCCCAATAGCGGCATCGCCAGCATAAACCCATACAACGCCAGATGCATCCAGTGACTCAACATAGACTGTACTTTGGGTAATGTCGGCACAATCGCTGGTGTTTGTGATAACACTCTGGACAAAATTCGCAGCGACAACAAGCCCAATACACTCAGGCCTAATCCATAATGAATGGTTTTCATCAGTAAACGTGGATCACTGCCTTTTGGAAAAATACCTTTAAGCTCAATCGTTGCATAGGCAGCCACAATCAGTAACGCCATCAGCCAGTGCAAGCCAATCACAACTGAATGATAGCGGGTAGAAGCGTGCGTTTGCATGTCGAAAGTTCCAGTGATCTATTTAATCACTCATGATAAGGATTAAAGCTTAACAGGATCTTAAGAGGAGCCGCAGCTAGCGTAGTATCCTGAGCATGTGCTTCGGCACACAAAACTTGCTGTGCTGCTGGTGCAACAACCCAATCCAGACTGCAAAAAAGCTTATTTCTACGAACCAAACCCACCACGCCGACCACAGGGTATGCGATAAAAAATGTGCACCACGCATCATCTGTATCCAGCCCATACAAAACCCCAGTACAAATGCGGCCAACCAATAGCCATACGCATAACGAAAACCTGCAAGTCGTGCGAGTAGATAGAAGCTCATCAAACTAAAGCCCGCCGACGCATGACCAGCCGGAAAACACCCACCGACTGTGTGAGCGTTGATCTGTGCGAATAATGGAAAATACGCATCAGTCCCGCCATAGGCTTGGATATCCCAAGGACAAGAGTGTGGTGACACTGATTTTAGCAGTCCAATTGTGCCAGTGCCAAGGATTACACTCAGCAGTACAAAGCTGGCAGGTAGTCGCCAATCGCGCCACGCACTGCGCCAATAGCTTAATCCGATACTGGCTAACAGTCCGAGCGCGAGGAGCAATAGGATCTGTTTGACCCAAACGTGCCCTAACTGTGCAGTAGCCCACGCCTCACGCAACATAAACCCATGTGAGTTCGCATAGGGTGCAATTACCAGCGCATCCAGCGGCCAGTGTCGAAAGCTATACAGTAACAATAGTGCGCTGATGAATAAGCCGAAAGATTGCCAGTACCAGAAACCCTGTGACGGCCAGTGAACTGAGTGAGCCGTCACATCCATATCTGCTGTTATACGATTCCAACCTAGTTTTGGCATGTGCTTAGATCCAGATCCGCGTTTTTAACGGCAGTATTGACCTGTGTCAGCCCTAACACGGTATGAAAGAAATAGTCATGCGATATAGCATCATGTTTCCGCTGTTGCAGGCAGTTGACTTGCTTGGGTTGGTTGGTTTTAAAGTCTGCTGAAAACCATGCCAGCATCGGGACATGGGTTTGTTGACTAGGCGCAAACATATAGGGTGAGCCGTGTAAATACAGGCCTTTTTCGCCAGTCGATTCACCATGGTCTGAGACATACAATAGGCTGCTTTGATAACGAGTATCGCCTGCCAACTGATCAATAATTCGACTTAATATCTGATCAGTGTATGCAATACTGTTGTCATAGCTATTGATCAGTGCCTGACGTTCACAGTCTTGAATCGCATTGGTCGGACAGTCTGGCTTAAATGGCGCGGTATCCTGTGGATAGCGTTGATAGTAGCTTGGGCCATGGTTGCCGATCTGGTGCAACACGATGACACGATCATGTAACGGCTGCTGCGTTAAAAAATCAGCCAAGCTGTCTAGTAAAATGCCATCTAAACAATAATCCCGATCAAGGCACCATTTGGGTTTGGCGGTTTCGAGCAAAGGGACGTGTTCAATCCGATCACAGACTCCCTTGCAACCTGAGTTATTGTCGATCCACGTCACGCGGTAGCCCGCACGCTGCACAATATCCAGCAAGCCCTCACGATGCTTCGCCACAGTTTCGTCGTAATTGCTGCGTTGCATCCCAGAAAACAGGCAAGGTACTGAAACTGCTGTCGCAGTGCCACATGAGCTGACTTGATCAAAATACACAATATCTTGTTGGCTCAGGGCTGGATTGGTGTTACGCGAATAGCCGTTTAACGAGAAGCTTTCCGCCCGTGCAGTTTCACCGAGCACCAATACCAGTAGTTTGGGTTTTTGTGCTGCATCGTTGCTCAGACGCTGTGCATCTGTCCCATAGCGCTGAAACAGCACTTGTTTTAAGGGCTGCTGCTGTTGATAGTATTTGTTCAAGCTATTGATGAGATTATGTGGGGTCACATCGTCGCGCAGCGTCCGATGTTCACGAAACAATGAGGCATAATCTGCATAATACACCGCAGCAACCAGCCCAATCGTGATCAGACTCATCAGGATACTGAGCAGTTTGCTACGTAGACTGTGCCAGAAGGGTTGTTGATCAGGTGGAATTGACCAGATTATAAACAGTGCAGGCAGCAAGACGACGCTATAAAACACCACCGTGCCGAAACTAAATAGCGCCGAAGATTCTTTCAAATCGCTTTCAAACATGTTTTGGACTTGACCGACGTCAATACTCACACCAAAGGCATACATGCAGTAGGCGGTTGAGGTGCTGACAAACATCAAGATAGATAGAGTGGGTTTGCTCAATAGATGCCAACACACCAACTGCAAAAACAGATTGAGATATGCCCAGAGCAGTAGCACGGTGGCGATCACAAACCATAGGGAGGCTTCTGGATTGAGTGCGATTATCTTTTTAAAGAATGGCAAGTTGCAACTGATACTGATCCACAGCGCAATCACTGCATTGAGTCGTGCTGGTGTGCGATAAAGTGTTTGTACGAGTCGAGTGATGGTCTGCCACATTGGCGAGATCCCTTGCATGACGATAAGCGCCTTACGTTAGCGCTCAAAACTTAATAAACGCTTAAGTCGTCGCAAAGGTCACGGTAAAGCAGGTGCCGCGTTGGTCACGGCCTTGCGTGATTTTGATGTTGGCCTGATGTAACTGAGCGATTTGCCTGACAATCGATAGACCCAGCCCACTACCGGTCGAGGTCGCATCAGGCAGTCGATAAAACCGATCAAACACCTTATCTCGTTGGACGTCTGGAATGCCCGCACCTTGATCTTCAATCGAGACGTAGACGTGTTGTTGGGCATTTAACCCACAGTTGAGCCAGATGGTCTGATCTTTGCCGCCATAACGGATGGCATTATCCAGCAGATTGCGCAATAAGATCTCAATCTGGTCTGGGTTTCCCAACATTTCGGTGCTAGGGGTATCGCACTGTAAGTTGATATGTTGTTGTGCGAGGATATACTGGTGTTGTGCCACAACTTCAGCGATATGCTGTGCCAAATCAAAGGATTGTTGCTCGACCACGGGATGTTGTGGATCAAGTCTTGCCAGCACCAACAGTTGTTCGATGAGACGGGTACTTCGGTCGACGCCGTGCTGAATATCCAATGCTGCTTCAGCCGCCTCGTCTGAATTACGCGCCCCTTGTAAGACTTGGGCGTGTAGTCGAATCGCGGCCAGTGGTGTGCGTAATTCATGGGCTGCATTGGCGGTAAAGCGTCGTTCGCGTTCAAAGGACTGGTTGATTTTATATAATAGTTGGTTCAGTGCATCGACCATCGGTCGCAGTTCATGTGGGGTCTGTTGTGGCTGGATTGGCTGCAAATCATCAATGGCCTGCGTGTCGATACGTTCGGTCAGCTGTTGCAATGGTCGAAGGCTGATTTTGACTAAGGTCATAATCAGTAGCGCTAAGATGGGTAAAAATAACAGTGCAATATTCAGGAGGTGCGCGGCGGTTTCATCAAAAATCTGCTGACGAATATCGTCACGCTCTGCGATCTGCACCTGAAATTGCCTATCCTGATCCCATGCAACAAAGCTGCGATACACTTCGCGATTGATGTTTACCTGAGCATACGTGTCGTCGCTGTCAGGATGTTCTTCTAGCCGGTCTTGTGCCTCATCATCCGGTGGTGCCGCCAGTGGAATGATGGGTTCGCTACTGATGCCTGTTGAGCGATACAGTAACTGTCCGTCATGCCGCCAGATTTGGAATACAATCCGCTGACTGTGCTGGCCATGTGCAATGTCAGGCAGACTGTTGATCTCATCATGTTGCTGAAATTGTCCAACATGTAGCGATAGCAAAGCATGTGCGGTTTCTGCAAGGGCTTGATCAAAAATCTCTTGTGCTTCGTGCTTGACAGTCCAATAAATACTGATGGAACTCACCGTCCAAACGGCAACCGTAGCACTGAGTAATAAAATCAACAGTCGCTGATTCAGTGATCGGCGATTGAGCCAAGAGGACTGTTCAGTGCTGGCGTCTGAGCCGTTGTGATGGATTGGCTTCATGGCAGACGGTCAATTGTATAACCCATCGCATGGACTGTGCGAATCAAGGTTTTATCTAGTTTTTTGCGCAAATGATGGATGTGTACCTCGACACTATTGCTGCTGATCTCGTCCGCGTATGGGTATAAAGCGTCTTCGATCTGTTGGCGGGTGATGATCTGTCCGCGATGATCTAACAAAAAACGCAAGACATGAAATTCACGACTGGTCAGATTGATCTGCTGCCGTCGGTAATCCACCGTCTTAGCATCAAGATTCAGCGACAATTCACCATGCTGAATGTGCTGGTCGGCACGGCCTGATGCGCGGCGGGTCACTGCACCAATTCGAGCAACGACTTCATGCAAGTCATAGGGCTTAATCACAAAGTCATCTGCCCCAGCTTGCAAGCCTTGAATGCGATCTTGCACTTGGTCACGGGCGGTTAAGATAATGATCGGCAATGGGTTTTTTTGTTGGCGGAGTTGCTGCAATAAGCCGAGACCATCGCCATCCGGCAGTCCCAGATCTAATAGCATGACGACATAGTCATAGCTGGCCAAAAAACTGGCCACCTGTTGACGGCAACTGACATGATCGACCACAAAATGTGCTTGCTCTAGTCCAATTCGGGTGGCTTTTGCTAACAATGCATCATCTTCAACCAGTAAAACCCGCATGTTGATTTCCTTAATGCAACAGGCCTGATTAAAGCAGTTCAGGCTTAAGTTTTGCTTAAGCCTGCATGACATGCTATTTATTCTGGCTGCGTGGTGCTGGGCTGATCCGCGGGTTGTGAGTCGCTGATGCTATTGGTGTTGGATTCCGCTGGCAGACCAAGCTGAATGCTGGGGACAATCCGCACGCCTTCTGCCGTACTGGTCGGTGGCGCAAGTTGCTGTGGGGCAGGCACTGCACTGGCACGTTGGCTGATGGTTTGGGTCACGCTATCGTTTGGATTGGCGGTTGCCACAACGGGTTTGTTCCAGCCGCCTGCAATACCGAGGGTCATGCGATTGAGCCAAGACGGTTGATGTTGCGCCGCTTTAAGCGCGATTTGATCGTCTTTGACCAAGCTTGGGTAGTTCAGTTTTAATAAATCGCGATATTGGGCGGCTTGTTCGGTCATGCCGAGTTGTTGATAGCTGTAACCAAGGGTGGCGATGGCTTCGGGGATTTGTGGGGTTTGTGGGTAGTATTCCAGCACCCAGCGTGCGCGTTGAATCGCACCCACCCAAGCCCCACGCTTGACGTTATAGCGTGCCACGTTCATTTCGTTTTCAGCAAACTGCTGATTAATGTGCTGTAAGCGTTGTACGCTGTCGAAGCGATAGCGGGTGTTCGGATATTTTTGCAGCAGTTCATTAAAATTATCGTAAGCAATCCGCAGGAAGCTGACATCACGGTGCGCTTGTTGCAAACTGGTATAGCGTAACAGACTGTCAAAACCGATTTCCATGTTGGCGACGCCGCGTAGATAGTGCGCATAGTCGAGTTGAGGGTTATTCGGATATAGCCGGATAAACCGCTCGGCGGTGCTGGCTGCGCTGGTGTAGTCGCTTTGCCGAAAGCGGGTATACATCAGATCCAGTTGGGCTTGTTCGGTATATGCGCCGGTCGGGTAATAGGTATCTAAGGCTTCGAGTGCGGTTGACGCGTCGTCGAGTTGATTGCGTAACAGGCTTTTTTGGGCGCGCTCATAATAGATTTGTTCACTAAACGCAGGGCCTGCATCCGGTTTTTCACTGCCCTTAAAGACAGCACAACCTGAGGTAAACAGGGTCACTGACAGCACAAGCGGCAGTCCAAATGACCGTCCAAATGACCATCCACATGAGAGGGGCAGTGTGATTGAACTTGACCGCGACATAAATACTCCTCAAGACCCAGTCTACTATGGGCTACAATGCGGGCTATTTAAGCACTTTTGATCCCTTAACGCCAAATGACTCACACACAAAGCCAACAGCCCACCGATGTTTTTCCTGCTGCGAACGTTGCTGAACAGGAAAACGATGATGTTTTAGCCGATTTTTCCGAAAATCAATCTGAGCAGCTGCCTGCTGATCTGTTAGATGAGCCGGTCGATGATGACGTCGATGAGCCGAGCGACAGTGTTGCCGCTGCCACCGAGATTCATTTACAGATGGAGATTGATCCGGTGTATGCCGGTTTACGGGTCGATCAAATTGCCGCGACGGTGTTTAGTGAATACTCGCGCGAGCGCCTGAAAAACTGGCTGGCCGATGGACAGTTGACCTTAGATGGCAAAACCGTTAAAGCCAAAACCCGCTGCAATGGCGGCGAGACTTTAAGCCTGAACGCGGTGCTGGCGACCGAAACGCACAGTTTGCCAGAAGCGATGGCATTGGAGATTTTGCACGAGGATGACGACATCATCGTGATCAATAAGCCGGTCGGGCTGGTGGTACATCCTGGTGCGGGCAATTGGACGGGGACACTGGTCAATGGCCTGTTGCACCACGACCCACGCTTGGCCGAACTGCCCCGCGCAGGTATCGTGCATCGGATCGACAAAGACACCAGTGGTCTGCTGGTGATCGCGCGTAATCTGGCCGCGCAGCATCATTTGTCACAGCAACTGGCCGATAAATCCGTGTATCGGGTGTATGACGCGGTGGTGGTTGGGCATGTGGTGGCCGGTGGCACGATTGATGCGCCGATTCGACGGCATTCGGTAGATCGGCTGCGCATGTCGGTACAAGCCGGTGGCCGTGCATCCGTGACGCACTATCGGGTGTCGGAGCGTTTTGGCAGTCATACCTTGTTAAAAGTACAACTCGAAACCGGTCGTACTCACCAGATTCGGGTGCATATGGCGCATCTGAACTGGCCGTTGGTTGGGGATTCGGTGTATGGCGGACGACTGCGTTTGCCACGCGGGGCAACGCCAGAGTTGGTCGAAACCCTAAAAGGCTTTAGTCGTCAGGCATTACATGCACGGCAGCTTGGACTGGTGCATCCACGTACCGGCGAGCAGATGTTGTTTGAAGCGGCTTGGCCTGCGGATTTTCAGGCCTTGGTCGAGGCACTACGCCATGAGCAAAAGACCCACTTACAAGGTGCTGGACATGCCAGCGGGCGCTAATGCGGTGGTACTGAATAGCCTGCTGGCACAGCCGATTGAGCAGGTTGGTGGCGCTCAGGTGTTGCAAACCAGTCGCGGCGGGCGTGGCTGTTCAGCGTTCGACAGCTTTAACTTGGCCTTACATGTCGGCGATGATGCGCGACAGGTGCAGGCCAAGCGCATGCAACTTCTGGCGGCGTTGCAACCGTATGGTGTTGAGCGTTTAGTCTGGCTGAATCAAACCCACAGCACCACTGTGGTGACTGTTGATGCGTCATTGCATGCCGATCTAGTCGATGCGGATGCGTTGATTAGCATGCAGCGTGGCGTTGGCTTGGTCATTATGACCGCGGATTGCTTGCCAGTTGTGCTGACTGATGTAACAGGGCAGGCGGTTGCCTGTCTGCATGCGGGTTGGCGTGGACTCGTCGATGGCGTGATTGAAAAAACAGTCGCACAGATGCAATCCCAAGCACAGGTCAAACCAACCCATGCGTGGCTCGGTGCGGCGATTGGCGCAACTGCGTTTGAGGTCGGTGCAGAGGTGCGCGAGCAGTTTGTACTGCACGCAGTCGAGGCCGCTGCGGCGTTTGTACTGCAAGCCAATGGTCAATATTTGGCCGACCTGTATCAGTTGGCACGGCTGCGCTTGCATGCGTTGGGAATCACCACGATACAGGGCGGTGACCAGTGCACTGTTGGCTCACCCGAGCTGTTTTATTCGTATCGACGCGACAAAGTGACGGGTCGTATGGCAACGGTGGCGTTTTTGCCTGCAAATAATAGGCAGTAGTATTTTGAATTCACGATTAAACACAGGATTTGAACGATTGAGCAAACAAGTCAGTATTGTCTATCACAGTGCCTATGGGCATACCGCACGCGTTGCTGAGACGATTGCAGCGGGCGCGCGTGAGGTCCCGAGTGTCGAGGTACATGTCATGTCAGTCGGTCAGATTGATTGGGCGTTGCTGGATGCTTCTGATGTGATTGTGTTTGGCTCGCCGACCTACATGGGCAGTGTCACCGCCGATATGAAGGCGTTTATGGACGCGACTTCAAAGCGTTGGAAGGCAAGGCAGTGGCAAGGCAAGACCGCAGCAGCATTTGCCAATTCCGGTGGTTTGAGCGGTGACAAGCTGGCGGTGTTACAACAGTTTTGCCTGTTTGCGATGCAGCATGGCATGATTTGGGCTGGTTTGCCGCTGATGCCGACGGGGATGGGGCAGGATGACCTGAATCGGATGGCTGGGTTTTTGGGTCTCATGACGCAATCGGACAATGCGCCAGTTGAGGTCACACCACCGGCGGGTGATTTGCGTACCGCAGCATGGTTTGGCCGCTATCTGGCTGAACTAAACGTGAGTGCGCCGCGCCAATTGGGTGCGCAGTAAGCGGGTCAGTTGATCGGCTTTTTGCTCAGGTAAATAGGCAATTCTGATGCTGTGATCCACGCCGTGTCGGCTCATCAAGATCAATGTTCTGCCCGCAAAGCAGCGTTGATTGCTGATGCCGACCAAATCATCCCAGCCGATTTTAGCGGCAGCTTGTGCCGTCACGGTGCTGCTATACAGGATGCCGCCTTGGTCAACCACCAGTCGTTGCTGGCGTAAGCTGTAGATTGACCAGCATAAAATTGTCAGCATGGTGATACTTAAAACTACCAACACTGAATTGGCAATCGGTAAGCGAAAGCTAATCAAGCCCAGACAACTGAGCATCAGACTAAAAGCAAATACCGGCACGATCCATACGCGCCAATCCGGCTGATACTGCAAGATCGGTAACTCCTGTTCAGTCCACGTGGCACTTGGTTTGAGTGCGTTCAGTGCCAATCCTTTGGGTTTTGCGGGCAAGTTGGCGGGCAGCCGCCAATCATGTGCCTCCGTGTGTAAACCAAGTGCCGCTAAATCAGTCGCATCATCAAAGCGGAGCAAGTGATCGGTGATTTTTTTTCCGGCTGTGCTGGATATGCTCATGTTGTTGTACTCAGTGCATTCTTCGCTTTGCATGGTTGCTGTTGTGCAGCTTTGTTGTGCGATGATCTGTTTTGTTGATCATCAGATGCGAACTGTATTGCAGGTCATCCGCGCTGCGTGTAGCAGTTTTTAGGTTAAAAAACGATCATATCAGAAAGTTTGTCCAGTATTTGTGCTCAGTTGTCGGACAAGCGTTAACTTTTGCAAAAAAATCAGCCGCCATCAGCAACGCTGTTCTAAAGCTTTGTGACTGGGCATTCGATGCGTGCAGACTGTCCGCACGCTAAAGCCAATGAGAGTGTTTATTATTATTGATTGTGTAAAATCAAAAACTTATACAATTTTTAGGTTGGTGTTTGCACGATTTTTTTGCATAATCAGCGCATGAAAACGCAGCAACTGTGCTGAGGAGAGAGATCATGCAAGGCAATCAAGCGGTAGTGGATTATTTAAACATGCTGTTGGGCGGTGAGTTGGCGGCGCGTGATCAGTATTTTGTGCACTCACGCATGTATGAAGATTGGGGTTTACCGCGTTTATACGCGCGGATCGACCATGAAATGCAGGAAGAGGCGACGCATGCGGATGCTATCCTGAAGCGTTTGCTGTTTTTGGGTGCAAAACCCAACATGCGCTCGGATGTGGTGCAGATCGGTCAAGATGTGGTCGATGCATTGCAGATTGATTTGGCACTGGAATATGCGGTGCGTGAGCGGCTGGCCAAAGGCATTGCGTTGTGTGAGCAGCACGGTGACTATGTGACGCGCGATATCTTGCTGGCACAGATGAAAGATACCGAAGAAGATCATACTTTGTGGCTAGAGCAACAGCTGGGCTTGATCAACAAAATCGGACTGCCCAATTATCTACAGTCCCAGATGTCGGCCTAAGTAACGGACGCTTGCCAAGCTCGACGCACGAGATCGAATTCTACAAAGACGTTTGACAATTCAGTTGTCAGCGTCTTGATCAGCTTGTTTTTGGCGGTCACTGCCCTTATGGTGCAGCATGATGTGTCAATTATGCTGATGGACGATTGAATGAACACTGTACTGACTACGCCCCCAACGCTTGTACCGACGATAGCGTTGGCGCATCCGGCTTTTGAGTTGATCCGGCGCGAGCCGATAGCGGCGCTGTCAGCCGAATTGTATGAGTTCCGGCATCGGGTGACCGGCGCAGTGCATTATCATTTGTCTACCGATAATGACGAAAATGTATTTTTGGTGGCGTTTCGTACCCAGCCGATGGATTCGCGTGGGGTGGCGCATATTTTAGAGCATACCGCGCTGTGTGGCTCAGCGCGCTTTCCGGTGCGTGATCCGTTTTTTTCGATGATTCGGCGCTCGCTGAATACCTTTATGAATGCGTTTACCTCGGCCGATTGGACGGCGTATCCATTTGCCAGTCAAAATCGCACCGATTATTTTAATTTGCTGTCGGTGTATTTGGATGCTGCGTTTTTTCCGCGTTTGCACCCATTAGATTTTGCCCAAGAAGGCATTCGGGTTGAGCTTGAAAACGAGCAGCCGGTGTTTAAAGGCATTGTATTTAACGAAATGAAAGGCGCGATGAGTTCGCCGACTGATCAGTTGTACCATTGCCTCGCGCATCATCTGTATCCGCAGACCACTTATCATTATAACTCTGGCGGTGATCCGGCCTGTATTCCGGACTTGGTGCATCAGGATTTGGTGGATTTTCACGCCTCGCATTATCACCCCAGTAATGCGGTGTTGATGACTTACGGCAACCTGTCGGCGTATGAGTTACAGGCCGAGTTTGAACAGCAGGCTTTGGCGCAGTTTCAAGCTGGTGCGCGGCGGCATTCGGTGCCGGAGCAACGTCTGACTGCGCCGCTACAGGTCACTGATGTGTATGCAGTGGATGAGCCGGATCTGACCGCCAAGACTCATATCGTGATGGCGTGGCTGCTGACCCCGATTACTGATGTGGCGACTCGGATGGCGCTGCGTCTGCTGGAGGGCGTGCTGCTGGAGGACTCGTCGTCACCGTTGCGACATTATGTCGAAACCTGTGGCTTGGGGCAGTCACCGTCGCCGCTGTTGGGCGTGGACGATAGTAACTTTGAAATGACCTTCTTGTGCGGCATTCAGGGCAGTGAAGCTGAGCAGGCTGATGCATTTGAAGCCGGTGTGCTGGCCGTGCTGGAACAAGCAGCGGCGCAGCCGTTTGACCCAGCGCATGTCGAGGCGGTCTTGCACCAGATCGAACTGAACCAACGCGAAATCACTGGCGATGGCATGCCGTATGGTTTGCAGTTGATTTTAAATGGTCTAGGCGCGGCGATTCATGATGGCGATCCGCTCAGCGTGTGGCAAATTGAGCCATTGCTGGCCGGTCTGCGCGAGCAGTTGCAAGATCCGAGGTGGCTGCCGAATCTACTTCGTACCCATTTGCTGGATAACCCACACCGTGTGCGCCTGACCCTGACGCCTGATCCAGATAAAACCGAACGCGACCGCTTGGCCGAACAAGCGCGCTTAGATGCGATTGCTGCAACGTTAGACGACACGCAGCGCGCACAGATCAATCAGCAAGCCGCAGACCTATTGGCACGGCAAGCACAAGAAGATGATTTGTCGATTTTACCGAAGGTCGGTCTGGTCGATGTGCCTGCGGAGCTGCGAGTGGTGCGCGGTGAAACCCATACCATGCAGATTGGCGGGCAAACAGAAGCACAAGCTGCGCCGCTGTATAGCTACAGCGCTGGAACCAATGGTCTGTACTATCAGCAAGTATTGATTAACGTCCCAGCGCCGCTGCTGAATACGCCGTTATTTTCAATTTATAGTAGTTTGGTCGGTGAGTTGGGTGCGGGCGAGTGGGATTATTTAACACTGCAACAACGCCAAACCGCCCAAACCGGCGGGATTAGCCTTGGTGCAAGTTTGCGCAGCCATATTTCGGATGCCGAAAAAATCAGCGCATGGTTGGTATTGTCTACCAAAGCACTGGTCGATCACCCGACCTCCACCAATACAGACCATTCTGCGATGTCGCTGCTGCGCTTGGCGTTTGAGCAGTTGCGTTTTGATGAGTCTGAGCGGATTTTGGAGTTGTTGCAGCAGCGGCAGTCACGCTGGCAGTCGCGGGTTGCCTCATCGGGTCACGCCTACGCCATGCAAACCGCCTCGCGTAGCCTAAGCGGCTTGTCGGCACATGAGTATCACAATACTGGCTTGCCGGCGTTGTTGTGGTTGCGCGCGCAACTGGCGCAGATTGAGCAAGATCGTGGTGCGTTAGATCGTTTGATTGCTGATTTAAACGCTCTGCATCAGCAAGTATTGGCGCTGCCGAAAGAGTTCTTGTTGGTGGCAGAGCCAGCGCGTTTGGATGCACTGACCACGCAACTCGGGACAACTTGGCAGGCAGCAAGCTCGCCGACTGTTGTCAGCAGTGTCGCAATTGCTGCGCCAAATGTACCGGTGGCTGAAGCTGATCTGGCGTGGTTGATCCAAGCCAATGTGCAGTTTTGCGCAGCGGCGTATCCGGCCGTTCCGGTCGATCATGCGGACAGTGCGGCGCTGATGGTGCTGGGTCCATATTTGCGTAACGGCTTCTTACATCGCGCATTGCGTGAGCAGGGCGGCGCGTATGGCGGTGGTGCCGGCTATGACGGTAATGCCTGCGCGTTCCGTTTTCACAGTTATCGTGACCCACGCTTGGCCGAGACCTTTGCCGACTTTCAGGCCAGTATTGATTGGCTCATGACCCAGCCACAGCAGGCGTATCAGCTTGAAGAGGCGATTTTGGGCTTGATGGCGAGCATGGATAAACCCGGTTCACCGGCAGGTGAGGCGGTTATCTCGGCGCATGCGCTGTTACATGGCCGGACACCTGCACGGCGGCAAGCATTGCGGCAGGCGATTTTGGCGGTGACGTTGGCGGATTTACAGCGGGTGGCGGCGCTGTACTTACAACCGAGCCTGCGTCGTCGTGCTGTACTGGCGCCGTATGCCAAGCAAGCGGAGCTAGAGGCGTTGGGCTTTGCGATTGAGCGGGTTTGATTTTTTACGCTAGATTCATAACGCTAAACGCTGTTTTGGCTGCCGTTTTAACTGCCGTTGATGTTAGGATTATCGCCTGATCAACGGCAAAGAAACGGATCAACACCAATGGCATGGTATTACTTAGCAGCGGCATTCTTGTGTGGTTTTGCAGTGCTACAAATTGGCCTGCCGCCGCTGTTGGGTTTTTTGGCGGCGGGTTTTGCGCTCAATCTGTTGGGTTTTAGTCCAACCGATGATCTGCAAGCGATTGCTGATCTGGGCGTGACGCTGCTGTTGTTTACGATTGGTCTAAAATTACACGTCAATCAACTGATTAAACCGCAAGTCTGGGCGACCAGTTCTGTGCATATTGTGCTGTCGAGTCTGGTGTTTGCCGCTGCATTAAAGTGCCTTACGTTATTCCAGTTGCCGTTGTTGACGGGTTTAGACTGGTCGTTGGCGTTGTTGCTCGGTTTTGCGCTGAGTTTTTCCAGTACGGTGTTTGCGGTCAAAGCACTGGAAAGCCAAGGCCAGCTCAACAGTCTGTATGGCGCGACTGCGATTGGTATTTTGGTCATGCAGGACGTGTTTGCGGTGGTGTATCTGGCGCTCAGCACCGGACATGTGCCGAATCTGTGGGCAATCCCGCTGGGTTTGGGGCTACTGTTATTACGTCCGTTGCTGTTGCAGTTGTTAGACCGCTCGCGGCATGGCGAGATTTTACCGTTATTTGGGATTTTTACCGCGCTGATGATCGGTTATCAGGCATTTGAGTTTGCGGGGATTAAAGGCGACTTGGGCGCGCTGCTGATCGGCATGCTGATCGCCAGTCATCCCAAGGCAGGCGAGTTGGCCAAGTCGCTGCTATCGGTAAAAGATCTGTTGCTGATTGGATTTTTTTTGAATATTGGCTTGATGGCGGAGCTGACGCTACAGACGCTGTGGGTCGCTCTGTTGTTGCTGTTGCTATTGCCGCTGAAGATTTTTATTTATTTTGTTCTGATGACTGGTAGTCGATTACGGGCACGTACGTCGGTGATGAGTGCGATGACGCTAGCCAATTATAGCGAATTTGGCTTGATTGTCGCGGTTCTGCTGGCGCAGCAGCAGATGCTGACCGCAGACTGGTTGGCGGTGTTGTCGCTAGCCTTAGCGTTGAGCTTCTTGCTATCTTCGCCGTTGCAAGACCGTGCCAATGCGCTGTATTTGCGCTTTGAGCCGTGGTTTAAGCGGTTTGAACGTTCGGCACGTTTGCCCGAAGAGCAACTGTTTGACGTGGGGCAGGCGCAGGTGTTGATTTTAGGCATGGGGCGGATTGGCACAGGCGCATATGACGAACTGCTGGCACTAGGACACACGGTGATTGGCGTTGAGGTGGTGCAAGAGCGCTTTTTGCAGCATCAGCAGGCCAAGCGTCAAGTGATTCATGCCGATGCGACCGACCGTGATTTTTGGCATCGGATCAATCATTGCGGGATTGGTACGGTGTTACTGGCAATGCCGATGCATGAACAAAATTTATTGAGCTTGGAGCAGTTGCAGGCCAGTGGTTTTGTCGGGCAGGTCAGCGCGATTGTGTCACATGCCGACCAAGAGCATGAGCTACAACAACAGGGCGTTGCTTCGACCTTTAATTTGTATGCCGAAGCGGGCGCGGGTTTTGCGGAACATGTGCATGCTAAATTAATTGCACCTGCCCAAATACCCGTTTAGCGTTTGACCCCAATATACGGTAGATGCCGATACTGCTGCGCGTCGTCCATGCCGTAGCCGATCACAAACACATCGTCGATCTGAAAGCCGATATACTCTACGGTGACGGTCACACGTCGCCGTGAGGGTTTGTCCAATAGACTACACACCTGTAGCGAAGCGGGTCGACGTTCAGCCAGTCGCGCCAGCACCTGCTGTAAGGTGAAACCTGTGTCAATGATATCTTCCACGATCAGCACGTGCTTACCACTGATCGAGTCGTCGAGGTCTTTTAAAATCTGCAACTGCCCAGAACTGGTCTGCTGATCACCGTAGCTGCTGACCTGCATAAAGTCCAAGCTGTGCGGCGTGTCTAGTGCGCGTGACAGATCGGCCAGTAGCATCACCGCACCGCGCAACAGCCCGACCAGCACCAATTTGCCAGTGCGCTTGCGCTGATCCGCGTCGATCTGTGCTGCCAGTTCACGCACCCGTTGCTGGATCTGTGCCGCACTGTATAGACAGTCGATGGCTGTGGCTGACTGGCCAGATAGGTTATTCATAAAGCCCTCAAAATAGCCTAAGCAATTAAATCTAGCGCAAAAACAGCTGGTAGCCGACACTATCAGTGACTTCGCTATAGCGATAACCAATTGCGTCTAAAATCGCCAGTAGGGCGGCGTTTGCGTGTTTGCCTTGTTGTAAGCCAACCAAGACTCGGCCTTCTGCTGCACCATGATTGCGATAGTGAAACAGCGAGATATTAAAATCCTGTCCTAGTTTTTCAAGGAAGTTGAGTAGGGCGCTCGGACGCTCAGGAAATTCAAACCGAAACAGCCGCTCATCGGTTAAACCTGCATGACCACCGATTAAGTGACGGATGTGCAGCTTGGCGATTTCATCATCAGACAAATCATCGACGGTATAGCCTTGCTGTTGTAGATGCGCATAGATTGCCTGCCGTTCGGCTAGACCACCTTTTAAGGTAATCCCGACAAACACATGCGCCGCATCAGAGCGGTTATAGCGATAGTTAAACTCGGTAATGCCACGGCCTTGTAGCGTGCGACAGAAGTTTAAAAACGCCCCGACTTGCTCCGGAATACTCACCGCAAAAATCGCTTCGCGTCGTTCGCCGAGTTCAGTGCGTTCAGCGATGTAGCGCAGCCGGTCAAAATTCATGTTCGCACCACAGACGATGCCGACCATGTTTTGTCCGCTGATGCCAGTTTGTTCAACGAATTTTTTCATACCGGCAATCGCCAGCGCGCCTGCCGGTTCGACAATGCTGCGGGTTTCGTCATAGACATCTTTGATTGCGGCACAGATTTCGTCGGTACTACAGGTGATCACATCCGGTTCGACGATTTTGCCAGAGCCATCAGATTTAGACAGTTGCAGCACCTCAAACGGCAGTTTACCGATTTGTGCGACTGCGACCCCATCGGCAAATAAGCCTACTTGCGGCAAAATTGCCCGTTCGCCCGTGGCAAAGGCCAACTTTAAGCAGGCGGATTCAGCAGATTCGACCGCGATGATTTTGACATGTGGTGCAACTTCGCCAAGGTAGGCCGCGACACCCGCGATCAGTCCGCCACCACCGACCGCCACAAACACATAATCGACCTGCCGCCACTGCCGCAGCAACTCCATCGCAATGGTGCCTTGACCAGCAATCACCAGTTCATCATCGTAGGGCGGAATATACACCAAGCCTTCTTGCTGGGCGCGGTTTAAGGCGTAGTGGTTGGCCTGATCAAAGCTGTCGCCTTCGAGTACCACTTGTCCGCCAAGCTGGCGCACCGCATCGACCTTGATGTCTGGGGTGGTGCGTGGCATCACGATGATGGTGTGCAGGCCAAGCGTGCGACCGGACAGCGCAACCCCTTGTGCGTGATTACCAGCAGAGGCGCAAATTACGCCTTTGGCTTGTTGGGCTTTGGTCAGTTGGCTGATGCGATTGTATGCGCCGCGCAACTTAAACGAAAATACTGGCTGCATGTCCTCGCGTTTCAGCCGAATGTGATTATTCAAGCGGCGTGATAACTTGGGTGCAGCGTCTAGCGGGGTTTCGATGGCGACATCGTAAACAGTTGCTTGTAAAATATGCCGAACCCACTGAGACAACATGCCAATTCCAGAGCAAAACGATTAGACTGGCAAGAGTATTGCAGTGCTGGCTTGGATTCAAGCATCGAACGTCCTTGTCCCTGACAAAAACATGGCAAACAGATTTTTTTCAGCAAGATTTTTCAGCTTAGGAATGTCCCATGACGCAGCCATTATCCGCTCAAGATGCCCGCAAACTTGCCGCTGCTGAAGCTGCCCTCACACATTTGCCCAAAGGTGGTGTGTTGGGGGTCGGTACTGGCAGTACCGTCAATTTTTTGATCGACTTACTGCCACAACTACAGCTTGAAGCGGCAGTGTCGAGTTCGCAGGCCACCACCGAGCGCCTGAAAAGACTCGGCATTGAAGTCGTGGAGATGAATCAGGTCGGCAGTCTGGATGCCTATGTAGACGGTGCGGACGAAATCGACCGTCACTTGCACATGATTAAAGGTGGCGGGGGCGCGTTGACCCGTGAAAAAATCGTCGCCTCGATTGCCAAAAAATTTGTCTGTATCGTCGATGAATCGAAGTGGGTCGGGCAATTGGGGCGGGCATTTCCATTGCCGGTCGAAGTGATTCCGATGGCGCGTTCTGCGGTGGCACGGCAGTTGGTCGCGCTCGGCGGTGATCCTGCCTATCGACAGGGTTTTGTCACTGATAATGGCAACGTGATTTTGGATGTGCACAATCTGAATATTATGAATCCAGTCGAGCTAGAAGGGATCTTAAACAACATTGCAGGGGTGGTCTGTAATGGCCTGTTTGCCCGTCGTCCAGCCGATGTTGCGCTCGTTGCCAACGCTGACGGGGTCAAGACCGTCTACGCGGAATAATGCTATACCTGATGGATGCAAGCCTTGACGCCGTGTGACTGAGCCTTGCATCCATCAATTACGTTAACTCATCTGACTATTTTTAGTTAAAAAATGCTATGACCACTGAATCCTGTATATCGCCGCCAGTTGTTTTACCTCAGATTATTCGGCGTGTGCATCCTCGTGCCACCCGTTTAAAACTGCGCATCGTACAAGGTCAGGTGTTTTTGACTGTTCCACCGTGTGCCAAAGCCGCCGACATCGAGAGATTTTTGCGGAGTAGTCAAGCGTGGTTGCAGCAACATTGGGTGCAATTTGCGGCACAGCCGAAACCCACCGTAAGCTGCCCAGATGATTTTTTAGTCCAATCAAATAGCCTAAGCATATCAATCTTAAATAAAAAATGGTCGGTAAAAATAAACGGTCCTCAAAACTCGAAAAAAATCAATCAAAATCAAGAAATTATTTTGCCAAAACAGCAACCCGCCAAGCATCTGACTGCATGGGTACTGGCAGAGAGTAAACGAGCGTTACCTAAATATTTGGATCAACTTGCAAAACAGCATAATTTTAGTTATCAAAGGTGTAGCGTTAGACACGCCAAAACCCGCTGGGGCAGTTGTAATCAGCAGGGGAGTATAAGTTTAAATGCGGGACTCGCACTGTTAGATCAGGCAATGATAGATTATGTGTTACTACACGAGTTATGCCACACCCGCCACATGAACCATTCGGAGCGGTTTTGGGCAGAGGTGGCGAGGGTCTGTCCTGATTATCAGGCACAGCGAAACCGACTTAAACAGTTTCGCTGGCCAGAGTGGTGGCAGCCTTAAAACTCACAACTGAGATCGACTTGGCTCAGTTGGTCAGGCATTTCTAACAGTGAGCGGCCATTTTGGGCGGATAGTATCGTCACGCCATCGGTACGGATTTGCAAAAAGCTCGGCGTACTGTCACTGGGTGTGGTGATATTAAGCAGATAAGCCTGACTGCTTACACTGGTGCGACTCATTGAGTCGTTAAAGTTGCGATCAATATCTGCTTCAAAACGCTGTGTTCCTTGCGATAAGATTACACGGCCATTTGGACGAATTTCGAGTCGGCAATTTTGGCTGTTTTGGTAGGTACCAGCGATTTGCTCAATATCACTGACCAAGCCTGTGTCATCAGCGTTCAGATAGTTCTTCACCAACTGATTGCTCGGCAAGCCAAATGCCCGTGTGTAGTTGCCCGCACCAGGACTGTGTAGACCGAATAGTTTAGGCACAGCAGACACTGCACGCGCGGTCATATTCAGGTAGTCATACTCGTTAATAAAACTAAATTCCGCCGAATCACTCTCGAATAGCGGGTTAAATAGCTGCTTGATTGATTCGCCAACACCCTCGTTATTGTAGGCGTTTCGAGCAGAAAACTGGTCAATCGCCAGCAGTGCATGCTGGTTACGATCGGGTTTTGTATTCACAATTGGCTCTACCAAAGGCTCGTTCAAGAAAATATGTGCTTGATCTCCAAAACCATACAAGGTGATGCCATCAAGGTCACCGTCTAGCATATCAATCGCGGCTTTTTGACTAAAATTTAAGTACGGGGAAGTTTGTCTACCTTGCTGACTGACGTAATATTGAATATGACCCAAAGCAAATATAAAATAGTTAAGCGTATTGTACTGATTGTTATTGATATTCAACTTTTGAATATCAGCACGACTGCCGAGTCCTTGGGTGAGAGCAACATTGCTACGCACTGCGAACACAGCACTTACTTCAGAGTTCGCATCATTCAGTGTGCTCATACTGATTAAGCTCAACTGCGACAAATCGGTACGATTGGTCAACCAGCCTGCACGAATTTGTGCCCGCTGAAAGGCAATTTCGCTGTACGGATCAATCAAGACTGTTCGGTTGTTGGTATTACTCTGCACCAGTGCGCGTAATGGGGCATTAAACGGGGCACTACCGTCTAGGATTGGATCGTAATAACTGCTTTGATTGAGGGCGGTCGGTCGCAATTCGACATACAACAATCTTTGCGAAGGGACATCGGCTTTTCTAAGGTCGATCAGTAGCTTATCAGTATTGCTAATCGTTCCTTGGTATAACACACGACCTGATATCGTGTCGATCACCCGCGCTTCGACATTGGTCAGTTGCACGGGGCTTTGTAGTGTCAGGGTAAACGTAGCAGTACTCGGCGTTGAGACCAGATCATCCGAGTTGGTCCGTGTGGTGGGGGTGTTGCCGCCACAGCCAGTGAGCAGTAATCCCGAGGCAGCCAGCGCAACACTCAGCAGCACAGGCGATGCTGAGTAAGGTTTGGTTGCTGCAAAAAAAGGCGAAGGCATCCACGCGCTCCTTAGATTTATTGTGAGGATTGTTCCTTGCCTGTATTTAAGAGCAAATAAGCAACTTAGTCTATGGCATTCGGCAGTTTTGTCTGTCATCTGTTCCTGTCATACTAGCCACCTTGTCTTAATCTGGTCGAATTTGGGGAAAAGGTGATGATCTCAGCGGGTATTGTCGGTGGAACAGGCTACACTGGCGTCGAATTGATGCGCTTACTCGCACGGCATCCGCAAGTGAAGGTGACGGTACTAACCTCGCGCACTGAGGCAGGCACGCGAGTCGATGCCATGTTTCCCAGTCTGCGCGGTGTAACCGATCTGTGTTTTAGCGACAGTACACCTGAAGCGTTAACTGGTTGCGATGTGGTGTTTTTTGCTACGCCACATTGTGTCGCGATGAAGCAAGCGCGCGAACTGGTCGAGCAAGGGATTAAAGTGATCGACTTGGCGGCGGACTTTCGGCTGCAAGACACAGCGGTGTTTGAGCAGTGGTATGGCATGCCGCACGCTTGCCCTGATTTATTGGCTGAATCAGTGTACGGCTTGCCTGAAGTCAACCGAGCACAAATCAAAACCGCTCGGATTATCGGCAACCCTGGTTGTTATCCAACCACGGTGCAGCTTGGCCTGCTACCGTTGCTGAATACCGCGACTGCATTGGTAGAGCCAGCCAGCTTAATCGTGGATGCCAAGTCTGGTGTATCGGGTGCAGGTCGCAAAGCCGAAACCAGTTTGCTGTTTTCTGAGGCATCAGATAGTTTTAAAGCATACGGTGTCAAAGGCCATCGGCATCATCCTGAGATTGTGCAAGGATTACAAACGATTGCACCACACGCGCAATTTGCCGACATGCTGTTCGTACCGCACCTCGTGCCGATGATTCGCGGCATGTTTACCACCATGTATATTCAGTTGACCGAAGCAGGACAATCCACCGATCTGCAAGCGTTGTTTGAGCAGTATTACGCTGATGAGCCGTTTGTCGATGTGATGCCTGCCGGTAGCCTGCCAGAAACCCGCAGTGTGCGTGGCTCTAATCAATTGCGGATCGCGCTGTATCGTCCGAATCAAGGCAAGACCTTGGTCGTACTGGTGGTACAAGATAATTTGGTTAAAGGAGCAGCCGGTCAAGCGGTACAAAACATGAACCTCATGTTTGGACTGGACGAAACCGCAGGGCTTGATGTCGTGCCAATGTTGCCATAAGCATGTTGCAGTGAGAAGGCTGCAATAAGAATGCTGCCATAATTGGTTTTTTGTACTGATACGTCGCCAAGGGTGGCGTATCATTGCAGCATTGCATAACACTTGATGATTTTGGAAAAACCATTCATGAGTACAGAAAAAACCACAGCCGAATTATCCCACCCGTTTATTTTGGCACTGATGGCCATTTTGGTGGCTAGTGGTGCAGCGTTACTGGGCTATAGCGTCGGTCATCAGCAAGGTATGACCGTGGTTGGTGCAAGTGTTCGAGATGTCAGCGATTTAAAAGAGAGTATTGCCGAACAAAAATCCACCATTGAAATTTTAAATCGTACGCTGGCAACGATGGTGCAAGAGCGCGATTTGGCGTTAGAAAGTGCCAAAAGTGTACAAGAACAAATGCAGACCGAAGCTGATTTACGACATTTATCAGAGTCGCGCTTGGCCAGCTATCAAGATCTGTTGATTGGGCATGGTGGGGTTGATTTAAGCATTCGTAGCATCCATATCAAGCCACTACCAGAGCGTGCTTTTGAGTATGAGTTTGATTTAATGCAACTGCGCCCGAATCGTCGCGAGGTTAGTGGCCAAGTCCAGATGCATTTGATTAATGGTGAAACCGTTGTTGCAGTGCCATTGGCACAGGATCAGTTTAAATTCGGCAGCTTTCATCGTTTGGCAGGGCGTTGGACGATGCCCGCAGGCTTTACTCCGCAATATGTCGAGATCAAGTTGCGAGGTGGTGGCCAAAACACCACGCAGCGTTATGCGTGGGAGCGTGGCTCGAAGAGTGCCGAAGTTCCGGCAACCTTGGCGGACTTACCACCAGTACCTGCCGAGCAAAGTCAGTAGCTGATCTGATCGCATGTCGCTTTGTAGCAGCGTCTGTCATTTGTGGTTTTGGGCAAATGTGTGATACACATCTGTCTTGTGTTTTGATTTTTAACCATCTTTATCCAGTTGTAGGGCGAAAAAATTGCAAGACAACCATCAATACCCATTTGGTCAGTTGGCCGAGATTGGCCAGCAGGTTTGGCACTCTCCGCAAGATTGGCATTATCCCCGCATGACTGCGGCGGATCACGATGCCGATCATCAGGCCGAGCATGATGTCCTCACTGCACCGCCAGAATTGGAGCGTCCCCCGCTGTACGCCGTTATTTTGTTCAATGACGACTATACGCCGATGGAGTTTGTTATAGAGGTGTTACAGCAATACTTTGCACTTGACCTTGACCGCGCTACAGAGGTAATGCTAACAGTACACTATCGCGGCAAAGGTGTGGCAGGCGTCTATCCACGCGATATCGCCGAGACCAAAGCGCAGCAGGTAAACCATTATGCGCGCGCTCAAGGTCACCCATTACTTTGCCAGATTGAACCGCAACCGCAATAGAGGTTAAACATGCTCAGTCGTCATTTGGAAGTATCCCTGCGTCTGGCAGTCACCATGGCGCGTCAGAAGCGTCACGAGTTTTTGACGGTCGAGCATCTGTTGCTTTCGCTGCTTGAAAACGACTCAGCCGTCAACGCCCTGCGTGCCTGTGGCGCCGACATTCCTAGTCTGCGTCGCGAGCTGAACGACTACATCGACAAACACACCCCGCGCTTGAGTGAGGCCAATGAGCAAGCGCCACACCCAACCGACAGTTTTGACCGCATTTTGCAACGCGCCATTTTTCATGTGCAATCCTCTGGTGGTGGTAACCGTCCAGTCGAAGGCGCAGATGTGCTGGTTGCCATGTATTCTGAGCGTGATAGTTTTGCCGTTTACTTGCTGAAAAAGCAGCAGATCAACCGGCTTGATCTCACACAGTATCTGTCACACGGCACACGCAAAGACGATGAAGGCGGGCAGGATGGCAGTATGGGTGACAACGATGCTGATGACGAAGCAAGCCCAAGTCAGCGTAACAATCCACTGAGTGCTTACACCGTCAATCTCAACGAACAGGCCAAAGATGGCCGCACTGATCCTTTGATTGGCCGTGAAAAAGAAATTGAACGCGCAGCGCAGATTCTCTGCCGTCGCCGTAAAAACAACCCACTGCTGGTCGGTGAGCCGGGGGTCGGTAAGACCTCGATTGCTGAGGGTCTGGCGTGGCTGATCGTCAACGGCAAAGCGCCTGCGCCACTGGCAGAAGCCGTGATTTACAATCTCGATATCGGCTCGCTGGTCGCAGGGACTAAGTATCGTGGTGATTTTGAAAAACGCATCAAGCAACTGCTGAGCGAACTGAAAAAACTACCCGATGCGATTTTATTTATTGATGAAATCCACATGATCGTCGGTGCAGGCTCAAGTATGGGCAGCACGATGGACGTGTCCAACCTGATCAAACCTGCGCTTGCCAACGGCACGCTGCGTTGTATCGGTTCAACCACCTACCAAGAATATCGTCAGGTGTTTGAAAAAGACCACGCACTGTCACGCCGCTTCCAAAAAATCGATGTAACCGAGCCAAGTGTGGCCGATACGATTGCGATTTTGCGCGGTTTGAAGTCGCGGTTTGAAGAGTTTCACCATGTGACCTATTCAGATGCGGCACTGTCTGCTGCGGCTGAACTGTCTGCCAAGCATATCCAAGAGCGCTTCTTGCCGGACAAAGCCATCGACGTGGTGGACGAAGCGGGCGCATATCAACGTCTACAGCCGCCGACCGAACAACCGAAAGTGATTGACGTGGACGAGATTGAAGCGATAGTCGCCAAAATCGCCCGTATCCCGCCTAAATCAGTCTCGCGTGATGACAAAACTGTCTTGGCCAATCTTGAACGTGATCTCAAGCGTGTGGTATTCGGTCAGGATGAAGCGATTGAAGCGTTATCGGCTGCAATCAAGTTATCGCGTGCTGGCCTCAAAGCTCCTGAAAAACCAATCGGCTCCTTCATGTTTGCAGGCCCGACTGGTGTAGGTAAAACCGAAGTCACCAAGCAACTGGCCAAAGTGCTGGGAGTGGAGTTGATTCGGTTTGACATGTCGGAATACATGGAGCGGCATACCGTTTCGCGCCTGATCGGTGCGCCACCGGGTTA
>JBAQKP010000122.1:0-13147 GCA_049301135.1 Moraxellaceae bacterium | reverse complement strand
ATCCAAGGGTAGGGATGCTGGCAGCCGGTGCGACTGCGACGACTGAGGGCGCTTGTATAGCGGGGAGCGTCAGCCAAAAGCGTGAGCCTTTGCCAACGTTTGAGTCGAGATACAGGCCATGTCCGAGCCGTTTGGCCATGCGAAAGGTAATCGCGAGTCCTAACCCCAGCCCTTGCTCGCCCCATGGTGAACCAGCCGTACCGCGCTGAAATTCATCAAAAATCCGGCCTTGCTGGGCATGATCAATCCCAAGCCCAGTATCACAAACAAACAGCCGAATGCCTTGCGCGGACTGGCGTACTCCCATCACCACACGTCCTTGCGCGGTATAGCGTAGCGCATTGCTGAGCAGGTTTTGTGCCATACGGCGCAGCCATTGCGGATCGGTATAGACCCATAGCGGTGAGGCGTATACGCGCAGTTGCAAGCCGCGTTGTGCTGCGAGTGGTGCATATTGGCTATGCAGATCGGCCAATAACGGGGCAAGCGCAACCGCCTCAAGACTGGGTTGTAGCGCACCAGTATCCAGCCGTGCGATATCCAACAACGAGGATAAAATACTCTCCGCACCATGTAGGGAGCGGTCGAGTTGCTGCACCAAATATTCAGCGTCGGCATCCAGTGGACTGGCAGCCAGACTGGCGGCAAACAAGCGTGCCGCGTGCATCGGTTGCAGCAGATCATGACTGGCCGCCGCCACAAAACGGCTTTTTGATTGGTTGGCTTGATCGGCCAATTGGCGTGCCTCGGCCTGATGCTGCAGCGCGATTTCAAGCTGCTCAGTCCGCTCTAACACCCGCTGTTCCAGCGCTGCCTCGGTCTGCCGAAATGCAGTAATATCGGCAAACGTGGTGACAAAGCCACCGCCATCAATCGGCTGGCCACGCATCTCGATCACTCGGCCATCTTTGCGCACCCGCTCAAACACATGCGGATTGCCGCGCCGCATCCAGTACAAGCGTTTTTCGATATGTTCGCGCACATCGCCCACGCCACACTCGCCACGCTCGGCGTTGTATTGAATCAAATGGGCAATCGGACAGCCGACATAGACCAAATCATCCGGATAGTCAAACAGCTCCAGATAGCGTCGATTCCATGCGACCAGCTTGAGTTCGGCATCGACCACGCTGACCCCTTGCGCGATATGATCCATCATGGTGGCCAGCAGCGCTTGGTTAAAACGTTGCAATTGCGACGCATGATCGAGCAGTCCGGCGATTTCGGCGATCCCCATGCCTTTGTCATGCAGCGCGGTACTCAGTAAGGTACGCGCCGTTGCGGTACCAATCGAGGCCGCCAACAATTGCTCGGTCATGCGCCACCAGCGCCCATCGGCTGCTTGATAGAGGTTTAACGGCTGGCCAAGCTGCTCGGCAAACTGCTGAAACTTGGCATCCGCCACCGGCGTGCCGGTAATTTGTGCCGCCAAGGTATATAGATCAATCAGTTGAAAGCGACTCGGCGCGGTATTGGTGCTGACGTACAGCGGTTCTTTGGCCTGATCATCCGGTTGCAAGAATGCCAATGCCTGCATTTGCTCGCGCATCAGTGGCCGAAAGCGCAACGACACCAACACATACAGCAACAGATTGATCGACAGTGACCACAGTACCCCGTGCGTGATCGGATCAAGCCCTTGACTGCCGAGCAGCGCCTCTGGTCGCAGCCATGCCCAACCGAACAGACCGTGTTGCAACACTGCACTGTCGCCAATCCCGAGCCGCAGCAATGTCGGCCACAGCAGGGTGATTGCCCACAGCGCAAATCCCGCCAGCAGACCCGCAATCACGCCGGTTTTACTGCCACCACGCCAGTACAATCCGCCGATTAATGCCGGTGCAAACTGCGCCACCGCCGCAAACGACAGCACACCAATACTGGCCAATTGTGTATCACCGGCAAACAAGCGATACATTGCATAGGCCAGCAGCATGAGGCCTAGTAACGACAGTCGCCGAATCCAGCGCACCCAATCAACCAAATGTGGCGTGTCACGACGCAACCAACCCAAACGCCACAAGGTAGGCAAAATCAAATCATTACTCAGCATAATCGACAGCGCGACACTGGCGACCAATAGCATGCCCGTTGCTGCCGAAAACCCACCCAAAAACGCCACCAACGCCAACGCCTGTTGGTCATGCAGCAGCGGCAACAGCAACACCGCCATATCTGGATTCGACAGCTGGTTCAGTTCTGTGCCTGCCCACCATGCAATCGGTAAAATCGCCAGCACGGTCAACAACAGATAACTGGCAAACAAGGGTCGCGCCGCCTTCAAATCATCGGCATGGCTACACTCGACCACCGCGACATGAAACTGTCTGGGCAAACAAATCATCGCCAAGGCCGCGACCAAGGTTTGCGCCAAAAAACCACTGGGGATCTGGGTCGGCACGGCGAGCGTCGGCACGCTGGGCAACGGCGTGGTCGACTGTGACAAATGCCACAGCGCATAGCCGCCGACTAACAACAGCGCAATCAGCTTGACCGCCGACTCTAGTGCGACCGCTAGCATCAGGCCGCCGTGCCGCTCATTGCTGTGCAGTTGCCGCGTGCCAAATAACATCGCCAACGCCGCAAGTCCAGCGGTCAGCGCAAACACGCCCATACTCGGCCAGTCGAAGCCAGTGGGTTGGGTTTGCGCGGGCATTAACACCGCAACACTGAGCGAAATCGCCTGTAGTTGCAGCGCAAAATACGGCAGCACACTCACCACCGCCAACAGCGTCACCAGCGCCGCTAGGAGTGGTGATTTGCCGTAACGTGCCGCTAAAAAATCCGCAATCGAATTAATCGAATGATGCCGCCGAATCTGCACCAAGCGTTGCCACGCATCATGCCCAAACCACAAAAACAGCAGAGGCCCGAGATAAATCGCCAAAAACGCCCAGCCTTGTTGTAAGGCCGAACCGACTGCGCCATAAAACGTCCACGAAGTGCAATACACCCCCAGCGTCAATGCAAATAAAAACTGCCGACTACGTCTGCCGATATTTAAGCTAGAACGCTCGCCAAAAAAAGCACAGACAAACAGCAAGCCGACATAGAGCGCCAAAACACTGGTAATCAGCCAACCATTCATCCTGAGTTCCACCCGTGCCGAAAGCGTCTGCTGGTGACGCGCCATATGATCATAGCCTGAATTTGGCGGGCGGCGGATCGTTTACCGAATCTCTCGACCAAAGTCGAAGTTTCAAAGCGTACAAACAGCGCTACTGTGAAATGGTCAAAAAACCCGAATGATAGACATGGAGCATCCGATCATGAACGATTCGATGGACGCAAAACAAGTTCAGGCCTTCCTGAACCATCCCGATTTTCAAACCCTGATTCGCCAAAAATCTCGTTTAAGCTGGTCACTCGCCGCCATTCAATTGGCGATTTATTGCGGATTTATCACCTTCGTTGCATTGTTTCCAGAGGTCATGCACCAGTCGTTATTCGGTGGCGTGATCACCGTCGGCATGCCGCTTGGCGTGGCGGTGATCCTTTCCGCGTTTGTGCTGTGCGGCATCTACGTCTGGTACGCCAATCGTTATTTTGATGAGATGACCCGTCAGGTTGTCCTGAAGGTGCAGCCATGAACAACTCAATGAAGAGCTCAATGCAAACGCTATATGCCAGTCTGCTGGCGTTGCTGTTCAGTTTGCTGCCAACCAGCGTGTGGGCATCCAAACTCGACCTTGGCGCGACCGAACAACAAGCCACCAATTGGGTTGCGATTGGCATGTTTGTGGTGTTTGTCGGTTTTACCCTCGGCATTACCAAATGGGCAGCCAGTAAAACCCGTTCGACCGCCGACTTTTATACCGCAGGCGGTGGCATTACCGGCTTCCAAAACGGCCTTGCGATTGCCGGTGACTATATGTCTGCCGCGTCTTTTCTGGGTATTTCGGCGATGGTGTTCGCCACTGGTTTTGATGGGTTGCTGTATTCGATTGGCTTCCTCGTCGGCTGGCCGATCATCCTGTTTGTGATTGCCGAGCGGCTGCGTAACTTGGGTAAATTTACTTTTGCCGATGTCGCCTCGTTCCGGCTGGCGCGTGGCCCTGTGCGCACCATGGCGGCGGTCAGCACCTTGGTGGTGGTGTCGTTTTATCTGATTGCGCAGATGGTCGGTGCAGGTCAGTTGATTAAGCTATTATTTGGCTTAAATTATAATATCGCAGTGGTGGTGGTCGGTGTCTTGATGGTCGCCTATGTGATGTTCGGCGGCATGCTGGCGACCACGTGGGTACAGATCATCAAGGCGGTGATGCTGCTGTCTGGCGCGACCTTTATGGCGTTTATGGTGCTGCAAGCCTATAACTTCAGTCTAGAAGGCATGTTTAGCGCGGCGGTCGATGTGTATAGCGATGTGCATAACACCGACGGTCAAAAAATCATGGGCCCCGGCTCGCTGATCAGTAACCCAATTGATGCGATTTCGCTTGGCTTAGCTTTGATGTTTGGTACAGCCGGTCTGCCACATATTTTGATGCGGTTCTTCACCGTTGGTAATGCCAAAGAAGCGCGTAAATCGGTGTTCTTTGCGACGGGTTTTATTGGTTATTTTTACCTGCTGACCTTCATCATCGGCTTCGGTGCGATCTTGTTTGTCGCGCAAAATCCGCAATATCTCGACCTGACCAAAATGGCCGAAACCGGCAAGCTCGAGTTGCTCGGTGGCGGCAATATGGCGGCGGTGCATCTGTCGCATGCGCTCGGTGGTGATTGGTTCTTGGGCTTTATTTCGGCTGTCGCGTTTGCCACGATTCTGGCCGTGGTCGCAGGTTTGACCTTGTCGGGTGCATCGGCGGTTTCGCATGATCTGTACGCCAATGTCATCGCGCATGGTCGTTCGACCGAAAAGCAAGAAATGCGTGTCTCAAAATACGCGGTACTGGCGCTCGGTCTGCTGGCCATGCTACTGGGCATTGTGTTCGAAAAACAAAACGTCGCCTTTATGGTCGGTCTAGCATTTGCGGTGGCGGCTTCGTCCAACTTCCCTGTGTTGTTGTTGTCGATGTTCTGGCGTGGTCTGACCACGCGGGGTGCGGTGATTGGTGGCACAATGGGTTTGGTCTCCTCAGTGACTTTGATCGGCATGACCAAAGCCGTCTGGGTCGATACCTTACATATCAGTGCAACCGCGCCGATCCCGTATAGCAATCCGGCGCTGTTTTCGATCACGATTGCGTTTGTCTGCTGCTGGTTGTTTTCGGTCACCGATAAGAGCACGCGTGCCGATGCTGAACGCGCGGCATTTGATGCGCAGTTTGTCCGTTCGATGACGGGGATTGGGGCATCCAAAGCCAGCGATCACTAAGCCTTGTTGAGCTTAAAACAGGCCGACACTTCGGCCTGTTTTTTTGCGGCAACACAGCGTTCGCTCGCACTGATTCAGCCAGATCACCGCAACAGCTTTGAGGGAGAATTTTAAAAAATGTTGAGAGTGAGTTAATTCAGAGTATTTTACTTGGTTTTTGGTTTAATAGACCTCTTGCGAAAATCATTTTTTGACCGCCATCCAGTTCAAAATTCCAGCAAGTAAGTTCAGCCGTAAGCCATATCTCTTTCGGCGATTTCGATAACGCTCTGAAACGATCCTAAACCGCTTCAAACGCCCAATCACATGTTCGACAACAATCCGACGACGACTGATCTCGCCGTTGATCTGCTTCTGAATCGGCTCCAGCAGGCCACCTTTGGGTTTCTTGAGCGGCGTGAATAAACGACAACCAATCTCTTTGAGACCAAAATACCCCAGATCTGCAAAACAATATCTCGATATCAGTAGGTTACGGACGTTTTCCCGAGCTAAACCAATGTCGTGTTGGCTGCCACAGCCAATCGCAATACTTAGAATGTGTTGACTGGCCTGATGCACAACGATTTGGGTTTTTAACGTGTGACGCTTTTTCTTGCCGCTGTAGTACTTGCGCTGCTTTTTTTGGGTCGCTCTATTGGGGTTTCTGTCACATCAACCACAATCACGTCCCAGTCAACTTCGGTCGTGGATGGTGGTAATTTTTTGGGCAAACTAAACCGTCCTGACTGAATCAATATGTTCTCAATTCTTACGACTATTCGTTGCGCGTTAGACTCGTGAATACCGTAATCGGCCGCAACGTGAAAGAGCGTTCTGTACTCGCGTAAATAGTTGAATGTGAGTAATATCTGGTCTTCCGTGCTGAGCTTGCTTGGACGACCAGACTTGCGCTTAAGGGCTTCAGCGGCTTTTACGATGCTCACCATGTCGGCAAAAGTTGCCTGATCAACACCAATTAGACGCTTGAACTGTGAATCCGTGTAGGATTGAATCTGAGCATATTTCATAGCTTAAATTATAGGCTGTTTTTATACTTTCGCAAGAGGTCTAATCTATTTTATTATAAATCCTGACCAAATTGCTCTGAATTAAATGAGAAATATCATCAGAATGAGAGTGTTTTTTAATAAAAAAATAATGCTTCACAGTGGTTTTAAATCAGCGTATACATAGATTAGACAAGTTAAATGGCGTGGAGGGTTAAATCATGAATTGGCGTTTGGCTTCAGTATTGTTCACGATAGTCTCAACCGTTGCGATGGGCGTACTGCTGACGCTGAGTTTGATTCTAGGCTATGACAGTACCGTTGCGATTGTGCTTGCGGTGTTGAGTGGCTTATTGTTGGCCGTGCCGGTGACGTATCTGGTGACCAAACGATTGCTTGCGCTGGCGGTGTCTGAACCACAGTAAGATTGACACTTGCGCTAGAGATTAACGGAGCCGCCTCACTGCTGACGCGGCGTGACCACTGCGTCACGGATCTGTGCAGTGATCGACAGTTTTGCCATTGTTGGTTAGAGTTGCGCATGCTGCAATCAAGTTCTTTTTATGGATTCGTTGAGTCGTCATGACGCATATACCTGAGCTTGCTTCACCGAGTGCCCTGCACACCTTGCTGGTAGCCTGCCAGCAGCAATCCGAAGTCGAGATTCCGGCGACGTGGGGGCAGGGGCGAGCCACTTACGGTGGTTTGGTTGCGGCGATGTTGATCAGTCATTTAATCGGTCAGTTGGGTATGCAACAGGTGCTGCGTTCGGCTACGGTGTCGTTTGTTGCACCGGCATTGGCGGGTGCTGCGACGCTCAAAGCGGAGATCTTTCGGCAAGGCAAATCTGCCACACAAGCCGAAGCACGTTTAATCCAAGATGGGCAAGTGGTGGCGGTGTTGCTGGCCAGTTTTGGCTTGCCGCGCGAATCGACGATTCAGGTTGAGCCGATTCATGTCGCACCCGAGTTTAAAGTCGCCGCGCCGCTGGATGTGCCACAAATGCCGTATATCGCAGGCATGATGCCGGAGTTTTTTCAGCATGTGGATATTCGTTGGGCAAAAGGCAAACCACCGTTTAGTGGCGCAACCCGGCCAGATTTTGCCGGTTGGATGCGCTATCAAGATCAGTCGTTGCCGGAGTTTGGCTTGGCGCACTTGTTTGGTTTGATCGATGCGTGGCCGCCTGCGGTATTGCCGATGTTTAAAACGCCAGCACCGGCCAGTAGTTTGTGCTGGACGTTGGAGTTTGTGCGGCAGCCGGTCGGTTATACCGCTGCGGATTTTTGGCGTTATGCGGTGCGGACTGATGCGGCGGATGAGGGTTATGCACATACCGAAGCACAAATTTGGGATCAGCAGGGGCGTTTAATGGCGATCAGTCGGCAGACGATCAGTATTTTTGCCTAGCCTGTGTGGTCGATTGGCTTGGTTTGCGCGATCAATAGGCAAAAAAATCAATTTATTTGCCTATATGTCACTTTATGCCTATGCTCTGTTTGGATGACTCGCCGTGATGGCGAATAACAATAAACCCAACAGATCAGGATCTAGCATGTTACGCGTTGCGGTTATTGCTGTTTTTACCGATTATCATCGCCGTGGTGCACATCACCGCACCGTATTACAACCGCAGATTGGTGCGCTGATTGCGGCCTTGCTGCCAGAAAGTGCGCAGGTCGAAGTCATTAACGATACGTGGACTGATCCAGATTGGCAGCAGTCCTATGATCTGGTGTTTTTATCGTGTATGCACTCGGATTTTGATCGGGCGCGCCAAATCTCACACTACTACCGACAACGTGGTGCCAAAACTGTGCTGGGCGGGATCATGGCCAGTACCTATCCACAGTTGTGTGCAGCGTATTTTGATGCGGTGGTGATTGGCGATCCAGAGGACACCGTGCCACAGTTGTATCAGGATCTGTGTGCCAATCGGTTACAGCCACTGTATCGTTCGACGGGTTACCACGCCGCGTTAGTGCCGACCCCTCGGGTGACACTGGCTGCGCGTCAGCAGTTAATGCCGTGGGCATTGGAGGCGACGCGGGGCTGTCCGTTTACCTGTGATTTTTGTGCGCTGACGGGGATTGGGACGCGATTTAAGGTGCAGTCCACCGCCAAAGTGGTGCGCGATATTCAACTGACGCAACAGGCGCTAAAAAACGCGGGCACACCGTTTTGGCAGCGGCAAATGGTGATGTTTTATGATAATAATCTCGCCGGAAATTTAAATTATTTTAGAGAGTTATGCGATGCGTTGCGCCCGCTGAATATTTATTGAGGTACTTGTCTGACCTTTAATGTCCTCACCAAGCCAGATCTGCTCAAGCGTATGTATGACAGTGGCTGCCGGACGGTCTTTGTTGGGCTAGAGAGTTTTAATCCAGCGGCGATTGCTGACTTTAACAAGCATCAAAACCGTCTGTCACAGGTGCGGCAAGTGTTTGATGCGGCACGCGAAGCAGGGATTTTGGTCACAGCAGGCCTGATGCTCAGTCCACTGCATGATGATGTCGACTATATTCGCTCGTTGCCTGAGCGACTCAAAGACAGCGGACTGCATGTGCCGAGTTTTGTCTGTATTGAAACCGCGATTCCCGGTACACCGTTGTTTGAGCGACTGGCACAGCAGCGCCAGCCGAGTTTTTTGCCGCAAGCCTCTCTGCATGATTTTAATGCCTATTCTTTGGTGATTCAGCCCGCTAAGGCCAGCACGGCAGCGTTTATTGGCGCGTATCAGCAGGTGTTGGGTGAGATTTATAGTGCGCCTCAGCGGCTGCATAAACTGGCCGATGATCTGCCACGGTTGTTACGGCGCGGTTCATGGCTGGGTGCGGGATTGGACGTATTGACCACCTTGAGCGCGAGCACCTCAGTGGCGCAAGGTCGTACCTTTATTCCGAGTACGGATATTTTGCCGCCAGAGCGGGTGCCATTTACTGCGCTGGATTGGCAAGATGAGCAAAAAATGCTGGATATCCTGCGACCGACTGCTGTCACTGATGCAAAAGGTCAGGTACTGCCGATTTGGCGGCAACAGCAGTCACCGTTTGCCGAGAGCAAAGCAGCACGGCGTATTCAAACCCAATCATGACGTTGCAGCGCTTTCAGGGTCGGCTTGATGGCGCGTGACCAGCAGTTGGTCGATTTTGTAATGATCAATATCGACCACCTCAAATTTAAAACCATAAATCTCCACGCTATCGGTACGCTTGGGGATTTTGCGTAGCATATACATGATAAAGCCTGCTGCGGTTTCGTAGTTTTCTTCGTCCGGCAGTTGGTCGATATTTAAGGCATGTTTAACATCTTCTATCGGTGTACCGCCGTCGATTAGCCAAGAGTTTTCATCACGTTGCACCACTTGCTGTTCTTCTAGGGCCGTGCTAAACCAATCGCCCATCACCGTGCTCATCACGTCATTTAAGGTGATAATCCCGACCACGAGTGCGTATTCATTGATCACGGCTGCAAAGTTTTCACGGCTGCTTTTAAAGCGGTCGAGCAATTCTGATAACGTCAGTGTATCCGGCACAATCAGTGCGGTGCGCAAGGTGGTTTCGTTCATTTGGAGCCATGATTGGTTATTTAAAATCCGCACCAATAGGTCTTTAGTGTCGATATAACCGACCACGCGGTCAATCACATGATCACAAACCAAAAACTTTGAGTGTGGATAGGCGGCGATTTTTTCGCGAATCGCAGCTTCGTTTTCTTGTAAGGTAAAAAATACTACTTGTTCGCGCGGGGTCATCGAGGACGGCAG
Source organism: Moraxellaceae bacterium (assembly GCA_049301135.1). GTDB lineage: Bacteria > Pseudomonadota > Gammaproteobacteria > Pseudomonadales > Moraxellaceae > JAYXXU01. Next base: position 3,075 of record JBAQKP010000122.1, on the reverse strand, counting down.
CGTGCGTGATTCCAACTCAAATACGTTTTCGATCAAGTGATGTTCTTGTTGTTGCAGTACACCGGCTTGCGCACCGGCATCCACCACCGCATACACGTCGTCAAAGGTAATTTGGTCATCACGGATGGTATTGATTTTAAAAATCCGAAAAATTAGATTGCTCAGGCCATTAATTAAATACGTCAGTGGTTTAAAAAAAGAGGTAAAAAATAACAAAGGATTAATCAGTCGAGTCGCGACTTTTTCGGGTGAGGTAATCGCAAGACGCTTGGGCATCAAATCGGCAAATAAAATAAACAGGAGAGTCACAAACACAAACGAGCAAACAAATGCAATCGTATTTAACCCGCTACCTTGATAGATATAACCAATCAGTTCGGCAAAATACGGGGTAAACGCTGCCTCACCCAAAATCCCGCCCAAGATCGCGATGGCATTTAGACCGATCTGCGAGGCGGCAAAAAAACCACTCGGATGTTCTTGCAGTTTCAGCACTTTGGCCGCGTCGCTATCGCCGGATTCGGACATCAGTTTGAGTTTAATTTTGCGAGCGGCAGCCAGTGCGATTTCGGACATCGACAAAAATGCACTGGCTGAAATCAGCAGCGCCATCATCAAAAAATTTTGCATCAAATCCACGGGACACCTTCGGATTGAGTCGTGATGTTGATGTTAGGGCAGGGGCGCTGACAGTGTAGCAGATCGCGTCAATGATCCTGCTGCGTCTAAGTAAAATTGATCAAAGTCACGCGCCAAAAATAGCTGGCCGTGATAGTCGCGCCGTGCTTCTGCCGCAAGGTCGTCTAGGCTCGGCGAGGGCTGACCTTCGGCTGCGTAACGACTGCTAAAATGCGTCAAAATCAGGTTGGGTAATCCGACTGACACTGCAAATTTGGCCACGCGTGCTGCATCGCTGTGTTGCGGAAACTCACCGACTTTGGCCGACACTTCCGCCGTGTAGGTTGCCTCGTGAATCAACAGGTGCGCAGCCTGACAGGCCGCTTGCAACAAGGCGGGCGTGTCATTATCACCGGCCACCACCACTTGACGCGCTGGTGCAGCGGGTAAGCAGTAGTCCTCAGCATGCAGTTGGCGACCGTCTGGCAGTTGTGGATTTTCGCCTTGCTGAAGCTGTCGCCAATAAGGCGCGCTCGGGATGTTGTGTTCGGTCAGTTTGGCGACATTTAAGCGCCGTGAAGTCGTTTGGCGTTCAGTAAAATGATAGGCATAACACGGGACGCGATGCGACAGCGGATAGGCGCGAATCACAAAATCCTCCGTGACCCAAGCGTCCTGCATGTCCTCGACTGCGACAAAGGTAATCGGATAAGACAGATATAAATCTGTCAGCGCTCGGGTGGTTTCAAACCACGTTTGAATGGCACGCGGCGCAATCACGGTGAGTGGCGCTTGACGTTTGCCCATGCCGGCACTGGCCAACACCCCCGGTAAGCCGTAGCAGTGATCGCCATGCACGTGGGTAATACAAATCGTGCTTAAGCTGTTTAAACTCAACGCGGTTTTTAACACTTGATGCTGTGTGCCTTCGCCGCAATCGACCAGCAGCCAGTTGCGCTGCTGTTTTTTGCGTAGGGCAAGTCCGGTGACATTCCGCGTTCGGGTCGGTGTGCCTGCCGACGTACCTAAAAATAAAAATTCCATCGTCGCTACTCAAAAATGGGCTGACTTCGGCGCAGTGTCGCACAACTATTCTGTAGCAAATATCCTGCCGGTTTATGAATATGCTAAAATCGCCGCCTTTTTAGCCTAATTGTTGAGTGTATATCGTGGAAATTAACCCATACGTCAATCGGTTAAAGGACCTGCGTCAGCGTGGCGAAACGCTTCGGGGGTATCTTTAACTACGATCTGAAAAAAGAGCGCTTAGAAGAAGTGCTGCGTGAGCTGGAAGATCCCAACATTTGGAATGATCAAGCCCGCGCGCAAACCATGGCCAAAGAAAAAGGCGAACTGGAAAACAGCGTCGGCGTACTGGACAAGCTCACTGAGCAGCTTGACGACGCGCAAGCCATGTTAGATCTCGCAGTTGAAGCCGATGATGAGAGCTTACTGAGCGAAGTCAGTGCCGAGCTGGACACCGCTGAAGCCGATGTCGGTAAGCTGGAATTTCGCCGCATGTTCTCCAATCCAATGGATCCCAACCATTGTTTTGTCGATATTCAGTCCGGTTCAGGCGGCACAGAAGCACAAGATTGGGCATCGATGCTGCTGCGTATGTATTTGCGCTGGATTGAGCGGCATGGCTTTAAAGCCGAAATCATGGAAATCTCTGACGGTGAAGTGGCAGGGATTAAGGGCGCGACCATTCGAGTCGAAGGCGAGTATGCCTATGGCTGGCTGCGCACCGAAACTGGCGTGCATCGCTTAGTCCGCAAGTCGCCATTTGACAGCGGTAATCGTCGGCATACCTCGTTTAGTGCGGTATTCGTGTCGCCTGAAGTCGATGACAATATCGAAATCGACATCAATCCGGCCGATGTGCGCACCGATACCTATCGTGCCTCGGGTGCGGGTGGTCAGCACATTAACAAAACTGACTCAGCGGTGCGTCTGACTCACGTCCCGACCAACACCGTGGTGGCCTGTCAAAACGAACGCAGCCAACACAAAAATCGTGACTTTGCATGGAAAATGCTGCGCGCCAAGCTGTACGAGCTGGAAATGCAAAAGCGTTCCGAAGCACAGCAAGCGCTGGAGTCGACCAAATCAGACATCGGCTGGGGCAGTCAGATCCGCTCCTATGTGTTGGATGATTCACGGGTGAAAGACCTGCGTACCAGTGTGGAAAACTCCAATACTGGCGCGGTGTTAGACGGTGATCTGGATCGCTTTATTGAAGCGAGTTTAAAGATGGGTTTGTAATCCCTCACCCTCTCCCACAAGGAGAGGGCGTCCCTTTTCTGTTAGGTTTTGAATTTCCGTATATCGAAAAAAATAGATATATAGTTTTGTAAAAAACTATATTAAAACTTGAGTCGATCCACTATGCTGACTTGGTCAAAACGCGAGGGTGATGATGAACGTTGAAGTGATTTTAAAGGCACTGTCCAATCC
>JBAQKP010000121.1:0-4908 GCA_049301135.1 Moraxellaceae bacterium | reverse complement strand
GTTAATCAGGTGTTGTACCGCTTCAAGTAACAGATCTTCGTCTACGGGTTCAATTTTAAACACCGCCAAATCTGACAGTTGTCGGCGGCCAATCAGGCGATTAAATTCACGCATTTTGAGCTTGAACTGCTCGACCCCATCGCGTAATTCACGCAAGCATAGCGTGACATTGACCACGGTATGTCTGGCTTTACGCTCCAGCACCTCGCCTTCTTCTGCCAGATTATTTGCAAAGGTGATGATGCGTTCGATCTCACGTTCTGAGCCCGCTTCAAACTGAAATTTGGTTAATCCGCCTGCTTGTAGTTGCCGAAGTTGTTGCACGATGGTGTCATTGAGTTGCAGTAGGTGTTGGCAATCGCGTTGATATTCGCCCAAACGGTTCGCCAAACCCGCCAAATTGGTCGCAACGTCTGCTGTCCAAGGGTGATGCGGCAGCTGGTCGAGGTGCTGTAGCTCTGGCGTAGTGTCCACACGTTTTTCACGCAGTTGCGAGATTTGCTGCGCGTCTTTACGCAGTTGCTCTAGTTCAGCATGTTGCTCGCGCTCACGTTGTGACAGCGCCCGACGTTGCTGACTGTGCTGTGCCAATTCGGACTGGACTTGGCTGAGTTGTTGCCCGAGTAACTCAAGTTGCTGTTGGCGTGCGGGCTCTGTGGCTTGCAGTTGTTGTAGGTTGGCAACATCCAATAACTGCTGCTCAATTTCTTGCAGGTTGCGCTGGTATTGTTGCAGCTGTTGCTTGGCCTGTTGTAGGTCTTGTGCGGCCTGATAGTGTGCCGCGAGTTGTTGCTGACGTTGCTCAAGGTCAAGGATGCGTATCGACAAATCGTCAGGGCTGGTTTGTTGGTATGCGGTCGGTAGTGCATTGGGATTGAGATGAATGCCTACCAATACACGGCATTCGGTGCTTTGAGTCTGGTGTGATGTACGGTTTAGCTGATCTTGCAATTGTTGCCTGTCCAGCGAAAAATCAGCTGGACTTAAAGTCAGTACCTGCGTGTTGAGTACTTGGCAGAGTTGTCGATGCTGCTGTTCGGGCAAATTGCGCTGTAATGCCAAATACAGATTATCACCCAGCGACGCCAACTCACGTTTCGCCTGCGATAACTCGCGTTCGACTGAGGCTTGCTCTTGCGCGATGGCGTTTAGACTACGTCCACTGGCATTTTCAATCAACGCGGTTTGCTGGTTCAATTGTTGTTGGGCGTGCTGTCGGTCGGCCTGAAGCTGCTCGGCATTCAGCAAGCATAGGCGACGGCTCAACTGTTCGAGTTGATCTTGCTGTTGTTGCAATTCGTCCTGCTGTTGTTTGATCTGAAATTCTTGCTGTTTCTGCTGCTCCCAATGCTGATCAAAATCAGTCATCTGTTGCTCAGTGTCGGCAATCGCTTGCTGTAGAAAAGCGCTGTGCGCGGTAACGTGCTGTTGCCACGCGGTCAGTTGCTGCTGGATCTGTGGTCGGTAGGCCAGTATTTTACCGCGCAGGGTCAAGCGTTTGTCTTGTCGCTGCTGCATCTCCTGAATCAGATTGAGCTGGTTTTTAGCGGCCAAATACTGCGCTCGCTCGGCATTCACCTCAGCAAACGCCTTATCCCACTCAGCCTTAAAATCAATACGATGATCTGGTAAATACCGCTTAAAAATCGCCAGTAAATAGTCTTTGACATCGCCAGCGCGTAGCCGATCTAAGCGTAAGGTACGGGTCAACACCCGCTGAAACACCTCAGCATCATCGGCGTGTTCCAGCTTAAAAATAGTGATGTCTGGTTCGGCGGTTTGACGTTTACGGGTTCTGCCGTAGATTGCCGCCGCAAATTCGGGTGGCGCATAATGGTAGAGAATTTTACCCAAACGGGCAAAATGGCCTGCCAGTTGATGCTGCTGTACTTGTTGGCCGTTGGGCAGACAAAAATCATCCAAATTCAATGTGCCTTGATAGGCAAAATACTCATAATCATGGCTGACCCCTTTGCCAACGCAGCCTAGCACCACTGTGCCTGCATGCGGTAATAGCACTTCCAGCAAAATATACGCACTACTATGCGGAAAATAAAAGCGACGGCTGTGCTGTAGACTGTGTGCGCCAAAATCCATGCGACGTTGATCGACGATCAACATAAACTGCAAGGCATTGATCAGGCTGGTTTTGCCGGTGTTATTTGGGGCAATCACCGATACCGCAGCATCCAACGGCACCTCGGCGCGACGATATCCGGCACTGTTCAGTAAGCCCAAGCGCTGTAAACCGTACTGCATGGTCATGGCAAAATCTCCTCGGTCAAATACTCTGAGTCATCATCTTTTCCGCCGTCTTGTGGGTGATCTTTTTTGTGATCAGATGCTTGGTCTGAATCGATATGCTCTGGCGACTCTGCACCATTGGTCACTTCAGGCTGTTGGGCAATTTGCTCAAAATATTCTAAATAACGCCATACCGCTGCCAACAGTCGCCAACCGTCTGTTTCCGCTTCGGCAAAGCCATAAAACACAGCAGTTTTCAGGATACCCTCTAGTGCCTCCACGCTGTCCATTTGCTCGACTTCGAGCAGTTCACGATTGTTTTTAATCAGCATGCTCAGCCATTCGCGATCAATTCGCCAGCGACTAAAGTCGGCAAGGTTTGCACCGGTATCAGCCTGTTGTTCAAACAGCAACATCAGCAGCAGAGCCAACTGACGCGAGGTCTTCGACACGTTTGGACGCGCATCACCGGTCGAAAAATACGCAAAACCGCGCGGATCAACACACAACTGATAGCCCAAAGCATGAAAGATCTGCTGATAGGTGGCATGCTGCTGTTCTAAGGCGACCCACAGCATGGTATCGGTCAAGTGATTGAGATGCTTGCCTGCATTAAACAGTCTAAACAGATCAGCAAGCTGCGGCAGTTTTTGTAAATCAATCAGTTGACTCATCAAGTGTTCTCTTTTCTCGTTGCCAGTGTCTGCGCAACAATTGCATGTGGATGATAATGTACCGTCATCTGCTGTAGCTTGCAGGATTGTCGCTGCTCAGCAATCTCAAGCTGCCAGTGTGGTTGGTTGCAAATCGAAAAATACACATCCAGTCGCTGTTGATCTGACAGTTGCGGGTAGCGTTCAAGTAACCACAGTAAGACATTCTCGATCGGCACGGCTTGTAGCAGCGCTGCTTGTAGTGCGGCATGGTCAAACAGGACGGGTTGATCCTGCGCCGTGCAGGACAGATCATCTGCTGGAAAATCGAGCGTGACCGGCTGAAAATCACCGGCTGCTTGCATGATGTCAAGCAATTCATCATGGATCTGTAGCCGTCTGGGTTGGTCGCGCTGCCAGACCGGTAAATGTTGTATGGGTAAGCTGCGACCCAAGCCTCGCTTGCGCACCCGCCCAAGTAGTTCACTGACCGCCGCAGAATAGCGGTTGTGCTGACGTAACTCTTCACGCAGCGGAAAAATCGTTTCGACACATTGTTTTAAGACCAAGCGAGCAAATGAACGTAACGCCTTGATCTGAAAACTGATCGACCGCATTGCCAAGCGCTGTGTGTATAACGTGCCTTGGCTTTCAAGCTGATAGACCGCTTGATCGAGCAGTTGTTCGGCACGCTCAAGCTGTGGGTAAAATGTACCGCCCAGCCCACTGTCTAACATCTCATTCATCGGTTGCAAGTACTGTGCATCGGCGGCTAACACCTCGCGATAGCGTTGCGACAGTGGGATATTGGCATCTTGGCGTTTAGCGGCATCGGCCAAATTCAAAATCGCATGTCGATCTTGGTCGAGTTGCTGATAGATTTGCCGAAAAATATCTGACAGCTGCATCGCTGCGTGGCGCATATCATCGGTCTGTTGCTGGGTGATGGCTTCGGCCAGCTGATGATTTGCACCACGGATGCCGTCAATCCGTGCCTTCAGTACCTCGGACAAACTGAGTTCATGCTCATGCAGCACACTACGCATGAATTCCAGCACGATGGGATTGAGCTGTAAGGCACTGCTACGTGCCAGTAACTGTAAAACATTACTATTGATGAGTTGCTGAGTCGTCAGTCGCACCTCTTCTTCGCTGTGTTTGGGTGCTGCCTGTCGAATGACTTTTTCAAGCTCAGCAGGCTCAAACGCTGGCAGGCCGCGGCTCGCGGTCACGATCTGCTCCAGTACCTCCCAATGTTGGTACATGGCATGCACGAGGCTTCTGGGACTTTGCATAGATGACTCGTTTGACTGGCGGTAAGTACGGTTAGCTGTGAGTATAGCCCTAGTCCATCATCTGTGTAGATCGGGTGTTGTGGACAATGCGGCATCATTCTAACCTTGAAAATAGATCATAAAAAAACTATTATTTCTGTTAAAGGTTTAAGTAAGAGCTTTTTATGCGCAAAGAAATCTCAGCATCGGTATTTACTGCTGTGCATGGTGCTAGCCACACGATGGGTCAGCATATCCGAGCTGCACGCCAATCACGTGGCTGGACGATGGCAGAAGCAGCAGAGCGCTCGCTGATTTCTTTGGCAACCTACAAGCGCATCGAAGCTGGAGATCCTGCGGTTGCATCTGGCTTACTGTTACAGGTGTTGTTCCAAATGGGTCTGCTTCACCAATTGGTTGAGGCGATTACGCCTGCATCTGATCAGCTTGGAGAAGCCCTGAGGCGTGATCAAGCACCCAAACGCATCCGAAAAAATACGCAGCGAGTAGACAATGACTTCTAAATTTACGGTGTTTGTGCATTTACCAGCGCAAAGCGAAGCTGTTCCAGCTGGGCTGTTAGACATGCTAGAGGACGGAAACCGCGTATTGGGGTAGTCTCAGAAAACGTAAAAAATCGTACGCTAAGCCTATTGAAGCGGTCTTAGTGGCCTGAATTTGCCTACACCGGTTTTGACACGGCTGCGCCATAGGTAATCACCGGTCAGATTGATATG
>JBAQKP010000120.1:0-7277 GCA_049301135.1 Moraxellaceae bacterium | reverse complement strand
ACCTTAAACAGATGATCGACCAAGCAGATCCACTGCTGAAAACCCTGCTCAAAGGCAGTCTAGGGCGTTTCATTTGGACACAGCGCTACATGCTAAAACACACCAGCAGCAAGTCCAAACTACCCTTGCAAAAACAAGCACAAGTGGAAGTTGAAACCGAAGCTGAAATCGCCCAAAGCATCCTGAATCAGGAGTTCATCCTGTATTATCAGCCGATTATTGCAACAGCAGATCGTAAAATCGCCGGTTTTGAGGCACTGATTCGCTGGCAACATCCTGAGCGTGGCCTGCTCTCACCGACGGGCTTTATCGAATTGGCGGAGCGTACGGGTCAGATTGTGAATCTCGGACTGTTTGCATTACAACAGGCACTGTCAGATCTAAAAATCCTGCAAGCGCTAACCGAGCGACCGCTGTTTATGGCGGTCAATTTATCGGGGCGACAACTGTTACAGCCAGAAGCGGTACAGGCACTGCGACAAGCGATTCTCGGCTCAGGCGTGGATGCCGAACAGATTAAACTCGAAATCACCGAAAGCTTATTGGTCGATGATCCCGCCTTTGCCACCCTAGTGTTAAATCACTTCAAGGCCGATGGCGTACAGTTGGCGATTGATGACTTTGGCACCGGCTACTCTTGTTTAAGCTATTTGCACCTTTATCCACTGGATACCTTAAAAGTTGACCGCTCGTTTGTGTCGGACATGTTGCAAGATGAGCGACGCATGCGGGTGGTCAAAGCGATTGTCGGACTGGCCAGAGATTTACACATGAACATCGTCGCGGAAGGGGTGGAAACCGCCGCAGAACGTGATGCGGTGATCCAACTGAACTGTGACTATATTCAGGGCTATTTGATGGCCAAGCCGATGAGTCTGGCCGATGCAAACGCACTACTCTGCACCGACCGCGTGTTTTGGTAATGACGCTGACCACCGCTAAACATCACCGTTACTAAGAGCGGCGCTGTAACACCGCCAACGGCGACTGCTGCCACAGCTTGGCCAGCGGACGCAGTCCAGTCAGCACTGCCAATAGGGTCAGCAGCAACGGCGCAACCAACCACCACTCCAGATGTAGACGCAGTGGCAACTCCAAACGCCATGCCAAAATCAACGCCAGCCCTTCAGCCAACACCACCGCAAACACGCCTGAAATCGCACCGAGCAAGGCCATTTCACCCAGCAAGCGCCGCCGTAACTGTCGCCGCGACAGCCCAAACGCCCGCAACAACGCCACTTCTGACTGCCGCTCATCGACCATAATCCGCAGACTGGCCAACAACACCAGCAAGCCCGACACCCCGACCAAACCGGCCAACAAGCCCAACGCCTGTCCGAGCAGATCCAGCAAGCGCCGAATCTCCGCCAAAATCGCATCCACATCAATAAGCAATACCGCCGGAAACTCACGAATCAAGCTCGGCAACTGCGCCCGCTGCTCTGGTGCAATATACAAACTGCCCAGATAGCTGCCGCTACTCGGTTGCAACGTCTCAGGCGAATAGATAAAAAAGAAGTTCGGCTGAAAGCTATCCCAATCGACACTACGCAAACTGACAATCGTCGCCTCGATATCGCCTTCAGGCAGGCTCATGGTCACTGTATCACCGAGTGTCATGCCCAGCCGCGCCGCCACCTCTTGCTCGACCGACACCTGATTCGGCGCACTAAATGGCTGCCCCGCCACAATCGGACTATTGGCAAAATCCTTGGCCATGGTCAGATTCAGCTCGCGCTGGGCGGTACGATCTTCGGCAACTTCGGCAGATAAAGGCGCACCATTGATCTGCGTCAAGCGACCCCGCACCATTGGATACAACGGCGGTACGGTCAGTTGCCGCTGTGCCAGCGCATCGGTAAACGCGGTGGTTTGATCCGACGGCAACCCATAAATAAAGTGATTCGGTGTACCGACCGGCAAGCTCTGTTGCCAACGGTTTAATAAATCACCGCGCAACAATAAGACCACCCCAACCAAGCCCAAACCCAACGACAGCGACAACACCCGCACACTCGAGGCGATCGGCTGCCGCACCAAGGCATCTTGCAGCCAACCGCTACGCTTTAAGCCAAGTAAGACCGCATAAATCAGCCCAAACATCAGCGCCAGCAACACAGCCAGCCCAATGATCAAACTTAAGCTTAGCGCCAGTTTGCCGGTTTGTAGCAACACAAAGCCGAATAACGCCAGCCACGCCACAGCGGTCAGCGCAAAACCAGACCACGTTGCTGGGACGACATCGCTACGCAGCACGCGCAGCGGCGACACATTCAGCAAGCGCAATAAGCTCGGAATCGCAAAACCGAGCAGCATCAGCAACGCCGTTACTGCCGCAGTCAACACCGGTCCCGTCAGCAAGGTCGCCCACATAAACGGTAGCTCAACACCCTGCAAGCCTTGCCGCAGCACCGTCAGCAGCCCATAACCGGACAAGCCGCCGAGCAACATGCCAACCAATACTGCAACCACCCACAAACACAGCAAAATCTGTAAATAAGCCGTCACCAACTGTGGCCGACTCGCGCCCAGACAGCGCACCAAGGCAATGCTGTCCAGTTGCTGTGCCACCAAGCGCCGCGTGGTCAGCGCAATCGCCAAGCCACACAGCAACAAGGTCAATAGCCCCGCCACTTGACCATAGTCATTTAGCAAGCGTACCGGACGCATCAGCCGCGTATTGCCATCACTGGCTGAGCGTAGTTTGATCTCGCCGATCTTGTCTTCGGTTGCGTCAATTTGCTCTGACCATTGCCGCTCAAATGCGCGTACCTGCTCCGGCGTACCGGCCATCAGCAGCCGATAATCAATCCGACTACCGACCTGTACTGCATTGGTTTTACTGATGTCTGCGGCATTGATCAGTACGGTCGGTGAAAAGCCACTAAAGCCAGTTTCGCGGTTCGGGTCACGGCTGATTTCACCCATCACGGTCAAGGTGGCATCGCCGATCTGTACCGGATCACCACGCTCAACTCGCATCAGTGCCGCCAGACGTGGCTCTAACCAGACCGTACCAACCTCAGGCGCTTGGCCAGCCGGCAATCCCACAGGACTCAGGACGAGTTCACCACGCAGCGGAAAACCTTGATTGACTGCTTTGACATTGACCAATGAAAATTCATCGTTGGCCTGTAACATGCTGGAAAACAACACCACAGGCGAGTGGCGCAGACCGGCATCAGTGGCACGTTGCTGCCAAACCGGATCTAACGGATCATCACTGGTCAGCACCAAATCTGCCGCCAACAACTGTCCGGCTTGTTGCGCAATCGCATCGCGCACGCTGTCCGCCGCAAAGCGTAGCGTGGTGGTCGCCGTCACCGCCAAAATCAACGCAGCCAGCAGCAAGCCAAGCCCGCCGCTTTGCCACGTTTGCCGAAAAATCAGTCTAAACAAATTCATGTGCGTGTACCTGAGCTTTCGACACGCGCGTCAATCCGCCCGTCCCGCAAGTGAATCTGCTGCCGACAGCGCTGCGCCAACTGCACATCATGCGTCACCAACACCAAGGTCGTGCCCAGCTCCGCATTGAGCTGAAATAACAACTGCTCAATCTCATGCGCCGTTTGGCCGTCCAAGTTACCGGTTGGCTCATCGGCAAACACCACATCAGGCTGATGCACCAACGCCCGTGCAATCGCCACCCGCTGCTGCTCACCGCCAGACAACACCCGCGGGGTTTGCTGCATCCGCGCCGCCAGTCCAACCCGTTCTAACATCTGACTGGCTTGGCGAATCGCAGTGGCTTTATCCACACCACGACCCAACGTCAGCGGCAACAAGACATTGTCCAACGCCGACAAATGCGACAGCAATTGGAACGACTGAAACACAAATCCCACATGTTGTAATCGAACTTTGGCGCGTTCATCCTCATTCATCTGGTGTAATGGCTCACCACACAGCCAGATTTCGCCCTGCTTGGCACGATCCAAACCAGCCAGCAACCCGAGCAAGGTCGATTTACCCGACCCAGAACGACCGGTAATCGATGCTTGTTGGCCTTGCGTAATGGTCAGATCAATCTGGCGTAAAATCTCCAGTTGACCGGATGCCGTTTCGACCGACTGACTCAGGCCATGCGTCACCACGCTATCCGCTGGACTGGCTGTCTGCACACTGCTAGACGTTGCAACATTTGACGCTGTTGACATGTTTGACTCTTTTGACATGAAGGACACCAATGAATACTCCCAACAGTTTGACCGCTGCACCCACGCTATCGCGCACCCACAAGGCGGCTCGCACCTTGCTGTTACCCAGCCTGTTGCTGGTCGGCTTGCTGAACAGTGGCGCAGTCTCGGCGCAAACCATCATGATCTTGGGCGATAGTATCAGTGCTGGCTACGGGATGACGGCTCAACAAGGCTGGGTCTACAAATTACAACAACGCCTTAACCAAACTCCCTATAAAACCGGCCAATACACGGTGATCAATGCCAGTGTCAGCGGTGAAACCACCAGTGGTGGCTTGGCGCGGCTGCCTGCGTTATTAAAACAGCATAAGCCGGATGTGTTGGTGATTGAGTTGGGCGGCAACGATGGACTACGCGGTCAACCGCCGAAGTTGATCGAGCAAAATCTTGGCAAAATGATCCAACTTGGTAAAAATCAACCGGCCAAAGTAGTGTTACTCGGTATGCGGATTCCACCGAATTACGGCACGGCGTATAGCACAGCCTTTGCGGAAGTGTTCCCCAAAGTCGCCAAGCAGCACAATGTGCCGCTGATGCCGTTTTTCTTAGAAGGTGTGGCGGGTAATAACCAACTGATGCAGGCGGATCGCATTCACCCGACAGCAGACGCACAGGCCAAACTGTTGGAAAATGCGTGGCCGGTGATTCGGCAAGTGTTGAAGTAGCTGGTCTGGCTCTGGCAGCGTAGCCTATTATTAGGCTTAAACTAAGCCTGTTTGACTGTCAGTCAAAAAAGAATTGATTAGCGTCAGTCCACAATGTTCAAAATCCTTGGTATTACGCGTGGCCAGCGCACAATGATGCACCCGCGCGATTGCAGCAATCTGTGCATCGGCGATGCTCATCGGACGGCCTTGTGTATCTCGTGCGGCGCGCAAAATCGCATATGCGTCCGCCTGTGCATGACCAAAGACTAAGACTCGACCTTGAAACAAAGTATTGGTGAGTACTAAAAACTGTCTACTCAGCATGGATTGACGCTTGCCGTCAGGCATCCGACACAAACCATATTGAATTTCAGCGATCGTAATGGATGGTAGATAAATATCAATATCTTGCTGGCGATCCAGCCAAGCCACGACACTTGGGTGCTGTGGCGACTGCATCAACGCTGAAACCACATTGGTTTCCAGTAAAATCATTCAAAATCTACCCGTCGATCTTGCTGTTGGCTTCTTGGCTCGAGGATTAACTCTTCTTCTGGCGATCGTGCAGGAGGTATATTTTTAAAAAGATTTGCTATGAGCGTACCCAGCCCGTGTTCAGGCACACACACAGGCTGATCATCTAAAGCCATAAAAATCACCTCAATGCTACGGTGCTGTAGCTCAGGTGGCACGTCGATCGTGGCGGCGGCGTGCTCATATAGTTGACGATGGGCATACATAGCGCTTACTCCAAGGGTTCACTTGATCATAGCAAGTATAACGTGTCGGGCAAAAATCGAACGATAGTCGCTTTGTATAAACATACAGGCGCAGATTACCCACCTGAATCCATGGCTCACCTTAACCAACTTTACGCACGATCACCGAGCCAATCGAATAACCCGCACCAAACGAACAAATCACACCCAAATCACCATCGTTCAGATCCTGCGAATGCTGATGAAACGCAATAATCGAACCGGCTGAACTGGTATTGGCATATTGATCGAGAATAATCGGTGCTCGCTCGCGCTCAGGCTCCGCGCCCAGCAACATCTTTAAAATCAGTTTATTCATGTTTTCATTGGCTTGGTGCAACCAAAAGCGCTGCACGTCCTCGACCCCAAAGCCCAGTTTAGCCAAATGCTCAGTAATGGTCTTCGACACTAGCGGCGACACTTCACGGTAGACTTTTTGGCCGTTTTGCACAAACAGCTTATCCGACTGACCCACACCCGACTCGTCACCACGATTCAAAAAGCCAAAGTTATTGCGAATATTGTTCGAAAACTGGGTCAACAAATGCGTACCCAAGATCTCAAAACCGGCCTTGTCATCAGTCGCTTCGATGATCACCGCCGTACACACATCACCAAAAATAAAATGACTGTCGCGCTCCGTCCAATTCAAGTGGCCGGAGGTGATTTCGGCATTCACCATCAGCACGCGCTTGGCCGAACCGGCTTTGATCGCATCAACCGCTTGTTGCAAGCCAAAAGTCGCCGCGCTACAAGCCACATTCATGTCAAATGCATAGCCTTGTGTCATGCCCAGCGCGGCCTGAATTTCAATCGCCACCGCAGGATAAGCCCGCTGCATATTCGAGCAAGCCAAAATCACCGCGTCTAGATCATCCGGTTCTAGGTTGGCGTTTTTCAGGGCTTCACGCGCCGCAGCCACGCCCATTTCAGCTTGGATCGAGATTTGGTCGTTTGGCCGTTCTGGGATGATCGGGCACATGCGCTGTGGATCAAGGACACCGGTTTTGTTGACCACATAGCGCGATTTAATGCCGGATGCTTTTTCGATAAATTCAGGCGATGAACTACGCTTGGAGGTCATCTTACCGGCTTCGATTGCAGCAGCATGGGTTTGGTTATACTGCTCGACGTAGGCGGTCAGGCTGTCCACCAACTCATGATTGCTGATGGAAAATTCTGGGGTGTATACGCCCGTGCCGGTAATCCGAATCGCCATGATCTGCTCCTGCTTGTCGTGTCTACCGCTGAACATCGACTGTCCGAATGGTAAAAGAATGTTTCAAAGTAGCCGCTAGTGTCTAACGCTACCGGTGTTTTGTCTAGTCTTGATCGGTCAAAGCATGCTGTCTATCGTCGATTAGTCGAGGGGATTGGGTGAATGTATGGCTGACGTGTGTTGGTTGATGCGATGATCAGTGTGAAGATTTGCGTTATACTCAGTTAGCTCAAATCCTCACAGGAAACGAATAATGATCATGTGGCAAGATATGATCACAAGTGACATACGCTTAATTGTATTTTATTTTTCGTTATGCATAGCTTTTGGATGCATGTCATCTCTCTATTACCAAAACCTAATAGGAGCAAAAACGAACTATACATTGGTTTTTTCATCCTCTGTAGGCGCAATTTTTTTCTTTTTAGGTTCGCTTGCAACTTTTTGGTGGAGC
>JBAQKP010000119.1:0-9057 GCA_049301135.1 Moraxellaceae bacterium | reverse complement strand
CCCAAGGTGACACGACGTATCAGTTTATTGACCAACAAAAAATCAAAAAAATCTACATCACACAGGCGTTGTATGAGCAAATTGTCGCTGGACGAGTTTGGATTGCACGATTAGATGTCAGCTATGTCCTACTGCCACGGCCACTCGGTGAACGGATTGAACAACGTGCACCTGAGGTGATTGTGGTGAATAATAGTCTGAATAAAGAACAGATCAGCGACGAAGACGATCCGTATGCGGCGTATGTGATTCCAGACGATTTGATGTGGTAAACCAGCCAGCACAACCCGTTTATTCGGCGACAGAAACCGACTCTGCCGCATAGCAAATGCCTGCCAATGCTGCCGCTAAGAAACCGTGCCATAACGGCACGAGTTTCGAGCTGGCCAAGCGTCCAAGCAGGCTGTCACTGCGTAATACGCCTCTTAGTAGCACATCCCCCGAGGAATCGACTTGTAGATCAAAGCCGATATGCACGTGGACGCTGAGACAGGTGGCACAGATCGTCAGATTTTGATCGGTTGTCATCGCCTCAATCTGCAATGACCACGGCAACCACGACAGGCTGCGTAGGTATAACACGCCTCGCCCACCCACCACGGCATCGCCGTCTAACTCAGCAAAAGCGACTCGGCGATTCCAGATCCGCCAGCCACCGACATCACTGAGCAGTCGAAAAACCACCGTGGCGGGTGCATGAATGCGCTGCTGGCGGCTGGACATACAAGACCTCTTTTATAATAAGCTTTGATAGATCGCGCGTAGCACCTCGCTGGGGTGCGTGGCTTGTGTGATTGGCCGCCCAATGACCAAATGGGTCGAGCCTTGTTGCATTGCCAGTTGCGGCGTGACAATACGTTTTTGGTCGTCAGCGGCTGAACCTGCCGGACGAATTCCAGGGGTGACCAAGATAAAATCTTGGCCTAATTCAGCACGCAGACGACGCGCCTCTTGTGCCGAACACACCACGCCATCTAAGCCACTGGCTGCGGCCAGTCGTGCCAATCGACTCACCTGCTCTGCTGGATCAACACAGATGCCAACCTCAGCCAAGTCATCAGCCGACATGGAAGTCAGCACCGTGACACCGATCAGTTGCGTTGAATAGCCGGAATCTTTGAGTCGTTGTTTGGCGGTTTGCATCATGGTGCGGCCACCACTGGCATGCACGTTGACCATCCACACGCCTAAATCTGCGGCAGCAAGCACCGCTTGCGCAGTAGTATTCGGAATATCATGAAATTTTAGATCTAAAAAAACCTCAAAGCCACGCTGCTGGAATGCGGTTACAACCGGCGCACCGACTGCGGTAAACAATTCCTTACCGACCTTGAGGCGGCATAACGTCGGATCAAGCTGATCTGCAATAAAAAGCGCATCGTCTAAGCGATGCGCATCAACAGCAACAATAATACTCACGAATCACCTATCGAACAGTTGTCTACGCTCAGTGTAGTGATTTTGACGTGTCGGTCAATACAGCAGGCTCGCTGGCATTCGGCAGCGCGGCGTGCGATTGTGCGGCAGCCGCAGCAGCTTTAATGTGTTGTGCGCGGACACTTTCAAGTTCTTTTCGTAAGCGAGACACTTCCCAATTCATCTGGAAGACTCGGAACACCTGCAAGCCAAGCAACAGACCCAGCAGCACGCCCAAAGAAATGGTCACAATCAACAGTAACCCAAGGTTCATCGCCGGAACAATGCTAAACAGCAAATTGACTTCAACATCAATCCGATTTGCCAATACCAACGCAATCGAGTAGCCGAAAACCAATAGCAGTAAAGCAATCAGGAAAATACGCATGCTTTTATACTCAGGGTGTTATAACGCAAACCCATACTGCTGTTAAAATTAATCGAGTATGGGTTGAGTGTTTTAGCAGGCGATTAAGCGGACAACGAGGCGTTCACTTCGTCGCGTAATGCTTTACCAGGTTTAAAATGTGGAACTGATTTCGCAGCAACTTCGACAGAGTCACCCGTTTTTGGGTTGCGGCCAACACGTGGATCGCGATGATGTAAGGCAAAGCTGCCAAAGCCACGAATTTCGATTCGTTTACCCGAAGCCAAAGATTCAACCATTTGATCTAACATGACTTTAACTGATTCTTCAACCAGTTCTAGATCGACTTGCTCAGTCGTATTCGGCTGGCGTTCAGCAATCCGTGTGATCAGATCAGATTTATTTAAACCTGTAGTCATGGTGTATTCTCCTCATGGATCTGTGGATTCGGGTAAACAAACCCGATGGTGTCACTCTGGCGGCATATCGCCACCAGAGTGCTTATTGCTTACTTACTTTGTGCAGCTTTGATCAAGTCACCCAAAGTACGTGGACTATTGGTATCTTGTGCAGCCACTGTTGCAGTGCGTAGCGTGTTGAGTGCTTCGCGCTCTTCTGCTTCGTCTTTCGACTTGATCGACAAGTTGATCGTGCGTGTCTTACGGTCAACGTTGATGATCTTCGCTTCGATTTCTTGGCCGACGGTCAGATGCTTGGTTGCATCTTCAACGCGGTCACGCGTGATCTCAGAAGCTTTCAGGGTCGCTTCGATGTCGCTACCGAGGTTTACGGTCGCGCCACGCGCATCAACTGCGGTGACAGTGCCTTTAACCATGCTGCCGCGCTCGTTTGCTGACGCGAAGTCATTAAACGGGTCGTTGCTCAGTTGCTTAACACCAAGGCTGATCCGGTTGCCTTCTGCATCAACAGACAGGATGACCGCATCAACAGTATCGCCTTTCTTGTAGCGACGGATGGCTTCTTCGCCAGCTTCGTTCCAAGAGATGTCTGACAAGTGAACCAGACCATCAATGCCACCTGGCAAACCGATGAAGATACCAAAGTCAGTAATCGACTTGATGGTACCTTGTACGCGCTCACCTTTGTCGTGGTTCTTGGCAAACGCTTCCCACGGGTTTTCGCGGGTTTGCTTGATGCCCAAGCTGATACGACGACGCTCTTCATCCACGTCCAGAACCATGACATCAATCTCATCACCAATCTGTACGACTTTTGATGGATGAATGTTTTTGTTGGTGTGATCCATTTCTGAAACGTGTACCAAACCTTCAACGCCTTCAGCGATTTCAGCAAAACAACCATAATCGGTCAGATTGGTGACACGCGCTTTCACGATTGAATTTTTTGGATAACGGCTCATGATCGCCATCCAAGGATCTTCACCCAACTGCTTCAGACCAAGGCTGACGCGGTTACGATCACGATCAAATTTCAGCACTTTAACAGTGACTTCTTGGCCGACTTCAACCACTTCAGATGGATGCTTGATGCGCTTCCATGCCATATCAGTGATGTGTAGCAGACCATCAATACCGCCCAGATCAACGAACGCGCCGTAATCGGTCAGGTTCTTGATCACACCAGTGACGATCTGACCTTCTTCCAGTTTGCCCAGCAGCTCTTCGCGCTCAGCAGAACTCTCAGCTTCCATCACTGCACGACGGCTAACCACGACGTTGTTGCGCTTGGCATCAAGTTTAATAACTTTAAACTCAAGGTCTTTGCCTTCCAGATGGGTGGTATCACGGATTGGACGAGTGTCCACCAATGAACCTGGCAGGAATG
Source organism: Moraxellaceae bacterium (assembly GCA_049301135.1). Taxonomy (GTDB): domain Bacteria; phylum Pseudomonadota; class Gammaproteobacteria; order Pseudomonadales; family Moraxellaceae; genus JAYXXU01. The sequence goes on along the minus strand of JBAQKP010000119.1, from coordinate 5,468 downwards.
CGCGAACTGGACCGATGTCAACAGTGAAACCACCTTTGACTTTGCCAGAGATGATACCGGTAACAATTTCGCCATCTTCGAAGATTTTTTCGAGTTTGGTCCATGTTTCGGCACGTTTGGCTTTTTCGCGTGACAACACGGTTTGACCCATGCCGTTGTCCAACGCTTCGACCACGACATCAACGGTGTCGCCAATCGCAACTTCCAACTCACGTTGGTCGTTCAAGAACTCGGCACGCTGCACAATACCTTCAGATTTTAGGCCGGTATCAACCGTTACCCAATCACTGTCGATATTGACAACGATACCTTGGATCACTGCGCCCTTTTCGATGTTGAGGTTCAGCTCGCTCGCTTCAAATAGGGCGGCAAAAGATTCCATCATGTTATAACCTGTTGGGGGTAAGCCGTTCCAGACCAGTTGGATACGGGATTGCGTAAGATGTGTTGAGCATGGGCATGATCTGGTCGCCATGTCAGCGCATCGTAAAAAAAACAAGCCAGCAATCAGCGCTGGCGTTTAAGTCTGCTGCGGCGTGCGATGAGCCAACATGGCTTCATCGCTGCACATCAGACGCTATATTGACTCAACTTGCGATCAGCATATTCGACTAATGCCTGAAAGACTGCTTCAATGCCCAGATCTGAACTGTCGATTGAAAACGCATCAGCGGCAGCACGCAGCGGTGCAACACTACGTTCCATGTCGCGTTTATCACGGGCGACGAGATCAGATAAAATCTCCTGCATGCTAGCATTCAGCCCAAGCCCTTGCAACTGTTTCACGCGGCGGCTTGCCCTCGCCTCTGCACTTGCGGTCAGATAGATTTTCACTGGCGCTTCAGTAAACACCACTGTGCCCATATCGCGACCATCGGCGACCAAACCCGGTGACTGTGCAAAGTCACGTTGCCGCATCAACAGCGCTGCACGCACTTCGGCAATTACAGCGACTTTAGAGGCCAATAGACCAATCTGTTCGGTACGAATCTGCTCGGTGACATCTTGGCGATCTAACAAGACCGTGAGGCGTTGTTGTTGATCGGGTACAAACTGGATATCTAGATGTTTGGCCAACTCGATTAATGCAGCCAAGCCTGCTGCCTGCTCAAGCTGCTCTAATAGGCCACGTTGTTGTGCTGCCAAGCCAAGCAGTCGATACAACGCACCAGAATCGAGCAAATGAAAACCATAGTGCACGGCAAGGCGTGCCGCCAGCGTGCCTTTACCCGACCCACTCGGGCCGTCAATCGTAATAATTGTAGGAATCGCGCTCATGTGAGGTTCCGCGGCAAGGGTGAAGCGATCTGAAGGTCGGGCATCAATGACTCCACTGACGATGCTAGGGCGTTATCCTACAAGGTTCGCCTGCGTTACACAAATCTCAGCAGCAGTTTTTCAGCCGGATCTGCGTGATCACCACATGGCTAAGCTGGATAATATGATTTAATTTTGCAGCCTAGCGTTGCTGTAAGTGCGCCACAAAGTTACACGGTTTGGTTGCCGCATCCAGTTGTGACTGCAAAATATTAAGCCATGCTGTTTTACAGGCACCCGTCGAACCAGGCATACAAAAAATCAGCGTCCGATTCGCCATCCCTGCGACCGCGCGCGATTGAATGGTACTTGTGCCGATTTCAAGCAATGAAAAATGTCGAAACATCTCGCCAAAGCCTTCGATTTGTTTATCAAATAACACTGTTAAGGCTTCTGGTGTGCTATCACGCCCCGAAAACCCTGTACCGCCTGTGGTTAAAATCACTTGGATATCCGGCTGGGCAATCCAATCTGAGACCACTGCGCGCAGCTGATAAATATCGTCTTTGACGATTCGACGCGCCAGCAACTGATGACCGGCAGCGGTCAAGGCATCAACCAGATATTGTCCCGATGTGTCGGTATCAAGCTGGCGAGTATCCGAGACGGTGAGGACAGCAATACGAAGAGATGACATGGGGATTAACCTCAGGAGGAAGAGATGATGTACTCAAGACGGATTAGAAAGGTCGAGACTGGCTTGTGCGGCGCTTTGACGGCGTTGCCTAAAAAAGCTCCGCAACAATTGGCTGCTTTCGTCTGCTAATACACCGCCGACATAACTAAAATAATGATTATAAAAACCTTGTTGCATCAACTGTCGCGCACTGACTAACGATCCTGCACGTGGCTCAGTCACCGCAAACACCACGCGTGCCACCCGTGCATGCACCAACGCACCCACGCATTGGGTACACGGTTCTAGTGTCACATACAGGGTGGTCTGCTCAGGTAGGCGATAGTTTTCGAGCTGTAAGCATGCCGCTCGAATCGCCTGAATTTCGGCATGTGCGGTGGGATCATGTTGAGCAATCGGGCAGTTAAAGCCCTGCCCGATGATCTGACCCGCGTGTACCAACACTGCCCCAACGGGCACTTCACCCAGCGCAGCAGCTTGGCTGGCCAAGCGGAGTGCCTGCTGCATCCAGTGCGCATCGACTGAATCAGATGACAGTGCATCACTAGGGTCATGCGACTGTAAGCTGATAGCGTTTGGCTCAGATGCCATAATGATCAAGCAACGCCTGCCACGCAGCATTGTTCGCATTTGGGCGACTACCCAGCGCTGATTTTAGATCGTTAAAAGTTTGGGCTTGCCAGACCGGCTGCAAATCTTTGTCCACCAAGCGCGCGCGTACACCTTCGAGAAAATCTGGATGGCGGATTTTCCAACTGGCCAGCTCCTGCTCCAAGGCAAATACCTCTTGCCAAGGGCGAACGGTTTTACCCCATTGCCAGAGTAACCATGTCAGTGCGGCAGTCGATGGCGAGCCACTTTTGAGATTATCACCGGCTTGCCGCAACCAATCGCTACGTGCTTCGGTCAAAGCGGTAATCGCCTGATAATCACGCATAAAATCTTCACCACGACAGACGCTATGAATCACATCGAGCGAATCTTGTAGCGGGCCTGACGACAAAGGTCGATGCAGTGCATCAAGCGTGTCATCAATCGCCCGAAAAATCCCCGCTGGGTAATCAGCCCACACAATCGAAACAACACTCTGCAACACAGCTTCACGCGGCAAGCCAGAGATATGCGTCGCCCACCCGATGGTATAACCACCCGATGGACTCATGATCGAACCGGTCAAACCCAAAAACAGCCCAATTGAGCCTCGCTCTGCCAGAAAGCGACTACCGCCAACATCTGGAAACAAACCAATATTGATCTCTGGCATCGCCAGTCGCGAGGTGGGCGTGACTAAACGGAACGGCGCAGCCATAAACAGCCCCATCCCACCACCCATGATATAGCCTTCACCCCACACCACAATCGGCTTGGCATATTGATGCAATAACAGATCTAACCGGTATTCCGCCGCAAAAAATTGATCTGCCTGCGCTGCTTGATCCGCCAGCACCATCTCGCGCAGTTTACGCACATCGCCACCAGCACAAAAGGCTTTCGGCGTGGTGCTATCCAACCAAATCGCCAGCGTTTCGGCATCGTTTTTGAGATGTTCAAACACCTCAAATAATGCAATCGCCAAGGATTCATCCAGCGCGTGCAGAGATTTTGGGCGGTTCAGTCGCACAATCACCCAGCCATTTTGCGCACGTTCGACCTGTACATCAGGGTGAGTGGTGAGCTGTAACGATGTGGTTTGCATTAAAGTGTCCTATGCTTAAAATTCGTCAAGTTGCCACTGAATCGGTGTCTTCGCATGTTGCTGTAGATATTGATTGGTTTTCGAAAAAACCCGACAGCCAAAAAAACCACCGCGATTCGCAGCCAAAGGAGAAGGATGTGCTGCTTTTAACACCAAATGCCGTTCCGTATCAATGCGCAAACCTTTTTTTTGTGCATATGAGCCCCACAAAATAAATACGGTGCGTTCGGTTTGTTCATTTAACACATCAATCACCGCATCAGTAAATTTTTCCCAGCCTTGTCCTTGATGCGAGGTCGGCTGACCCGCCGCGACAGTGAGCACACTGTTCAGTAACAGTACCCCTTGCTGCGCCCAATAGGTCAGATCACCATGCGCCGAAGGCTTAATGCCCAAATCCGTCGATAGCTCATGAAAGACGTTGCGCAGCGATGGCGGAATCGGAATGCTACGCTGCACCGAAAATGCCAGACCATTGGCTTGTCTAGGCCCGTGATACGGATCTTGACCTAAAATCACCACTTTGACCTGCTCTAATGGGGTCAGCTCGAATGCATTAAAAATCAGTTGGCCAGCCGGATAAATCACCTCACCGTCCTGCTGTTTTTGTTTTAAAAACCCGCGCAGTTGCTGAAATGAATCACCCACTAAGTGATCGGCCAACGCCTGCTTCCAACTGGCTTGCATGCGCACTCGAGCCAGCAGTTGCTCACGCTCGACCATCACATTGGCATCAGACATGATTGACCCTATCGATTATATTCAGAGGAACAACAGCATATCATGCTGTGTCGCGCTGCGCCGCCCTAGCCAATCGCGCTAAGATGGGCTTGGCGCTTTTTTACCCGATCACATTTAGAGGATAGCGGATATGCAACTGATGACGATGACCCGATGCAGTGTGTTTTTAGTGTTATTCGGCGTATCAGCGCTGAGTATGGCCGAAACAACTGTACAGCCCTTACCGACTGCCGGTATGAAAATGCCACAAGTGCAATCCCTGTTTGGACAACCTGCCGAAAAATTAGCCAGCATGGGTAAGCCACCGATTACTGTCTGGCGCTATGCGGATTTTAATGTGTATTTTGAGCATCAAACGGTGCTGCATAGTGTCCGTTTTGTGCCATTTGTGCGCCCTATCAAGGTTGTGATCGAATAAACGGCTACCCTCGCCGATAAAAACACGCCCATAAAAAAACCTGACCGAAGTCAGGTTTTAAACTGCGCCAGATCAGGCTGGCTCAGTCTGATCTTCCATCACTTCCAACACAAGGCCATTGTCACCGACCCGCACCCGCACCACACCGCCATTGTCAGCCAATTCACCGAACAGGATCTTCTCAGCCAGCGGTTTTTTCAGCTCATCCTGAATCAAACGCTGCATCGGGCGTGCACCCATCATACGATCATAGCCACGCTCTGCTAGCCACAGACGCGCCTCGGCATCGACTTCGAGTACGACTTTCTTGTCATCAAGCTGTGCTTGCAGCTCGGTCAAGAACTTATCAACCACCGAATCAACGATGCTGGTCGGCAGTGGCTTAAACTGAATCACTGCATCCAGACGATTACGGAACTCTGGTGAGAATGCGCGTTTCATCGCTTCGCCATTGTCCGCCGCATGGTCTTGCAAGGTGAAACCGATGCTCGAACGGCTGATGCTTTCTGCACCGATATTGGTGGTCATCACCACGACGACATGGCGGAAATCGGTTTTGCGACCATTATTGTCGGTCAGCGTCCCGTGATCCATGACTTGTAGCATCAGGTTAAACACATCAGGATGTGCTTTTTCGATTTCATCCAGCAGCAAGACGC
>JBAQKP010000118.1:0-3151 GCA_049301135.1 Moraxellaceae bacterium | reverse complement strand
CGGCCACATCGTCCTGACCCCCGCCGCCGTCGCCCAGCTCGCCGAGGCGATGGCCGAGCCCGCGAGCCCTGCCCGGGAGACCGCCGCATGAAGGCCCGCCCCATCCTGTTCAACGCCCCCATGGTCCGCGCCCTGCTGGACGACCGGAAGACCCAGACGCGGCGGATCATCAAGCCTCCCGGCAAATGGGGCGCGCAGTTCCCGATCTGCGCCCCGGGATTGATGGCCGCTGATCACCAGGTCTGGTGGCACGGTGAGGAAACCGAGAAGGTCGGCGTTGCGGCAGACTGCCCCTACGGCGCCCCCGGCGACCTGTTGATCGTGCGGGAGACGTTCCTACTGCCGAACACGGTAGGCGGTCTGAAGCCCCGCGAAGTCCACCCGAGCGAGGGGGTTCACTATGTCGCTGACGGAGAACCGCACGGTGACGTTTGGGACCGTAAGTGCCCGGCTATCCACATGCCCCGCTGGGCCAGCCGCCTGACGCTGGAGATCACCGACGTCAGGGTCGAGCGCCTGCAGGACATCAGCGAGGCGGACGCCATCGCCGAGGGACTCTACAAATCCTTCCCCGATGACGAAGACCGGGCCTGGTTCGACGCCCACTACGAAGACGAAGGCCGCAAGCCGACGCCGGAGGAGTGGGCGCAGTTCGAGGAGGGCGTCTGGATGGTCCCGGGCGTGCCGCAGGGCTGGGGCATGACCAAGGCCGAGCGCCGCCGCGACACCTGGGGCCCGACCCCGCAGTTCTGCTACCGCCTGCTGTGGGAACATATCAACGGCCCCGACAGCTGGGCCGCCAACCCGTGGGTCTGGGCTGTCTCGTCCAAGGTCCACCGCGCCAACGTCGACCAGCTGCTGGCCGCCGCCCCCAGGCCGGAGGCCGCCTGATGGCCGGCGACAGCAAGATCCAGTGGACCCAGAAGACGTGGAATCCCGTCGCCGGCTGTTCAGTCGTCTCGCCCGGCTGCACCAACTGCTACGCCATGAAGATGGCCGCGCGGATCGAGGCCATGGCCCGGGGCGCTGGCCGGACCAGCGCCTATGACGGCCTGACCCGCCAGACGAAGGCCGGGGCCGTCTGGACCGGCGAACTGCGCGCGGTCGAAAGCGCCATGACCCAGCCCCTGCGCTGGAAAAAGCCTGCGCTGATCTTCGTCAATTCCATGTCGGACCTGTTCCACGAAGCCGTCCCCGACCCGGTGATCGACCAGGTGTTCGCCGTCATGGCCCTGTCGCCGCACCACACCTTCCAGGTGTTGACCAAGCGGGCCGAGCGGATGCGGGCCTATTGCAACGACCCGGCCACGCCCGGCCGCATCGCGCGGGTCATCGTCGACATGTTGCTCGACAAGGCGATCCGCCTGGGCATGGACTGGCCGGTACGCACGGTCGGCGACATCGACGACCCTGACGACATCACCATCGCATGGCCCCTGCCCAACGTATGGAAAGGCGTCAGCGCCGAGGACCAGGCCCGCGCCGACGAACGCACCCCGCACCTGCTGGCCACCCCGGCGGCCGTCCGCTTCCTGTCCGCTGAGCCGCTGCTGGGGGCGATTGATCTGACGAAACTGCAGTCGCCGCCGCCGCGAGGTGGCGAAGACGACACATGGGCGACAGACGCCATGAAGGGTCGGACAGCGCCAATCATCATGCTCGGCGCCGGGCTATGGGAACTGGATGGCGGCGGGCGATCTGGACCCCGCCTCGACTGGGTCATCGTCGGCGGCGAGTCCGGCCCAGGCGCCCGGCCGATGCACCCGGACTGGGCCCGCCAGATCCGCGACGCCTGCGCCGCCGCCGGCGTGCCGTTCTTCTTCAAGCAATGGGGGGCGTGGGCGGAGGTTGGCCACCTCGAGGACGGGCCCGCCGTGACCGAGGTCGAGGTCGGCGGAGAAACTTCCGACGCCTACTATGCGATCGCCGACGGCCGAGCCCGCGCCTTCGTCAATCTGGACGGCCGAGCCTTCCACGGCCACCCGGATAACCTGCCCGAAGGCCGGTGGCGCTTCGTAGAGCGCATCGGCAAGAAAGCCACCGGCCGCCTGCTCGACGGCATCGAGCACAACGCCATGCCGGGAGGCGCCGCATGACCCTCAAGGAACGACTGCTGTGCACCGTGGGAGCCCACAACTGGACGCCCAGCCGGTTTCAGGCGCTGAACCAGATTGCCCCCTCCTACGTCTGCTTGCGTTGCGGGAAATACAGGCATCCCCGCCCGTGACCGCCCCGGCCCGCATCCCTCCGCCGCCGCCGGACCTTGGCCCCGCCACCGAGGCCCGCCTCGCGGCGGCCTTCGCGGACGGCTGCCTGCTGACCGGCCGGGCGACAGCGGCGCTGCTGGGGGTTGACGAGAAGACGCTCGGCGCCATGACTGACGACCTGGTCATCCGGGCGGTCCGGGTCGGCAAGCTGCGCCGCTACACCGAGGCCGACATCCGCCGCTATCTCATCGAGGGGCCCGACGCGCCATGTCGGTCTACAAACCGGCCAAAAGCCGCTTCTACCAGTACGACTTCAGGGCCAAGGGTCGTCGCTTTCACGGCTCGACCGGCGTCGAAACCCGCCGCAAAGCGGAAGCCGTAGAGCGCCGCCTGCGCGAACGCATCGCCGCCGGCGAAAGCCTCGAGCCGGCCATGACGCTCGACCAGGCCGCCGGCCGCTGGTGGACCGAGGTCGGCCAGCACCTGACCACCGCCGTCGACGTCGAGCGGCGCATCAACATCTGCCTGCGCCTGATCGGCGCGGCCCGTCCCCTGCCAGAGATCAACACCGCCGCCCTGTCCCGCGCCATCGAGCGCCGCCGAGGCGAGACCTTCACCAAGGGTCCGGACAAGCCGGCCACGGCAAAGCGGCCGGCCCAGCCCGCGAAACGCCACCCCCTCGCCAACGCGACTGTGAACGCCGACATCGTCGGAATCATGCGCCGGATCCTGCGCCGCGCGCACAAGACATGGGAGGTCGCGGGCCTGCCGACCATCGACTGGCAGGCGCTGACCCTCAAGGAACCGGCTCCGGCGATCCAGTATTACACCCAGGCCCAGCGCGACGCCTGGGCGGCAGCCTGCGACCCCACGGCCCGCTTCGCCCTGACCCTGCTGCTGACCTACGGCCCGCGCTTCAATGAGCTGTTCTTTCCGCCGGCGGC
>JBAQKP010000117.1:0-1836 GCA_049301135.1 Moraxellaceae bacterium | reverse complement strand
GTTTGGTGGCTGGACGAAGGCGACCGAGACACACTTTGCCAATGGCGGCATCTTTGACAAGATCGTTGAGGCCAATAGCAAGTTGGCGCGTTGATACGATTGGGGTTTATCTGATGTTGACACGCACACCGCACACGGTTCTGTCTGGTTTTGGGCTATCGCTGGGCATCACGCTGACGTGGCTGTCGCTGATTGTGCTGATTCCACTCAGTGCCGTGTTTATCAAGTCCGCCCAGATCGACCTGCCCGACCTGATCAATATTCTCAGCTCCGAACGGATTCAGCGGGCGCTATGGCTGAGCTTTAGCACGGCGCTGTTTGCGGCGGCGATCAACGTGGTGTTTGGCCTCCTGTTGGCGTGGTCGTTGGTGCGCTATAACTTTTGGGGCAAGCGCGTGGTCGATGCCTTGGTCGACTTGCCGTTTGCGCTGCCGACTGCGGTGGCGGGGATTGCCTTAGCCAGTCTATATGCACCCAGTGGCTGGATTGGACAACTGTTTGCGCCGCTAGGTTTGCAGATTGCCTATACTCAAATTGGCATTGTGATTGCACTGATCTTTATCGGGATTCCATTTGTGGTACGCACGGTACAGCCGGTCTTGGTTGATCTGGAAACTGAACTGGAAGAAGCTGCTGCATCACTCGGCGCGAGTCGTTGGCAGACCATTTCACAGGTGATTTTTCCGGTGCTGTTGCCTGCGCTGTTGACGGGGTTCGCCTTGGCGTTTGCGCGTGGCGTGGGTGAGTACGGTTCAGTGATCTTTATCGCGGGTAATCGTCCGTTTGAAACGGAGATTGCGCCGCTACTGATCATTTCACGACTCGAAGAATATGACTATGCCGGTGCAACTGTGATTGCGGTGATCATGCTGGTGGTGTCGTTTATTTTATTGCTGCTGATTAACTTACTGCAAAGTTGGAGCAATCAGCGTGCAGGGAGATTGGCCAAATGAGCAATGCATCGAAAGATTTGGCACATCGCCTGCAAAGCCGTGACGCGACGCGTGAGCCGGCATGGGTGCGGCTGTTGGTGATTAGCATCAGTCTGCTGTTTTTTGCCAGTTGTTTGTTTTTGCCGTTGGTACTGGTGTTTGTTGAAGGTTTTAAGCAAGGCATCAGCGTGTATTTTCAGGCCTTGATTGATCCGTATACCTTGTCGGCGGTCAAGCTGACCTTGTGGGTGGCGGCGATTGTGGTTCCGCTGAATGTGATTTTTGGGGTGGCCGCAGCATGGCTGATTACCAAGTTTCGCTTTCGCGGTAAGTCGATTCTGACCACGCTGATTGATTTGCCATTTTCGGTGTCGCCAGTGATTGCCGGTTTGATGCTGGTGCTGGTGTTTGGTTCACAAGGCTGGTTTGGTGGGTGGCTGCGCGAGCATGACATCAAAGTGATTTTCTCGGTGACGGGGATTGCCTTGGCGACGGTGTTTATCACCTTTCCGTTTGTGGCGCGTGAGTTGATTCCACTGATGGAGTCGCAAGGGATTGAGGAAGAAGAAGCGGCAACAGTGCTGGGTGCGAGTGGCTGGCAGACCTTTTGGAAAGTCACGCTACCGAACATCAAGTGGGCGCTGCTATACGGGGTGATCTTGTGTAATGCCCGTGCGATGGGTGAGTTTGGGGCGGTGTCGGTGGTGTCTGGGCATATTCGCGGTGAAACCAATACCTTACCGCTGCATGTCGAGGTGCTGTACAACGAGTATGTGTTTAGTGCGGCGTTTGCGGTGGCCTCGCTACTGGCGTTTTTGGCCTTGATTACCTTGCTGGTCAAGACGTGGGTCGAGGGGCGTAGTGAGCGCGAAACCCGTGCGGCGGCCGATGCCATTAAGCCTTC
>JBAQKP010000116.1:0-17926 GCA_049301135.1 Moraxellaceae bacterium | reverse complement strand
GTCGGATAACGTGATCGCAGAAAACCTACAAGCGACTGGGATTGATGTGGCGCGGCGTACCGTCGCCAAATACCGCGAGTCACTGAATATTGCGTCATCGAGTGAGCGTAAGCGGCTGATTTGATGTTGCGTTTGAGCCAAAATCTGAGAGCGTTGTATGCAAAAAAATAACATCTGGGTGCTGTGCGCTGTGAGTGTACTGGTCTGTACCTCAGCACAAGCCGAAAGCTGTCCAGAAAATTATTGGCAAGGCCAACTGCCAGTGATCAGCAAACCCGCCATGCAAAAAAAAATCCGCCCGCTGTGTTTTAATGGCTTTGCGGTGATGCATTCGGGGGTGACGCGGACGCCATTGTGGGCAGCGCATCATTTGACCGCGACCGAGATTCGGGGGGCGCGTGAACTGGATCGGCAAGACAGTTTTCGTGCGGAAGATCGTCTGCCACCGAACGAACGCGCTGAGATGGCTGATTATCGTGGCTCTGGTTATGATCGCGGTCATCTGGTGCCGAACGGCGATATGGCCAGTCGGGCGCAACAGACCGATAGTTTTAGTCTGGCCAACATGATGCCGCAAAGTCCAAACAATAATCGGGTGGTATGGAATAACCTAGAGCAAGCCTTGCGTGGCTTGGTATTGCAAGAACAAGAAGCGTATGTGGTGACCGGCGGTGCATTCGTCGGTCAGCGTCTGGCGCGTATCGGCGCAAATGGTGTATTTGTACCGAGTGATACCTTTAAAGCGGTCTATTTTCCGAAGCGCAACGCCGCCAGTGCCTATTGGGCACCGAACGACGAGTCGGGACGGGTCGAGGTGATCAGTGTCGCCGAATTGGATCGCCGCTTGGGGATTCAGGTGTTTCCGAGTTTGCCTGCTGCAATTCGCCAGAAAACAGTCGATTTGCCGCTGAGCACTGCCGGTCAGCCGCGTGAGCTAAAACCCGAGAATAACAGCCAGCCAACAGATTCAGCCGCTGTGCCGTCCGAGGCAGCAGTCGAAAAAACCGAAAGCCCAACTTGGCTACAACTGTTGATCAGCCTGTTACAGATGTTGATTCAACTGTTTACTGGCAAATAAGCTTGCTGCCCAATCTCTTGATCCCCAGTCGCTTGATATAAGGACACTGCGTATGACGATTCAGCCCTTTGCCAATGATAACGCCAGTCTAGGGATTGGTGGCTTGACGGTCGAAAACCATCTGGATCGGGTGGTGTTATACGGTAATCTGGAATTGACCCTTGATCAGATCGGCTTGGCGCATGCGCGAGAACTGAAAGCGCTAATTGATGCAGTGCTGGTGCAGTTAGAAGGTGAGGCCGATCAGTTGCCGCCACAGATCGCCCAGCCGAGTGTGGAAACGGTCGATAATCCTTTTTTGTAACTTTTTGACTGGAAGCAGGTCAGCCCATGACAGATTGGCTACAGGTTCAGCAAGTTTCGGTACGCTATGCTGCGCAGCCGGTAGTCGATCAGGTCAGCTTTGGTTTGGCACAGGGTGAGATTGGCTGTCTGCTTGGCGCGAGTGGCTGCGGTAAAACCACGCTGTTACGCAGTCTGGCCGGACTTGAACCGCTTAGTGGCGGCCAAATCATCCTGCACGATCAAGTGTTAAGCGACACACAGCGCGTCACCCCGCCACAGCAGCGCCAGATGGGCATGGTGTTTCAGGACTATGCGCTGTTTCCACATCTGAACGTGTTGGAAAATATCCAGTTTGGCCTGCGCGACGCCGACAAAGCCAGTAAGCGACAGCGTGTGGATGAGTTGCTGGCGTTGGTGCAGCTAGAAGGGTTAGGCCAGCGCCGCTTGCACGAGATGTCCGGCGGGCAACAACAACGGGTCGCCTTGGCGCGCGCCCTCGCCCCAAAACCGAAACTACTGTTACTCGATGAGCCGTTTTCCAATCTCGACGTGTTGCTGCGGGCGCAATTGGCGCAAGAAGTACGCGATATTCTGAAAGCTAGTCAGACCACCGCGATTCTGGTTACGCATGATCAGCACGAAGCCTTTGCGATGGCCGATCAGATCGGCTTGATGCATCAAGGTCAGTTGTTACAGTGGGACACGCCTTACAAACTGTACCATCAGCCGGTGAGCGCAGTAGTGGCCAATTTTGTCGGCGAAGGTGTATTGATTGCAGGCCAGATGCAGGCCGGTCAAGTGCAGACCACGCTTGGCCTGTTGCAACCGCTGCGGCCACTGCCGGATGGACAAACAGTACAGGTGTTGATTCGACCAGATGACATCGTGCATGACGATGCCAGCCCACTACAAGCTAAGGTGTTGCAGCGGGCGTTTCGCGGTGCAGAGTTTTTATATACCTTACAACTGGTACAAGGCGATATTGTGCAGTCTTTAGTGCCAAGTCATCATGATCACGCGCTAGGCGAATCGATTGGTATTCGCCCGATGCTGGATCATGTGGTGGTGTTTGCGCGGTAGTGGGTATGGCTGAAGTGTAGGCGTTTAGTCCCGTTCAGGCGTGGCACCTTCGGACGGATCTAACGTGGCATGCCGCTGTCTGGGCACGTGCATCGGCGCGACGACAGGTTCGGCTTCGGCTTGGCGCAGCACCACTTCGGTCGGTGAAGTTGAAATCGGCAGGCTAATCCCTGCCGCGAGCAGGTCGGATTTAAGTTGGGTCAGCACCTCATCGGTTGAGCTAACCACATTCATTTGTGCACTGGCATCAATCCACCAGCGCACCCGCATCACCACGCCGACATCCGACAGGCTGGTCACCACAACGGTCGGTGGCGACTCCCGATACACGCTGGAGCAGCGATTCAGCACGTTGAGCATGACTTGGCGAGCGGTTTCGATCTCATCATCATAGCCAATCGACAAGTCCATCTGAATCCGCCGCAGGTTAAATGCGGTATTCACTTGCACCGGATTGGTAAATAACGTGGCGTTGGGAATCACGATGCGCCGCCCGTCATAGGTTTTGATATAGGTCGCGCGAATCAGGATGTTTTCGACTGTTCCTTCAAATGTGCCACTGACGATCTGGTCACCGATTCGAAACGGCTCACTCAGTAAAATAATGATCCCAGACAATAAATTTTGAAAAATATCTTTAAATGCAAACCCAATCGCCACTGAGGTAATCCCGAGTGCGCTGATCAGTTGGCCAGGGGTAAAACCAGGGATAGCAATCACCATCGCCACCAAGAAGCCGACAAAAATAATCACTGTGCCGCCGATGCGATTGAGCACCATGACCAGATTTTGTTTGCGCTGGGCATGTGCGCCGAGGGTTTTGCGCACGACGATTTTAAACAGTTTGGCCAAAAACCAAAAAATGACAAAAATGATCAAGGCGATAATCAGATAAGGGACACGCGCCCAAAAACTTTGTACGAGGTCGTTGATCGTCGCATACACGTCACTGTATTGGCTGGCGGTCTGAGTGACCGCGCCTGCGGTTTGGGAGACGGCAGATTTGGCCGCATTGCTGACGTTTTGGATGGAGTCAATCGACATAACACAAGGTTCCGCAGAGCAGGTGACAGAGCAAGGGATTCGGCCTGCGCAGCATACTGGATTTTTTGGGAGCTTGGCAGAGGTGTGCTTGCGGATTTAAATGAAAGTGTATATCCTAAAAGTATATTGCTGAGTGTTTGAGGTGCGCCATGACAACGGTACGAGTATTTAACTCCGGCAACAGTCAAGCTATTCGTCTGCCCAAAGCTTTTCGGGTAAACGTCAGAGAATTGGAAATTTTTCGGCGTGGCGATGAGTTGGTCTTGCGCGAGCCTGTAAAGGATTTGACGCGAGTCTTGGAGCTTTTCACGTCATTAGAAATGTTTGCTGATGGCCGTGAAGACTTGCCGCCACAAGAGCGTGAGGGTTTATGAGTCAGCACTATCTATTAGATACTAATATCTGTATTTATTTGATTAATCAGCGCCCTGAATCAGTACTTCGACGTTTTTCAACACTTAAACCATCCCAAGTCAGCCTGTCGATGGTGACTTGGGGTGAACTGTATTACGGTGCTTACAAAAGCGAAAAACTACAGCATAACCTGCGAAACTTACAACAACTCAGTGGTTTGCTCGAGGTGTTGCCGTTGCCGGTTGCTGCCGCAGAGCATTATGGGCGATTGCGTGCAGATCTACAGCGGGTGGGTCGTCCGATTGGTGGCAATGATTTATGGATTGCTGCACATGCTTTGGCAGAAAGGTATGTTTTGGTGACTCACAATACCAAAGAATTTGAGCGGGTCGAGGGGTTGTCAGTAGAGAATTGGGTGGAAAATTAGAACTGAGGACGTATAGGTTCTATTTTTCTTAAGATCTAGTTGTCGCGCCCGAATCATCAAGCGCGACCCCGTGAGTATGTTATGCGATCTGCAACAACCCTTTTAAAAACTGCCCTGTAAACGACGCTTCGACCTGCGCGACTTGCTCCGGTGTCCCTTCAGCAATAATCAAACCGCCACCCGCACCGCCTTCAGGCCCCAGATCAATCACCCAATCCGCCGTCTTGATCACATCCAAATTATGCTCAATCACCACCACCGTGTTGCCCTTGTCGCGCAAGCTATGCAAGATTTCGAGCAGCTTCGCAATATCATGGAAGTGCAAACCGGTGGTCGGCTCATCCAATATATACAAAGTCTTGCCGGTATCCCGCTTGGCCAACTCGCGCGCCAGCTTGACCCGTTGCGCCTCACCACCGGATAACGTGGTCGCCGCCTGACCGAGCCGAATATAACCCAAACCGACCTGAATCAACGTGTCCAACTTGCGATGAATGCTCGGAATCGCCGCAAAAAACTCCGCCGCATCCTCCACCGTCATGTGCAGCACATCCGAGATGTTTTTGCCCTTGTAATGCACCTCTAAGGTTTCGCGGTTATAGCGCTTGCTGTGACAGACATCGCACGGCACATACATGTCAGGCAAAAAGTGCATCGCGACTTTGAGTACGCCGTCACCTTCACAGGCTTCACAGCGACCGCCTTTGACATTAAAGGAAAAACGCCCCGCCGCATAACCACGGGCGCGGGCTTCCGGTGTCTGGGCAAACAATTCCCGAATCGGGGTAAACAGGCCGGTATAGGTCGCCGGATTACTGCGTGGGGTGCGACCAATCGGGCTTTGGTCAATATCCACCATTTTATCCAGCTGCTGTAAGCCGACAATCGCCTGAAATGGCGCAGCGGTCAGTGTGGTCGCGCCGTTCAGTTGCGTGGCGGCCAGCGGCATCAAGGTGCGGTTGATCAGGGTCGATTTACCTGAACCTGACACGCCGGTGATACAGGTCAGCAGGCCAAGCGGCAGATTCAGCGTGACCTGTTGTAGATTGTTGCCGGATGCGCCTTTTAAGGTCAGTTGCTGCTCGGGATCAGGCTGATGCCGTTCGCTCGGAACAGCAATCGACAGTTCGCCCGACAGGTATTTGCCGGTCAGTGAGTCGGGATTGGCGGCGATTTCGGCCGCTGTGCCTTCGGCGATAATCCGCCCGCCATGAATGCCCGCACCCACGCCAATATCAATAATATGATCGGCGGCGCGAATCGCGTCCTCATCATGCTCGACCACCAACACGGTGTTGCCCAGATCACGCAGCCGAATTAGGGTTTGTAGTAGGCGGTCATTGTCGCGCTGATGCAGACCAATCGACGGCTCATCCAGCACATACATCACGCCCATCAAACCCGCGCCGATCTGCGACGCCAACCGAATCCGCTGCGCCTCACCGCCCGACAAGCTGTCAGCAGAACGTGCCAAACTCAGATAATTCAGCCCCACGCTGACCAAAAACTGCAAACGCTCGCGGATTTCTTTAAAGATTTTATCGGCGACTTCACCTTTTGCGCCGTCTAGACTCAGCGATTGATAGTACAGCGTTGCATCGCCAATCGACTTGCTGATGATTTCTGGCAGCGCGACATCAGCGACTTTGACATGGCGGGCGATTTCGTTAAGGCGTGAGCCGCCGCATGCGTCACAGGTCGCATGCGACAGATACTGTGATAGCTCGTCGCGCACCAAGTTACTTTCAGTTTCTTTAAAGCGGCGCTCCAAATACGGCAGCACGCCTTCAAACACCTGCACACGACTTTGCACGCGGCCACGTTCATCGGTGTAGCGAAAGTCGATTTTGTCCTTGCCAGAGCCATTCAGCAGGATGTTGTGTTGCAGTTTAGACAGATCCGCCCACGGCAAGTCACAGTCGATGCCGTAATGTTCGGCGACCGTCAGCAGAATCCGAAAATAATACGGCCGCTGCCGATCCCAGCCGCGAATCGCACCTTGATTGATCGACAGATCAGGATTACTGATCAGTTTTTCGGCAGCAAAATAATGCCGATGCCCCAGACCATCACAGACCGGACACGCGCCGTACGGATTGTTAAAGGAAAACAAACGCGGCTCAAGCTCACCGACCGCCCGATCACAGACCGGACAGCTATGGCGTGCCGACAGCACACGGTCGGCCTGACTGCCATCGATAAAGTGCAAATACACCAGATCATCGCCGAGCCGCAGCGCGGTTTCAAACGATTCAGCGACACGATTACCGAGGTCGTCACGCACCTTAAAACGATCTACCACCACTTCGATCTGGTGCTTTTTCTTTTTATCCAGTGTTGGCGCGTCGTCGAGGTCATAGAGCTCGCCATTGATCCTCACTCGCACAAAGCCTTGCCCACGCAACTGATCAAACAAGCCGCTGTGTTCGCCTTTACGGTCACGCACCACCGGCGCGAGCAGCATCAGCGGTGTGCCCTCGGGCAGTGAATTGACTTGATCGACCATTTCGCTGATGGTCTGCGCCACCATCGGCAGGTCGTGTTCAGGGCAGTATGGTGTACCAACTCGCGCGTATAACAAGCGCAAATAGTCATAAATTTCAGTGATTGTGCCGACCGTCGAGCGTGGATTATGGCTGGTGGATTTTTGTTCGATGGCAATCGCGGGCGACAAACCTTCGATGCTATCGACATCGGGCTTTTCCATCTGGCTTAAAAACTGCCGCGCATACGCCGATAGTGACTCGACATAGCGGCGCTGGCCTTCGGCGTACAAGGTATCAAAGGCCAAGGAGGACTTGCCTGAGCCTGACAAACCGGTAATCACCACAAACTGATCGCGCGGAATATCCAAAGAGATGTTTTTCAGGTTATGCGTGCGTGCGCCGCGAATACGAATGTGCGATTGGCTCATGGATCAAGGACTCGGCGGCTGTGGGCAAAAAAGCTCTGCGCTATTGTGGCGATGATTGCGCGCTGATCAAGTGGGAAAGCGTGAACAATCCGATGAATCGGTAAAACAGACGCGTCGTGCCACGATTGAATGCCGCGCTGTTGTGCGGTTGCGCGTATAATCCGCGCCGTACTTTTCGCTTTCGACGGGTGATCGTTGCATGAATGGCTCTGAACGTCGTGCCACCGCTGCGCTGGGCAGTATTTTTGCATTGCGCATGCTGGGTCTGTTTATGATTGTGCCGGTATTTGCGGTGTATGGTCAGCAGTATCATGGTGCAACGCCTGCATTACTCGGTCTGGCGATTGGCATCTATGGCTTAACGCAAGCCTTGTTGCAGATCCCGATGAGTTTACTGGCGGATCGATTTGCACGTAAGCCACTGATTGTTTTGGGTCTGCTGGTTTTTGCACTGGGCGGTGCGATCGCCGCCTGTGCCGATCATATTGCTTGGGTGATTTTGGGTCGCGCCGTGGCGGGCTGTGGTGCGGTATCGGCGATTGTGATGGCCTTACTCGCTGATGTGACCCGCGAGGAGCAGCGTGGTAAAGCGATGGCGGCGATGGGTATGACCATTGCATTATCGTTTATTGTGGCGTTTAGTTTAGGGCCGCTGCTGACCAGCCAGATTGGCTTGAGTGGTTTGTTTTGGTTGACCAGTGTGGCGGCGATTTTAGCGATTGGTTTATTATGGCTGGTGCCGACCCCGCAGCGGCTGATTAAGCAAATCCCCGTGTCCTACCGCCAGCAATTGCACACTGTATTAAACATTCCTGATTTGAATCGATTGCATTTTTCGATTTTTGTGCTGCATTTGTTGATGACCGCGGTGTTTGTGCTGTTGCCAATGCAGTTAATTCAACAGTTAAACCTGCCGATTAACCAGCATGGCTGGTTGTATTTGCCGCTGTTATTACTGGGATTTGTTTTGGCGATTCCAGCGATTATTGTGGCTGAGTCCAAGCAGCAAATGCAGCGTATATTTATGTTCGGAGTACTGTTGATCGGTCTGTCCATGACGTTATTAATGGCACTTGATGGCCACGCATGGGGCTTGGTATTGGGATTGGCACTGTTTTTTATTGCATTTAATTTAATTGAAGCGTTATTACCGTCTTGGCTGGCCAAGCGTGCGCCAGTCGCCAGTCGTGCCACTGCGATGGGGTTAAATGCCTCTAGTCAGTTTTTAGGGGCATTTGCGGGTGGTGTGCTTGGCGGCCAGTTATTGACCTTTGTGTCGATTCAGACCGCGTGGGCAGTATTAACCGGATTGTGTGTGATTTGGTGGTTGAGTGCGCGTCGTCTGAGTTCGCCGCCGTATTTGTCCAGTTTGGCGGTGCGTTTACCCAGCGCCTTATCACAGCCGCAGCCCGTGCTTCAGACCCTCAGTGGCAGTCAAGAGCAGCTATGGATGTCGCGCTTGCTGGCTGTGCAAGGAGTAGAGGACGTGGTGATTTTGTTGGAGCAAAAAATTGCTTACCTCAAAATCGACAAACGGCAATTGGGTGAAGCAGGACGACACGAATTGTCGCAAATCCTTGAGTATCCAGTAGCGCTCTAGGCAATAGTGTTTTAAGGTAGAGTCAGGTAGAGTTGTGGGCTCAAAAGCCCAATATATAGAGGGAAGTGTCATGCGCGGTGTGAATAAAGTCATTTTGGTCGGTACATTAGGGCAAGATCCTGAAACCAAATCGTTTCCCAGTGGGGGATCGGTGACGCAGTTTTCGATTGCGACCAGTGAGCAATGGACGGATAAAAATAGCGGCGAGCGTAAAGAGGCCACCGAATGGCATCGAATCGTGCTGAATAATCGCTTGGGCGAAATTGCACAACAGTATCTGAAAAAAGGCAGCAAAGTTTATATTGAAGGCAGTTTGCGTACGCGTAAATGGCAAGATAAAGCCACCGGCCAAGACCGTTATAGTACCGAAATTCGCGGCGATAATCTGCAAATGCTAGATAGCGCCCGTCCAGCCGGTGGTGGCCAAGCCTATTCTAACCCAGAGAGTTCGGGTCAGGATTATGAGCCGTACAGCCCGCGTCAGCCTGAGCAGAATAACCGCCCAGCTGCAGATACTCGTCGCCCAGCCGCACCGACTCAGCCGCAATATCAAGCCAATGATTTGGATGATGACTTACCATTTTAATCTGTTGTTGAATTGCAAATATAATATTTAAGATTGGCAGTCTTGGTTAATCTGGTTATGATGTGGGGTCGGCATTTATGCCGCCTCGCTTTTGCTGTGTGAGCAAGCCATCTTTACCCAGATAATGGAGCCATTATGAATTCGGATCTGAGCCAACTGACTGTTGATCAATTGCAAAAACTCGCCAAAGACGCATCAAGCATGATTAAGTTGCGTCAGCAACAAGATCTAAAAGATGGTTACGCTAAAATCGAGCAAATCGCTCAAGATCTCGGTGTGAGCTTGGATGAACTACTTGCGATTGGCCGTAGCAGCAAGGCGACCCGTAAAGCCAGCACCCGTAAGCCCGTCGAAGTACGCTATCGCAACAGCGCAGATGCATCACAGACGTGGACAGGTCGCGGTAAGCAGCCACGTTGGCTGGTGGCTGCAATTGCGGCAGGTGCCTCAAAAGAAGACTTCTTGATCAGCGCATAATTTGCCGCGTTGCATCCAAAAATGCCTGCTTTGTCAGGCATTTTTTTATTTGGGGTACAACCCGTGAAAATTGGCGACTGAAAAGGGTTTGTTTGTCAGGTAAAGTTGCGCATAATCGAGCTCTTTGCGTGTCTGAGCATTTTTTGTCGTGTCAACCTCTACCACAACAAAACAGCTGGGAAAGCGCTGGTGGTTTTTTGCAGCATTCTTCCTGCTGGTGTTTATTGTTTTGCAGTTGCCCGCTGCATGGATTATGGCGCGGTTTGCCCCGAACAATCCTTATATTGATCATGTCACCGGAAATATCTGGGCGGGGCAGGCGGATTGGCACGCGCAACAGATGCAAGGGGTGTTGAGCTGGCAGTTGCGTCCGCTGGAGCTGCTGTTGCTGCGCGTCTCAGCCGATGTGGAACTGAGTATTGCGGACAGTCAGCTCAGTGGTCGGGTGGTGGTTGGACGGCAGTTTTGGCAGCTTAAACAGGTCAATGGGCAGATCTCTGCCACCACATTACGCAGTGTATTGCCGTGGCAATGGCCGGACAGTCCGATTCAAATCAATGCGCTAGGCATGCGCGTGGATCAAAAAGACGGTTTTGATCAAGTGGATGGTCAACTCAATTGGGGTGGTGGTACGTTGGGCTATCCGTTTGAAGGGCGCACGCAGCGCGCGGCGATGCCGCCGTTGGTTGGCCAGTTGGGCTTAGATCGTGAGCGCATTCACTTGGCATTGACCGACTCTACCAATGGTCGTATGGGTGATATTTATGTGTCGGCCGATCAGATGTTAGATGTACAACTGACCCAGCGGCTGTTGCAGAATGTGATCGGCTATCGAGGGCAAGCGGGCTTAGATACCGCAGTCGTCACCACACGCCAACCGCTTTCTAGTCTGCGAGGTCTGTGATGCTGCGGCGCATTCAGTGGCAACTGTTGAACCCGATTGCACCGTGGTTATTGGCGGCGTTATTGTTATGGCTGTGTTGGCAGATGGCGGCGGTGATTTGGTTGCTCGCCGCACCGCCACAACCACCGTTGGTGCGTGAGGTTGCATTACAAAGCCAGCCGAGTACAGTGCCCAATATCAGTGCGGTACAATTGTTTAAGATCGACCGACCAGAGTTAACAGCGGCCACACCTGCGACAGCATTAAATGTGCCAATTCGGTTACAAGGCGTGATGCTCAGTCGTCCGGCTTCAGGTTCATCGGCGATGCTGCTGCTCAATGGCGTTGCTGATCGTTATCGGGTAGGACAGACCTTAAAAGATGTGCAACTGACCGTGGCGACGGTCAGTTGGGATCGTGTGCAGCTGCGTCGTCCGGATGGCAGTTTGGTTACGCTCAAATTTGGCGAAGACAGTCCATCAACTAATCCACCAGCTACCTCAAGCATGTCGGCACCACCCAGCAACCCGAGCGAGCGGGTGGATAGTGCGTTGGTCGATGCGCAGAGTCAGTTGACCAGTAACCCTGCCAGTTATCTCACCCGTATGGGGCTAGCAGCGACTGGGCAGGGTTATGAGGTGACGGCAGGCGCACCGGCCAATCTGCGCAATCAAATGGGCTTGCGCGCGGGTGATCGGATAGTCTCGGTAAATGGCCAAACTCTCGGCCAACCGCAAAACGATGCCAAGCTACTCGAACAAATTCGCCAAACGCGCAATGCGCAAATCGAAATTCAGCGCGGCGAGCAAACCTTGACTATTCAGCAGAGCTTTTAATGCACGGCCTGTTAAGCAAGCGACTGGTTGTGATAGAACCACATGTGATTACTGTGCAGGCCGCTAGTGCCGGAGAATTGTTTCAATGCAACAACTGCTAAAGACCTCCTCGACTCCGTTTGGGCGCACACCGATCTGGCGCAAGCTGTGGCTGGTCAGCCCCTTGCTGATTGCATTGGCGTTTCCGGTACATGCGCAAACATGGAAAATCAATCTGCGTGATGCCGACATTACTGCGTTTATCGGTGAAGTCGCCGATATTACCGGTAAAAACTTCGTGGTTGATCCTCGGGTGAAAGGCAATATCACCGTGATTTCCAACAAAGCACTTAGCAAAACAGAAGTGTACGACCTGTTTATGGGCGTGATGAACGTCAACGGCGTGGTTGCCGTGCCGTCGGGCAATACGGTCAAACTCGTGCCAGATGTCAACGCCAAACAGGCCGGTGTGCCGTTTGATTTGCGCCGCAAGGCCGGTGAAGAAGAGGTGGTCACTCGCGTGATCTGGCTCGAAAACACCAATCCAAACGACCTGATTCCAGCGATTCGACCCCTGATGCCGCAGTTTGCGCACTTGGCTGCCGTACCGGGTACTAACGCCCTGTTGGTGTCTGATCGTGCGGGCAATATCGGGCAACTAGAAGCTTTAGTACAAACGCTCGACGGCGGTGGTAACGACCGGCTGGATATTATTCCGCTACAACACAGCCAAGCCGAAGAAATTATTACCTTAATTGAAGCGATGAGTGCGACCACACCGCAGCGTGATGTGCGTGGCTCACGATTACGACTGATTGCAGATAGTCGCAGTAATCGCTTACTGGTGAAAGGTGATGCACGCAGTCGTGAGCGGATTCGCGAGCTGGTTAAGCAACTGGATATCGTGCCTGCCGAACGCTTAGGCGGTCTACGCGTGTTTCGACTCAGTCATGCCAGTGCCAAAAATCTGGCCGAAATGCTACAAGGTCTGATGAACAATAGTTCGTTGGTCAGTAGTGCGCCGACCAGCACATTGACCAGCACGGCCAGTTTGAGTGGCGATAGTAGTGGTGGCAGCAGTGCCAGCAATAGTGCCTCGGCCAGTAGTGCGCTCAGTAGCAACACCGCCAGCAGTAGTGTGGCACGGCCAAGTAGTGCGATGGGTTCGAGTGCTGCGGCTGCCCCGACTGCCCCGAAGGTCAGTATTATTGCCGATGAAAGTCAGAACGCTTTGATCGTTAAAGCAGATCCGGCCTTAATGCGTGAGATCGAATCCGCGATTAAACAGCTGGATATTCGCCGTGCTCAAGTATTGATTCAGGCAGCGATTGTTGAAGTCTCCGGCAGTAATGCCGATCAGTTGGGCGTGCAATGGGCGCTGGGCAACGCCAGCACCGGCGTTGGCACGATTAGCTTTGATAATGCAGGTTTAAGTCTGGGCTCGATTGCCGCTGCCGCTGCTTCTGGCGCGAACGGCGCTGCACTGGCTGGTGCGGCGAGTGGTTTGTCCGGCGCATTAATTGGCCTCGGTGAGGTGCGCAGTGATAACAGCTTCTACGGAGCGATCTTGCAGGCACTGCAAAGCACCAGTAGTGCCAATTTGTTGTCGGTGCCGTCAATTATGACTTTGGATAATGAAGAAGCCAATATTTTAGTGGGGCAAAACGTACCGTTTATTACTGGTTCGACCACCACAGGATCGGGTGGCACCAGCAATCCGTTTACCACGATTGAGCGGCGGGATGTCGGGATCAATCTGAAAGTGATTCCTCATGTTGGCGAAGGTGGCACGATCCGACTTGAAGTGGCACAAGAGGTGTCATCAGTCGTCCCCACCAGCAGTTCGGTGCGTTCATCTGACCTGATTACCAACAAGCGCTTTATTAAAACCACGATTCTTGCCGATGACCAGCAAACTATTGCGCTGGGTGGTTTGATGCAAGAAGACCAAAGCGAGTCCGTCAGTCAGGTACCCGGCCTCGGTCGATTACCGTTGATTGGTGGGTTATTTCGCTCGCGTGCAAATGATCAAACCAAGCGTAATCTATTGGTTTTTTTACAACCGACGATCCTGCGCGACAATAGTTCTGCGACACAAATTAGCCAAAATCGCTATAATCAAATTCGCATGTTACAGTTAAGCTTGGATGGGCGTGGCGATTTTACCCGTCTACCCGAACAGCTTTCGCAAGTGTATACTACGGAACCATCTGCGCCAAAAACCACCCCCAAAGCTGAGCAATAGAGGATCTTATGCTGAAGCTTCAATTTACGGATAACCGACAATCTTCGTTTTGGATTGTTGATGAAGAGTTTGGCATCGGCCGCGAAATTAAAAACCAACTGGTGATTAAGGACGATCAGGTACAGCCGTTTCACGCCAAAATCAAACAAAAAAATCATCGGGTATTTATTGAGCCTGTTGATGGGGCAGTCGTGCGGATTAATGGCCTTAGCATTACGGAGCAAACCGAAGTCATGCTCGGTGATCTGATCGGGATTGATCAGATTGAGTTGACCTTGATTGATCCAACACGCCAAGCTAAAAATGCTGTTGTTGGCTCAAAATCCAAACCCAATTTAAAAGCAGTCAGCGAGGTCAAATGGCAAATCAAAGCCATGACAGGACCACTCGCGGGCAAGCTGATGAATGTCGATGGCATGAAGCGGATTGGTCGTGATCCGAGCTCTGAAATCGTGGTCAGCGGGGGCCATGTGTCGCGTCGGCATGCAGAATTACTATTGCGTGATGAGCAGTTGTGGATTCGCGATTTAGGCTCATCGAACGGCACCTATGTTAACGCTAAAAAAACCCACGAACAGCCACTGTTTTTAGGCGACGAAGTCAAAGTCGATGCCGTGGTTTTTCGAGTGGTTCAGGGCTTGTCACCGAAGGCTGCGCCTGCCGTTGAAGCCGAGAATCTGGATAAAACCCAATTCCATCCAGCCTTAAAAGTTCCACCTGCACCGAGTGCGAGCCGCCCACGCCCGATTACGCCACCGCCTGCAACGCCCACAGTTGCGCCTGTCGTGCCGTCGCCAGTGACGACGCCTGAACCAGCTGCGCCGATTGCAGCGGCTGCCCCAAAATTTCCGAAAGTCACGCCGCCAGAACCGTCTGGATTACGCGTGTCTCCGCTGATCTTATTGGCGATGGTCTTGTTATTGCTGATGCTCACCGCACTGATTTTTGTCGTCGGTTAAAAACGAGGTCTGTAAGATCGCCGTGTGACCTGTGAGGAGCGGAATATGGGTGCGACGCTAGGACCATTCGGCGGCTTAAAAGCGATTTTTTTTGATCTTGATGGGACGCTGGTGGATTCGGCCAGTGATATTCACGCCGCACTGCTGGTTGCGCTACAAGATTTGGGCTTGCCTGCGGTCAGTGAGCAACAGGTCAGACACTGGGTCGGCCGTGGTGCCAGTCGTTTGGTGCATTGTGCGATTGAGTATTTGCGAGCGGATCCAGATCTGCATGCCCCATTACTCAGTCAATTTATGCTGCGCTATCAGTCAAGTGTCTGTGTCGATAGTGAGGTGTATGATGGTGTGCTACGTTGTTTGGAGTATTGCCAAGCACAGCAGTTGCATCTGGCTTGTATCACCAATAAGCCGTTGATGCCTGCCAAAAAATTACTATCGCAACTGAATTTGCTCGGTTATTTTGGCTTGGTGCTCGGCGGGGATAGTCTCGATCACCGTAAGCCGCATCCTGCACCGCTTTTGCATGCGCTGGCTTACTATGACGTATTGCCAGATCAAGCGGTGATGATCGGTGACTCGCGCAACGATGTTGAAGCCGCCCACGCCGCAGGCATGGCCTGTATCGCGCTGACTTACGGCTATAATCATGGCGAGCCGTTGCAAGCCTGCGCGCCGGATTTACTGCTTGATTCACTGCTTGAATTGTTTTAACGTTTCGATTGTCCCCACCTATTGATCTGAGTCTATGATGTTGTCGCAAAATATCGTCCAACGTTGGCGTGATTAATTAAAGTCTGATGTGTTCTGACTCGACTGTGGTCAGAACACCGCCTCGTTTACCGCGTATTTTGAGATGACTGCATGATGAACCGTGTCCAATTTGATCAACTGGTGGCTCAAGGCTATAGCCACATTCCCGTCTTTCGCCAGCGTTTAGCCGATACCGAAACTCCACTGGCTGTGTATGCACGGTTGCGTCAAGCCGATGTGCCCGCTTATTTGTTTGAGTCGGTGCAAGGCGGTGAGCGTTGGGGGCGCTACTCGATGATCGGTTTGGGGCAGGGCACGCTGTTGCAGTATCGAGATGGCCACATGTCGATACAGACTGCGCATCATGTGCAGCGTACCGCCTGTGCCGATCCTTTTCAGTATATTCGTGATTTTCAAGCCCAATATCGCGTGCCAACCCAAGCTGAAATTCCTGAACTGACCGGATTTACCGGTGGGTTGGTCGGTTATTTTGGCTACGATTGTGTGCGCTGTATTGAATCTAAACTCGGTGCAGGCTCGTCGGTCGATCCGATTGGTCTGCCGGACATTTGGTTGACGCTATCACAGCAAGTGGTGGTGTTTGATAACCTGCGTGATACGTTGTTTCTGATCGTGCATGCCGATGCGGCCGATCCAGATGCGTTTGATGCCGCCCAACAGTCGCTTGATCTGCTTGAGCAGCGCTTGGCTGCACCGTTACAGTTGCAGGCCACACCGCACACGCCGCCCCAGTTTGTCTCACAGACCGGCGAGCAGGCGTTTATGGCCGCTGTCGAGCAGGTGCAGGAGTACATTCGTGCCGGTGATGTGATGCAGGTCGTGCCGAGTCAGCGCTTAAGCTCGCCATTTGATGGCGATGCACTATCGGTATATCGTGCATTACGTCATTTAAATCCATCGCCATATTTATTTTTATTACAAGGATTTACGGTTGATCGGCAGCCATTTGACTTGGTTGGATCTTCGCCCGAAATTTTATCAAGACTTGAGCACGGTGTGGTCACGGTGCGACCCATCGCAGGCACACGGCCACGCGGTGTCACGCCTGAGCAAGATCAGGCCTTAGCAGAGGAGTTGCTGGCCGATGCTAAGGAGATTGCTGAACATTTGATGCTGATTGATTTGGGACGTAATGACGTCGGTCGAGTCAGTCAGATCGGGCAGGTACGGGTCACTGAGCGCATGACGATTGAGCGTTACTCGCATGTGATGCACATTGTCTCAAATGTAGAAGGTCAAGTGCGTGCTGGTTTAGATGCCTTAGACGTTTTTAAGGCAACCTTTCCGGCTGGCACGCTGTCTGGCGCACCCAAAATTCGGGCGATGGAAATCATTGATGAGCTAGAGCCAGTACGCCGTGGGGTGTTCGGTGGTGCAGTCGGTTATCTGGGCTGGCATGGCGAAATGGACACTGCGATTGCGATTCGAACGGCAGTGATTCGTGGTGGACAAGTGCATGTCCAAGCCGGTGCGGGCGTGGTGGCTGATTCGGTGCCTGCGAGTGAGTGGAACGAAACATTGATCAAAGCGCGAGCAGTTGTGCGGGCAGTGGAGCTGTCAGCCACCGGTTTAGTGCTTTAGTCACTGCTTTTGGCAGTTTTTTGCAAAAAACTGCTTGCTAAACCATTCGATTTTGTTATGATGTCCGCCGCTTCGATGCTGATCGAACGTGTGTTACAGTGCTGCCGGTATAGCTCAGTTGGTAGAGCAACTGACTTGTAATCAGTAGGTCCCGAGTTCGATTCTTGGTGCCGGCACCATTCAATACATGCAAGGTCGCCAAGCGTGCTAGACAGTTCGCTGTCTTGTTTTAAGGTGGGATTGGGGAGCGGTCAAACCCAACAGACTGTAACTCTGTCGCGAAAGCTTCGAAGGTTCGAATCCTTCTCCCACCACCATATTGATACTGATCGACAGATCAGGGTAAGCAATAAAGCACGCGGGTGTAGTTTAATGGTAGAACTTCAGCCTTCCAAGCTGATCGCGCGGGTTCGATTCCCGCCACCCGCTCCATTATGTGCAGCCCGTAAATGTTTTAGTTGTGTTGCGATTACGCTCTTATAGCTCAGTGGTAGAGCACTCCCTTGGTAAGGGAGAGGTCTCCAGTTCAAGTCTGGATAAGAGCTCCATTTTTGCATGTTTTAGTAAGCATTAGGGCGGTCTTAGACCGTCTTTCTGTTTAGGGTTTCGGCCTAAAAATGATTGAATGGTGCCAATGTTTAACCGTTAAATATTGGTCATGTATTGGGATTAGACGGGTGCTTCGCCATCCGGCGTGAACGAGGAAGATCACTATGGCAAAGGCCAAGTTTGAACGTAACAAGCCGCACGTTAACGTCGGCACCATCGGTCACGTTGACCATGGTAAAACCACCCTGACTGCCGCGATCAGCATGAACTGCGCGAAA
>JBAQKP010000115.1:0-6697 GCA_049301135.1 Moraxellaceae bacterium | reverse complement strand
GTTTGGTTTTTTGTCTGTTTCTCCGATTGATGCAGCGTGCATCAGTCTTTTTTAGACCATCTTATAGGTGAATCATGGCCGTATATAATGCTCCCCTTCAGGACATGCGCTTTATCCTCAGCGACGTTTTTGCTGCGGATCAATTCTGGCAATCGATTCCAGATCTGGCTCACGTTGACATGGCCACTGTGGATGCCGTCCTAGAAGAAATGGCTAAATTTAGCCAAAACGTTCTGTTGCCGTTGAACCGCACAGGCGACGAAGAAGGCGCACAAATTAACGGCAACGTGGTCACCACACCCAAAGGTTTTAAAGAAGCCTTTACCCAATATGCCGAAGGCGGCTGGGTTGGCTTGGGCGCTGCTGAAGAATGGGGCGGCCAAGGCATGCCCAAAATGGTCACCATGCTGGCCGAAGAAATGATTTTTGCGGTCAATCCATCATTCACCTTGTACCCACTGCTGTCCGTCGGTGCAGCGTTGGCGTTGGTCGGTTACGCGTCAGAAGAACAAAAACAGACCTACCTGTCGAAAATCTACTCTGGCGAGTGGTCGGGTACCATGTGCTTGACCGAGCCACATGCAGGTACGGATTTAGGGATTATCAAAACCAAAGCCATTCCAAACGATGACGGCAGCTTTGCCATCAGCGGCACCAAGATTTTTATTACCGGTGGTGAACACGACCTGACCGACAATATCATCCACTTGGTACTGGCCAAAACCCCGAATGCGCCAGAAGGCTCGAAGGGTATTTCGCTGTTTATCGTCCCGAAATTCATGCCAAATGCCGACGGCTCACTGGGTGCGCGTAACCCTGTAAACGTTGGCAGCATCGAACATAAAATGGGCATCAAAGCCTCGGCCACCTGCGTGATGAACTTCGACGGTGCGACGGGCTACTTGGTTGGCAAAGAAAACGAAGGCTTGGCCGCCATGTTCGTCATGATGAACTACGAACGTCTGTCGATGGGCTTGCAGGGCATGGGCGCGTCTGAAATCGCCTACCAAAATGCCGCCGCCTATGCCGCCGACCGCACCCAAGGCCGTAGCGCAACCGGTGTTAAAGCCAGCGACAAAACTGCTGACCCGATTATTCATCACCCCGACGTGCGTCGCATGTTGTTGAATGCCCGCGCTCACAACGAAGCAGGCCGCTGCTTTGCCATGTATGTGGCGCGTCAACTGGACTTGTCCAAGTATGGCTCGGGTGAACAAAAAACCTTGGCCGCCGACCGTGTTGCACTGCTCACACCAGTCGCCAAAGCCTTCCTGACCGACCGCGCACTAGAAGCCTGTGTCGATGCACAGCAAGTGTTTGGCGGCCATGGCTACATCCGTGAATGGGGCATGGAACAATACGTGCGTGACGTGCGGATTGCGCAAATCTATGAAGGCACCAACGGCATTCAAGCCTTGGACCTGATGGGTCGTAAAGTGGTGCGTAACGGCGGCGCGTTTGTCGCCACTTACTTGGCTGAAATTCGTGAATTTGCGGCCAACATGAAAGCCGACAACGACTTTTTAAAAGCAGCCTTGCTCACAGCCGTTGACCGGATTGAAGCCTTGACGGCCAACGTGATTGCCCGCAGCAAAACCAATGCCGACGAAGTCAATGCTGCCTGTGTTGACTACCTGCACGCGTTTGGCTTGATGAGCTACGCCTACATGTTTGCGCTGATGACCGAAGCCGCCAACGGCAAAGACGGCACGTTCTACAGCGACAAAACCTTGCTGGCGCGTTTCTTTGTGACCCGCGTGTTGCCAGAACTGGATGCCCGTGCTGCCGCAGTCGATGCTGGCGCAGCACAGTTGATGGACTTCCCTGCTGAGTATTTTGCCACTGCATAAATGGTGCAATAGACATCAAAGAAGCGCGATTGATTCGCGCTTTTTTGTGGTTTGGCAGTGCTATTTATTCAAGTCCAAAGCCATGGCTTTAGGATCTGCGCCGAAACGATTACCTGCACGTGTACCTTCTAGGCACATAAATACCAATAAAATCAAACCACCAATCACGGGAATCAGACTCAACAACACAAACCAGCCACTTTTATCTTGGTCATGAAAGCGCCGAATCGTCACTGCCAAACTGGGCACAAGCGTCGCCAACAGATACAGCCCTGTGAGAATCATATTGCCAAAAATCACGCCATCAATCATCGCCAGCACAATAATCGCAATCAGATGAAACACGCTAAACATCCAATATTCTTGACGACGCGCACGGCCAGTAAAGTTGGCGTAGTTGTCGCGTACCACTTTCAGATACCATTCCATAGGTTGACTCCAGTTTTTTAGGTTCAAAGGCTTATCATTTGTTGCGGTCTTCATCAAAGACCACTGACTCTCTTTTGTCAAGACATTGTGCTGTTGCAGCCGAGCTACTGTCCAACATCACACTATTTGACCACCACTTAAGCCATTTTTTTCAGACGGTTTTTAACATTATTTAATTCAATCAGTTTGCACACCATGCTGAGTTTTAGCAGCAGGCGTTTATTCACCTCAATCGAGATAAAATAATCGACACAGTTGAACGCTGGATCAAAACAAGCTTGCTCCGAAAACACTGCCCCACAACGACGGTATTTTTTGATCAGTGACGGCACTTGTTTTTTATCGTAGATCGACTGATCTTTGCCTTTGCCTAATTTTTGAAGTTTTTTGGCCTGTTGTTTCGCCTGCTGCTTAATTTGTTTGGCAGTGGGTTCATTCAGCCAGACATCGCTGAACATTGCGTCTTGTCCACTGATATAGTCATCGACACAAAATGGCATCAGACTTTTGATTTTTTTGGTTTTGGCTTTGGCTTTGATATAGCCTTCGGTGGCAATGATTTTTTGTGGATTGGCACTGAGATTCACACTGACCGTACCAATCAAGTATTGGGCTTTGAGTTGATTAAACACCAGCGGCAACATGCCCATCCACAACACTGCCAGCACTTTACCACCGCGATAGCTAGTATCCACACAGGTACGGCCGATTTCATACACATCTTGTTTATCGGCGAGATAATCATCGAGTTGAAACTCGGTTTCAGAGTAATAGCGACCGAGTGCATGTTTGGCAGCAGGAGTAATCACTCGCGTACAGGCGACAATTTGTTGTGTATCCACATCACGCACCAACACATGAATGCTGTATTGATCAAACGGGTCGTGGTCGATGCCATCGGCAAACTCGGTCTGATAGGCTTCGCCGAATACTTTGGCACGAAAGCGCTGCACATCTAAAATCGTGGTCGCATCTTGGGCGACCTGACAAACCAGTTTGGACTGGTGTGGTGCAAGCGCTTTGGCAGGCTTGCTTGCTTTGCTTTGGAATGGGAATTTGATCGGTGAACGAGATACTTTGGCGTTCATCATCTGACTCTCTACGTGATCGTTCTGATCAAGCTTAGGCGGCAGATGTGACAGCTTTAAGACGGTTTTTTGACCGTTTCGGGCGATGGATGACTCACAGAGTCTGGTGCTTATTTGACTGCGGCGTGTCCATATGGGCAGTTGCGGCAGGCGTTACCACAGCACTCGCCGCGCTTGAGTAAATACCAGCGCGACAAAATCCAGCGTCCGGCTGAATCAACTTGATAATCCAGCCCTTCGATCAGCGGCAGTTTTTGGTGGGCGATGGCTTGTGATGGTGCAAATAGATGTACGGCTTGGATGTCGATCTGTTGGGTGATTTGCTCACTCACAGCACGGGTTAGGCAAGCAGGACAGCGACAATCGGAGTCACTACTAGGACTCAATAGCGGTGGATAATCCATACACCAGCACGGCTGCTGGCTCGCGCCATGACAGGTAAAATCAGTGTGGCAGGTGGTGCATTGTGTTTGCATGATGGGGTTGGGGTCGCTGTGGTGGATGGAGTTTACTCTGGAATGGAGATTGCTAATCCACGACTAACGCATGCAGTTTTAATAAGTATTGCACGTCGAATGATGCACGGTGCTGTCCAGCAACAGACTGTCGCGCCATCGGTTTCATCGCTCTCAGCACATCCACTGCACGCGCACGGTCGGCTGTATCGGTGCTGATCAGATCCAGTAGTAAATCATCAATGTGCGCCAAGCGAAACTTGGCCTTTAGACCAGCCGATCTTTTAAACAACTGATCCAGCCAAAATCCATCATAATCAGGATTATCGGTATAGACGATTTGATCCGCAAGCTGTTCATTCATGCGGCGTGCCACCCAGATCGGCGGCTGACCCTCACTCAACAACTGCTCACGAGTCAGGCAATGTAACTGCTGTGCAACTATACTCCAGTCCGTCCACGTCGAAATAGCAGCGGGCGAGATCAAATGTGACTCGATTGAGTCTTCTGAACTACCCCACGCGACCTCAATCGGATACGAACCACTGGCAAGGCTGGATGCTTCAAAATCTAAAAACACTGGCATGGACATGCGCTGCTAATGGTTTGATGCGGTGTATTGCGCAAGCAGTTTCATCAAATCCGCCTTGCCTGTGGAACCCTGTTTGGTTGGGCGATTCCACCATGCACTGGCTGGGTGCATCACCACATCACTTTTTACACCAATCTGCTGGGCTAAATGTTTTGATGCCTTCGAGGAAACAAAACAAATGTGTTTGGGCTGAATAATTTCGATCACTTGTCTGATCACTTGTGCAGATTGCTCAACGTCGATTGGACGAACCTTGATACTATCACCATGCTCGTCGGCAGGTCGTTGGAATGCATTCATGAACGCAACATGACAAAACAGGTTGTCTGTTTTGGGCAGTCCTGAATCAAGCATGACTCGTTCTATATTTCTGAAAATAGTACGGCTCTTTTTCCACTTTTGTGGTTTTGCTGAGCTTTTATCAATATTGTTTACAACACGGCGCGTGTTAATGTAATACACCTCATCGTCAACCAACAACTCACTTGAGCCGTTGTACCAGTCTTCCGGTACTTTATGCCAAGTACTTTCTTTGGGGAAGTAATGACTTTCACCCAGAAATAAAATTTTATTTACCTCATAGGACTGACCAATAAACGGCAAGTATTCGGGGTATTTTTGGTAAAACTCGATCTGCTTGAGTTGGCTATCAAATGCTTCTGTATGGTGTTGGCTCATGTTGAATATCCTGTTCATGGTGGCTACTCGCTCAATATATTCCGAATCAAGCAGAAAATGCAGCTGATTCCAAATTTACTGCGTCCCAATCTGTCGTAATAATTCACCTAAAATACGGAATCCCTTCCACCAATTTCGAGGTAAACGATTTTTTATCAGCACTCACCGCGCAATCCACAAACGACCAATCGTTATTGGTTTCGCCGTGTTTTTACTCAATAGCCCAGATATCTACCATAGAAACGTACAGCTAAAATCTTGAATCATTTTCACAAGGGTCGCCGTCACTGTCGCCATCCATTTTGGTATCAGGACAATTCCTCACAAAAAATTCAGCCTCTTCGCGGGAGTTCATCTGGCTGCAATGTTGCCGACCATCACAGCGAAAATTCTGGCTTGGCTGACTAAAGATCGGTGCTTCGACTGGGAGCGGCTCATCATTAAAGTACGTGTCCGGTTGCACATCGGTATATGTTTCGACTGAGGCCGAGGTATTGATATTGTGCTGATAGTATTGCCAGCCGCCAAAAGCGACCAGCGCCAAAAGGATAAATGCTTTCAAAAAAATCACCGTTATAGATGTGCAACTAAAGGGATGTTGAGGCCAAATAAAAAACTTGCCTCAACATAACATCCGCCTACCACACCAATCAAGCAATGACGTTGAACTCAGCGAAAATACGGAATTCCCCCCACCAGCTTCGAGGTAAATAGTTTTTTATCGGCACTCGCTGCACAATCCACAAATGACCAATCCAAGCGTCCAATCGCCCAACGACTCGGATCAGACGTTAACCGTCCAATCTCCAGCCGCGCCACAATCCCATACGGATAGTGCTTTAAGGCTGGCCAATTTTTAAAGCCCAAGCCAAAACACAAATCACCCAGCGAATACGCCGCCAACTGCTGCCGTGTATCCTGCACCGCATGCAAAGCAATCGGCTGTGGCGTGTGCGAATGATGCCCGACCACCGCATCAAACTGCGTCAACCACTGCTGCATCTGCGCCACCGCAGGCACACGCGGATAACACTCCATCTCATACGACCAATGCGGAAACAACAAGTTAAAACAACCCTCTCGACGATGCTGCTCTGGCGCTTGATCGAGCCAATACAAATCTTGCGAAGGCCGATTGCTCCACTGGGTCGCCGCCACCACACGCAACGCCGGATGCAAGTCAGCATACGGCGACTCCTGCAAACCAAAACAACGATAGCCGGCCTGCTCAAACTGCCGCATCGAACTTAAACAATCGGCATGGCCAAAGTCAGCCGAGTGATTATTGGCTAGTGACAGCCATGTCTTAGACGGGTCGCTTAACTGCGCCAACGCTGGAATAATCCGTGCATCGTGTTTTTGGTCAGGGCCACGCTTCGGCTGATCGGTAATCACCCCTTCCATGTTGAGCAGCACCCGATCACACGGCGCAAAAAAATCACGCAGACTCGCATCAATCTGCCAATCGCGACCAAACATCATCATCACATCGCCACCGACACCCAGCGTCAGCACCGGCTCAATCGCGTTACAAATCTGCCCGCTGGCCGCAAACTCAATCCCTGCTGGATTGTCCCGACTTGGACCCAATAGATTGCGCATGAC
>JBAQKP010000114.1:0-2884 GCA_049301135.1 Moraxellaceae bacterium | reverse complement strand
AGGCAAGGCTATTCACATTAAACGGCTGACGCACGCGATTGATCAAATCACTGATTTGACTGCTCGCCAACCCAAACCCGACCCGCAGCGCCGCCAAGCCATACGCCTTCGAAAACGTTCGACTAATCAGCAAGTTTGGATACTGTGGCAAAAATTTTAGGCTATTAAACTGCTCTGGAAAATACTCCACATACGCCTCATCCAGCACCACCAGCACGTTAGACGGGATCTGCTGCATAAACGTTGCAAACGCCGCTTCACTAAAACACGTGCCGGTCGGGTTATTTGGATTAGCCAAGAATACCACCGCGGTATCCTCGCGCACGGCCTGCGCCATCGCCACCAGATCATGGCCAAAATCCTGTGCAGGCACTTCAATCCCTGTCGCGCCAACCGCTTGCACCACCAGCGGATACACCGCAAACGCATGCTGACTGTATACCGCAGACTGATGCGGCGCGATAAACGTCCGCGCCACCAGTTCCAGAATATCGTTGGAACCGTTACCGAGGGTGATCTGGCTCATCTCGACCGCAAATTTATCGGCAATCGCAGCCTTTAACACAAAACCATTGCCATCTGGATAGCGGCCAATCTGTGCCAACTCGGCCTGCATCGCAGCACTGGCCTGCGGCGAACAACCCAGCGGGTTTTCATTGCTGGCCAGTTTGACGATATCAGTCAAGCCCAACTCACGCTTGAGCTCATCAATCGGCTTACCGGCCTGATACGGTGCAATCTTGGCGATACCCACATTGGCGGGTTGAATCTGCGGCAGACTATTCATGCAAAAACATCCAAAAACCTAATCGTAGAAAAGCTTAGCCATCGAAAATACAGACCAAGCAACAGCAAAATTCTTCGCCATCGTGCGGGCTGTCAGCACCACGCACGATCAAACAAGCCTGTGACAATCACTGATCGCTACAACACCGCGCGAGGATACGATCCCAACACCCGCAGCTCTTTCACCTGTGGCCGAATCTCCGCCAACGCCGCCGCTACCGCCGGATCGGCCTGATGACCTTTTAAATCAATAAAGAACACATACGCCCATTTGTCCGGCAACGCAGGCCGCGTTTCGATACTGGTCAGCGAAATCTGATGCTGGGCAAACGGCTGCAAAATCTCCAACAACGCACCGGCACGATCATGCGCCGCAATCAGTAGCGAGGTTTTGTCGTCGCCACTGACCGGCACAGCATCACGACCAATAATCAAAAACCGCGTGGTATTGCTTGGATTGTCCTCAATATTGCGATGCAGCATCTCAAGGCCGTATTGCTCCGCCGCCGACTCACCGGCAATCGCTGCCGAATGCCATTCGGTCTTAATCCGCCGCGCCGCTTCAGCATTACTGCTGACCGCCACCCGCTCGGCATTCGGATAGTGTGCATCCAGCCATTTGCGACACTGCGCCAGTGATTGCTGATGCGAATAAATCCGCGTGATCGACTCTTTACGGGTGGTTTCGGCGACCAACAAATTATGATGAATCCTTAACTCGACCTCGCCCATCACATGCAATGACGACGCTAAAAAACAATCCAGCGTATGATTGACCACGCCTTCCGATGAGTTCTCGACCGGCACCACGCCATAATGCGCACTGCCCGCTTCGACCTCACGGAATACCTCATCAATCGTGGCTTGTGGCGCACAGACTGCCGAATGCCCAAAGTGCTTCAAGGCAGCGGCTTGGGTAAACGTCCCCGCAGGCCCCAAAAATGCAATGGTTTGCGGGGCTTCAAGCGCCAGACAGGCCGACATGATTTCACGGAATAAGCGCGCCACGATTTCATCACCCAGCGGACCCGTATTCCGCGCCATCACCGCACGCAGCACCTGTGCTTCACGTTCGGGGCGATAAAATACCGGATTGGCTTCGGTGGCTTGTTTGGCGTGTGCAACTTGCTCCGCCAATCGCGCGCGCTGATTCAATAAACGGTGAATATGTTGATCCACGTGGTCGATCTGATCGCGCAAGTCCGCAAGTGTCGGAATGGCCTGTGCTGAGGTCTGGGATTGATCATCCGATGTTGAGGTCATGCCGCAGTGCTTCCATCATAAATGCTGCACCAAGTATAGCAAAAGCCACAGCAGAATCGACGGTCAAACAATCCAGCGTTTACACCCTCCCAATCACTGCAATCTGGCCTATAATCCTAGCACCGCATCACCGATAACGCAGAGCTTGCCATGACCGACACCCCCGTAACGCCTCGCCGACCTGTCGTGGGTGAAAAACTGCGTGGCGCAGACAAGATGGCACGGATTCCGGTCAAAATTATTCCGACTGTCGATGTCCCAAAAAAACCGGACTGGATTCGGGTCAAAATGACCGCACCCGCTGAAGTACAGCGAATTAAAGATACCCTTCGCGCGCAAAAACTGCATACCGTCTGTGAAGAAGCCGCCTGTCCGAACCTGCCAGAATGCTTCGGTGGCGGTACGGCGACCTTTATGATCATGGGCGATATTTGTACGCGGCGTTGTCCATTTTGTGATGTGGCACACGGTCGTCCGAAGGCACTCGATGCCGACGAGCCACGCCATATGGCCGAAACCATTGCGGGACTCGGCTTAAAATATGCGGTGATTACTTCGGTGGATCGAGATGATTTACTCGATGGTGGCGCACAACACTTCGTTGATTGTATCCGCGAGACCCGTCAGATCAGCCCGAATACGTTGCTTGAAATCCTCGTGCCAGATTTTCGCGGTCGGATGGATATTGCACTGCGGATTATGCGTGAATGTCCGCCAGATGTGTTTAACCATAATATCGAAACCGTGCCACGTTTATATAAAGCCATACGGCCTGGTTCGGACTATCAGCATTCGCTCAATTTACTCAAGACCTTTAAGGAAATCTGCCCTGATG
>JBAQKP010000113.1:0-4321 GCA_049301135.1 Moraxellaceae bacterium | reverse complement strand
CCGTCCAGTAATATTGAGCCTGACCAGACAATATGTCTGGTCATTTTTTTGGCTGCGGTTTACAGTTTCTGAGTATTTTTGTTTGAGCACCGCTATGCAAGTTGACAACCGCTACGCCCTGCTTGATCCACGTTTGTATCATCAGCAAGCGCCTGACCCGCTGAACAACCCCAGCGCCGGACATTTTAATCCACTGGTCGCAAGCCAATTGGGCTGGCCTGCCGACTGGGATTGGGTGGCGATTTTGGCCGGTCAAACCGTCCCTGAAGGCTTTGCACCGTTGGCAATGGCCTATGCTGGACATCAGTTTGGACAGTGGGCAGGTCAACTCGGCGATGGGCGTGGCTTGCTGCTGGCACAGGTGCGCGACCAACATGGCCAACTGACCGACTTACATTTAAAGGGGGCTGGCCTGACCCCCTACTCGCGGATGGGCGATGGACGGGCGGTGCTGCGTTCGACTATTCGGGAATATCTGGCTGGACATGCGTTGAACTGTTTGGGCATTGCTGCCTCTAATGCCTTGGGCTTTATTCGTTCCGATACGCCGGTACAACGCGAAACGCTAGAGCGCGGGGCGGCATTGTTGCGCGTCGCGGATAGTCATATTCGGCTCGGGCATTTTGAATGGATCAATCGGTTTGCACCCGAGCAACTCCAACCGTTTACCGATCATGTGATCGAGCATTATTACCCTGACTGCAAAACCGCCGAATCACCCTATCTCGCGTTTGCCGCAGCGGTGATTGAGCGTACCGCACAGATGATTGCTGATTGGCAACTGGTCGGTTTTGCGCATGGGGTGATGAATACCGATAATCTGTCGATTACCGGCAGCACGTTAGATTTTGGCCCGTATGGGTTTATGGAGCGCTTTGTACCGGATTGGATCAACAATCATTCCGACCAACAAGGCCGCTATGTCTACCAAAACCAGCCGAGTGTTGCGCATTGGAATCTATGGGTTTGGCTAGGACAATTGCTGCGTTTAGACCTGAACAAAGAAGACCTACAAACTGCGTTGGCGAACTTTGAACCGTTGTTTTTGCAGTATTACGGCGCGGGATTAGCGGCCAAATTGGGACTATCCGCGGAACAAGATGGCGTATTTGAACTGGGTATGCAGTTTTTAAATCTGCTCAAAGCCGAAAAACTCGACTATACCAATAGCTTTCGCTGCCTCTCTGGTGATTGGCAAAAACTACGCGATGACTGTATTGATGTGGCGGCGTTTGATCGTTTTGCCACCGACTATCAACTGCTGATTGATCAACATGGCGATGATACCGAACGACGACAAGCGATGAATCGTGCCAATCCTTACTATATCTTGCGCAATCAGATGGCACAGACCGCGATTGAACAGGCCGAAGCCGGTGATTTTAGCGAGGTGGATCGACTGTTTTGGCTGTTGGCAACCCCGTTTGATGCGCAACCTGAACGCGAGCGAATGGCCGACCGACAGCCGCCAGAACTGGATCAAGCATTGGTTGAAGTGAGTTGTTCGAGTTGATCTGCCTTGATCTGGGACAGCATGATGATTGAAAAAATTATTTCT
The DNA here is from genome assembly GCA_049301135.1 of Moraxellaceae bacterium. Classification (GTDB taxonomy): domain Bacteria; phylum Pseudomonadota; class Gammaproteobacteria; order Pseudomonadales; family Moraxellaceae; genus JAYXXU01. Next base: position 2,763 of record JBAQKP010000113.1, on the reverse strand, counting down.
GGCGGGCAAACCGGCGTTGATCGTGGTGCGCTGGACGGGGCTTTGTCACTGAACTTCCCCTGTGGTGGCTGGTGTCCTGAAGGGCGTCTTGCCGAAGATGGCGTGATTGATGCACGCTATCCGCTACGGGTCTTAGCAGGCGGCGGTTATCGTCAACGCACTGAGATGAATGTATTGGACAGTGATGGCACGGCCTTGATTTTCTTTGACTATCTGGTGCTCGGTGGTGGTACGGAACAAACACTGGGCTTTTGCTTAAAGGCGAAAAAGCCTTATTTGCTACTAGATGGACACGAACTCAGCGTCTCACGCGCGGCGGCAAAAATCAGTGATTTTGTCGGGCGTTATGCAATTCATGTGCTGAATGTGGCTGGACCAAGTGGCGGCAAATTACCTCAGGCACAGCCCTATACCGCTGCCGTCATCCGTGCATACTTGCAATCAGCTAACGTCGCTACCCACTGATCAAGCTGTATGGCAAAACCGCGCAGTGACTGTGACTGATGCGTTCACTAGAACAGGCTTTGTAGTATGCAAAGTTTGTCCAAGACGCTCTAGTCTTTGTATGAGACAAAAGCGAGATCAAAAGTTGTCCAACGTACGCGGTATTGGTGCAGTGATCGCAAACTTGAAACTGACCAGTCAATCCGATTGGGCTTTGAATCTGGTACGATCCGCGCCCAGCCGCTACAATGTGACCCAATAGTCACATAATGCGGTGGTCGTGCAAGAACTGCTCTTTCACACTTGCGACCGCGATGGATGACCGATGTTCCAGCAGGCGATTGCGTCACTGGATCGACATTCTCTTGATATGAGCCAACCTCCGGCATGGCCGGTTTAGAGGAACTTTGATATGCCACAATACAAAGCCCCGATTCGTGATATTCAATTTGTTATGCACGAACTGCTCAATGCAGAAGCCCACTACGACAGCATTCCTGCCTATGCAGGCACCAACCGCGAACTGATCGACGGTCTGGTTGAAGCCGGTGCAGATTTCTGCGAAAACGAACTATCGCCGATCAACCAATCGGGCGACCAAGAAGGCTGTACTCGCCACGCCGATGGCAGCGTCACCACGCCAAAAGGCTTTAAAGAAGCCTACAAAAAATATGTCGAACTCGGCTACCCCTCGCTGTCTGTGCCAGAAGCACATGGCGGCCAAGGCTTGGCAGGCTCAATCGGCATCATCATGAGCGAAATGATGGGCACCGCCAACTGGTCATGGGGCATGTACCCTGGCCTGTCACACGGCGCAACCCGTACTGTTGAGCATCATGGTTCAGCAGAACAAAAAGAACTGTATCTGTCCAAGCTGGTCACCGGCGAATGGACTGGTACCATGTGCTTGACCGAAGCGCATGCGGGTTCTGACTTGGGTATTATCCGTACCAAAGCCGAAGCCAACGACGACGGCAGCTATGCCATCACCGGCCAAAAGATTTTTATCTCGGCTGGTGAACACGACATGGCGGACAACATCGTTCATATCGTATTGGCACGTCTCCCAAATGCGCCTAAAGGCACCAAAGGGATTTCGCTGTTTATCGTTCCAAAATTCAACGTCAATGCTGACGGTTCGATTGGCGAGCGTAACAGCCTGATCTGTGGTTCGATTGAACACAAAATGGGCATTCATGGTAACGCCACCTGCGTCATGAACTTTGACGGCGCAAAAGGCTTCCTGATTGGACCTGAAAACCGCGGCCTCAACTGCATGTTCACCTTCATGAACGTGGCACGGATTGGTACTGCGGTGCAAGGTTTGGCTGCGTCGGAAGGCTCGTTCCAAGGCGCACTGAGCTATGCTCGTGACCGTCTGGCCATGCGCTCACTGTCTGGCGTTAAAAACCCAGAAAAAGAAGCCGATCCGATCATCGTGCATCCTGCGGTTCGTAACATGCTGATGACCCAAAAGGCATTTGCAGAAGGCGGTCGTGCGCTGGTGTACTTCCTGTCGTTCTTTGCTGACGTGGTTGAAGCGGCTGAAGATGCTGACGCCAAAAAAGCGGCTGACGACATGCTGTCACTGCTGACCCCGATTGCCAAAGCCTTCTTGACCGAAACTGGTCTTGAGTCTGCCAATCACGGTGTGCAGGTGTATGGCGGTCATGGCTTTATCGCTGAATGGGGCATGGAACAGATCGTCCGTGATACCCGTATTGCCTGCTTGTACGAAGGCACCACCGAAATTCAAGCACTGGATTTGTTAGGCCGTAAAGTCCTGCAAACCCAAGGCGCGATGCTGCGTAACTTCACCAAGATGATTCATAAATTCTGTGAAGAAAACAAAGACAACGCGGCGATGGCTGAGTTCACTGCCCCATTGGCGGCATTGAACAAAGAATGGGGCGATTTGACCATGCGCATTGGCATGAAAGCCATGCAAAACCCAGACGAAGTCGGCGCAGCAGCGGTGGACTACCTGTACTTCTCGGGCTACGTCACCCTCGCCTACCTGTGGGCACGTATGGCCAAAGTGGCACAAGACGCATTGGCGGGTGACACCACCGAAACTGCGTTCTACGACACCAAAGTCAAAACCGCACAGTTCTACTTCAAAAAACTGCTGCCACGTACCCGCTCGCATGTCGATACCATCGACACCGGTCTGGATACCCTGATGGCGGTTGCTGCCGAAAACTTCGCGTTCTAAGCGCGATGCGCAAACACCGCGCCAGCCAACCGGTTGGGGCGGGTTTGCACAGCGAACGGCAGGATCATTCCTGCCGTTGGTTTATCTGCCGCATTGGTATATAT
>JBAQKP010000112.1:0-4271 GCA_049301135.1 Moraxellaceae bacterium | reverse complement strand
ACCCGATGTTGAGCTATATTTGGCTGAGTTGTTTAGGTTATGCGATGACCCGCCGCGATCAAATCGAACGGGCGCTACCTGAGGCGAAAAAAATCCGTAATCCGTTTGCCTTGACGGAGTTTGTGTTTAAAAAACTGCTCGATCATCCCGAAGGTGTATTGCTTGGGCATTATGAACTTGAACACAACTTTGAGGCCAATTGCGGCAACAAAGACGGTAAGGCGCAACTGTATTTTGATGATTTTGCCTTGGACATTAAGAAACTATTGTTAAAAGATGCTGAACCCGATGATCCAGACTATCCATTTATTTTAAATGGTGGACTACGCACCGGCTTTACCGCCAACACCATCATGCGTGACCCAAGCTGGCGCAAAGGCCGTGCCGTGCATGCCTCATTGTATATGTCAGAGGCTGATGCAGCGGCGTTAGAGGCGCGTGAAGGGGATTTGATGCAGATCACCTCACGGCGTGGCTCAGTCACTGCGCCGTTGAAAATCGACAAAAACACCGCCGATGGGCATTTGCACCTGCCGAATATTCTGGGGCAGTTCTATCCTGATCCGATCACAGGCGAGCTTAAACCGAACGGGATTGCAATCAATCTGTTGGTGGATGCCAGTGACCGCGACCCGTACACCGCCTGTCCGCACACCAAGCGGGTGCGCTGTCAGGTCAGCCGTGTGATGACGTCACAACCTGTAACCGTAGAGGACGCCGCCACACAGGAAGCTTAATCGACTCAAGTCAGACACATTGAGCTAGTGCAGGTGGATTGCTATAGTGCGATCCGCTTCCACTGCTGTGACCCATCTCGATGCTGGTTTTCCCATATCACCGTGTGACCCAAAACGCATGAGCTTAAACATTGCAATTATTGGTAGCGGCATCGCTGGTCTGACGGCTGCTTATCGCTGTACCCAAGCGGGCTATGCGGTGACGCTATTCGAGGCTCAGGCAGGCTACGGCATGGATACCCATCAACTGCACCGCTATGGTGGGGTGGTTGATGTGCCGCTGCGGGTGATGAGTCCCGAGCGCTGGCCAAGCGTGCTACACCTTGCGGCTGAAGTTGGGGTAGAGACCTTTACGGTGAATACCTTTGTCGCCTGTAGTATTTTGACACCCACAGCATCTGATTTTTCAAAAACGTGGCTGCGCAGTGGTCGTTTGCCCTATCTCGGCTGGCCGTTTGTTGGCTCTTGGCGTTATTTAAATAAAGAAGCCATCAGCATCAGTCTGGGCTTGTGGCAACTGGCACGCGCGTTAAAGCAAGCCCAGCGGATGCCAGCACAGGATACGCTAGCAGATTTTTTGGCACGCGAACGCTTTAATCCGCTATTTTGGCGTGGTTTAATTTTGCCGATTTTAATCACCATCTGTACCTGTGATGAAGCTGAACTCATGACGTGGCCGACGGCACAATTGCTGGGACTATTGCATGATGTGATGCACGGCAAGCCACTGCAACGCTTGCGCGGGGGCACATCGGCCTTGGTCAAACAACTGACGGCCGCGACGCAAGCCACCTGTCATATGGGCAGTCCAGTGACCTTGCTACAAGAATCGGCGGATTCGATCTATGTGCAAAACGCACGTGGTGACGCTGGGCAGTTTGATCGGGTACTAATTGCCACGCAAGCCAACCAATTAGAATTTTTGGCACAGACTGAATACAACACAGAGCGCAATATTCTGGCTGGCATTGGTTATGCACATGGCGAGTTGGTAGTGCATCAAGATCGCCGTGTCATGCCAACTCGACGCAGTGACTGGACAGCCCTGAGCTTTCAAACGGATGCACAGTTGCAGCAGGCCACCTTCCATGTATGGGTCAATGCGGTCGAACCGAGTTTGGCCGGTAAAACTCCGATTTTTCAAACCTGGAATCCAGTATTCCCGCTACAACCCGATAAAGTGCTGTCGCGTACCCCGTTTCAACGTGCAGTGGTCAGCCCGAACACGGCGGGTATTTTGCGCCAGTTACACGGATGGCATCAGCAACCGCAGCGCCGCCTGTTTTATATTGGCTCGTGGGCATATGAAGGTGTGCCATTGCTTGAATCAGCCGTCCAATCGGCCAATCGCGTGGTGCAATTGCTACAACAGCAGACCCAGCAGCAACCCCAAAATCAACCGCAGCAAACAACCCGTCATGCCACAGCAACGCTTTGAGATTGCAGGGCAATTGCTGGCTGGCACGGCGGGCGACTGGCGCTGGAACAATCTGGGCGACTGGCAAACGGCAACGACGTATGAGCAGGCTTGCATCGACTTGGCGCGGCGGCATGCTGAAATGGCAGGTCTATCGGCTCACGATCAATTATTAGAACTGGCCTGTGGTTATGGTGCGAGTCTCGATCTGTGGCGCGATCAGTTTCAAGTGACGCAGATTACCGCGCTGGAATATCGCCAGCGTTGCGTCGATGTGATCCAGCAAACATCTGCCAGCACGAATCAGGCCACGACTGGCAAGATTGAGGTGCTACAAGGTCGGTTTGATCAACCGTTACCCGCCGCACTCGGCCAGCAGTCATTCGATACGGTGCTCTGCATTGATGCAGCTTATCATGCCACGTCGTTAGCGCAGTTTTTGGCCACTGCCGGCACTGCGCTGCGACCGAACGGTGTCTTGTGTTTTTCGACCTTGATGTGGACAGACGATGCTGTGCAAAAATCAGTTTTGCAGGTTAAACTCTGCCGACAATTGCTGCAACTGGCCAATATCCCCGCCGCCAGTGTATTCAGCCAAGCACAAATGCTCAGTCTATTTGAACAGTCAGGTTGGTGTGATGTGCAGATTCAACGGATGGAGCAGCATGTGTTTGCTGGTTTTGCTGCTTGGGTACAGCGACAACACGCACACCTGACCCACAGGCAACGCTACTCGATGGCATGGCAAAAAATCAGGGCAACCGCCCGACTCTGTCGTTGGCTTGATCAAAACACCTTGCTACACTATGTGATGATTCGTGCCGTGAAAAAAACACCACCGACTGCGTTAATCTGTGACGCACCAGACTTGACCTGATCAGGCAACTCTGCGACATTAGCGTCATTGAAAAGTCTAGCGATACACCTTCGGGTGTGGAGTGGCGTTGCGCCACTTGTGGGTTATTCTCCTACATTGCACACAAGGAAGACTGTTTCAGCCCAGCTATGCCACAGGTACGCCCTGTAGCTACTAGCTGGCTGGCGCAATCGCGCGAACGCGATTTAGCTAGTAGCTACAGGGCGTACCTGTGGCGCTGGTCAGTGAGTCTTCCATGTATCAGGTCATCAAGGTAGATTTATCAATACAATTGAGGAGCTTCTTAAAGCTCCTTTTTTGTTGCCTGATAAAATACAGCGCGACAGTCCAAGTCGCCGTGATACTTTATGAATCTTGATTAAAAACAGCTTATTCGCATAATAAACATACCGTAGCTACTACACGTGCTGGACAAAATCCAGTATGGTTTGTCTGGGACAAAAAAGAGCAACCTCATCGTCAGTGTTTAGTAAAAAATGGATCGCGCATGATGTATACCCTTTACGATATTCAACACGCATGGCAGCAGCAAGATCCATTGTTGGTGGATTATTTATTGAGTATGGTTAACCAACCCGATGCTGTGCCTGAGCAACCGTTGCCAGATGAGGTGCTCACGTTTCAACGGTTTTTAGATCATATTTTCGGCGTCGAATTTCGTGCACAACCCGATGAAGTGCAGTTTAGTACGCGGCTGGCTAAGCTGGCTGAACTGGAGACCTCTCAGGCTTATCCGCTACCTGACCGTTTTAAGCTACATGTGATGTTGCTCAGCTTATGGGACGATCCTCTACCCTACGCGCGTTATGTCTTGATGCAAGCCATTCGCCGTTTGCCATTGGTCTATGGTGTGTGGAAGGCAGTTAAACTGATCTTTAAGCAAGCCGAACAGCGCCACGATTATGCGATGCTGGGGCTGATTGCGGCGCAACTGGACATGCAACGCCATGCTGCGCCGGCCTACGCGGTCAGCGCGGCCACCAAGACCTACATGCAACTACGTGCGTGGCGCTATTTGCGGCAGTTAGGGCAGCAATTGCCAGTGTGTTATCCAGAAGCAGCGATTCATTATTTGGCCGAATATCAAGCGCCTGAATCAAGCTATGCAGGATTTTGGCCACAGGCATGGTCGCTGAATCATATTTTATTTCACGAGATTCCACAGGGCTACGGTCGTTATCATTTTTCGGTCTATCAAAAAAAACTGTACCACCCCAAGCATCGTGCCTTCAATGCGGTC
>JBAQKP010000111.1:0-2092 GCA_049301135.1 Moraxellaceae bacterium | reverse complement strand
TCCGCCGCACACAACTGTCCGCCCTGAATGTGCAGCACTGCGTCACGCAATTGTTCCGACCACAAGAATCGCTGTGATTGTGCCAAGGGCGCTTGGCCAGTCAAAAAAGCATCGACAAAAGCTGGATTATGTAGCCGCCGTAGCACCTCAGGATCAATCGGCGCAGGTTCAACCCACTGCGCCAAGCAGCGTGCACGCACGGCTTCGGCCACGGCAGTGAGTTTTTCCATACTGTTGGATTTGGTTTGGGCGTAATAGCGTGGCGAGTAGCAAGCCTTTAGCATCGTCGTGCTCCTACAAGAAATCGCCTACAGTTGTGCCGACGCCACAGCCTGCAACTGATCAAGCGTAGTGGTCAGTGGACTAAACAAGCCATTGGCGACTTGTTGCTCAAAATGTGCATTAAATGCCCGTTTGCGATGCGCTGGTGACACCGCGAGGGTGGTCAGCCGTAAAAAATAAAATCCCGTGCAACGTTCCGCGGCCAAAATCTGCCCCGCAATCTGGCGGCCTGCCCGCAGGCTGGCCTGCTCAGGCTCATATTGTGCTGCAAATAAGCTGCCAACCGGCAAACACACGCCGTTCATCATCAGTGGTACGAGGCTGATACAGGAGTGATCGTCGCCCATATTTAACTTTTCCAGCAGCAGCGGTCGGCCAGCCGCATCGACAATAATATTGACTTGGCCTTTACGCGGGGTAAAGCCGTGCGCAATATCTAAAAAAAACTTCTCCGCCATCGGACAGGAGCCAACTTTGGGTTTTTCGGTCAGTACATGGAGGCTACTCAGTCCTAATTCAGCAGCACTGCGCGGCATAATCGTATCAATGATCAGTTGCACGATCAGACGGCTTTCTTCCAGCGTGACGCGCTCGCTCATCTGGCGCAATTGTTGTTGCCACTGCATTTCTTGCTGAAGTGTTGATAGTAAGCCGCCGCTGGCAATATTTAATTCAGCTTGAAGACGCGCCTGAAGATCGGTGCGTTGATCCAAATTGCGCCAACTGTTGATCTGCAAACCATAACTATTAGCGGCACTCAGTAGCGTGTACAGTGGCTTACTCGGGTGATCAGCAAATAAGCGTAAATCCTCAAAGCTGTCATCGCTACGTGGTTGATTGATCCGCTCGGCCAGCACGCGAGTCGCTTGCGTATAGCCGCAGCCACGCCGCTCCGTCTGATGGCTGTAGTGTTCATTCAGCATATCGACCAGATTGTTGGCGAGGGTCAATTCGGCTGCTTCAAATGCGCCAATGACTTCATGTTGTACGCTGCTGGGGTCTGATAGCCGCTGTGCTTGGTTCATGGTTGCCGCTTCCTTGTGGCATCGTTTTGCATGGCTGAGTATAGAAGTGAAATTGTCACAACCGCAAGCTGTTGCAGCTAATCAAAACAACAACTGATTTTGAAAAAATTTTAAAGAACCTCGCTTAAATCTAATATTAAATTGAATTCATAATCCTTCTCTGAAAAAGCACCTGCAACCTTATACACTTGTAAGGCATCTATTAAGTCATTCAAAATATCAGACCTATTGTCTAAGTACTGAGTTGGAACAATTAAATCCTTAATTTTTGTACGACTTTCCCAGTATTTATCTGAAATCTTCCCACCTAAATCTGTTTGTTTGGTAAAGCTGATCCATTCACCCTTCCAATAAAACAGCCATCCCGTTATGCTAAAATCACCATCGTACATATCCTGCCTAGCTGTCCACTTTTCAATCAAGACTAGATTCCTTTCTCTGTCTATAGTCCAGCTTTCAATAAAACCTAATCCTGTTGCTAGTGTCGCTGCGTACCTAGCAACCTCTGAATTGGTTGATCTAACTTTTTCGTTTACAAACGCCATTATTCTTTCCCTCCTTAAGAGTGCATGCAATTTTACTGCATTTTGATGCGACCAAACATAGCACCCAGATCCAACCCGTTGCAGCACTGTGCCACTTATCTGACCAAATTTTTGTTACACTACGCGGCGCATTTTTGCGGCTTTTCTTGTTTTATTGTGGTTTTTGCCTAGGAATTTTGCCATGTCTGCACCGACGCTCTCCCCAGTCTATCAGCAACTGCGTGCGCTGTTGTCGCAACG
>JBAQKP010000110.1:0-5826 GCA_049301135.1 Moraxellaceae bacterium | reverse complement strand
AATACACCCTATTTGCTGAAGGCTGTCGCGGTCATTTGGGCACGCGCCTGATGAGCCGTTTTGACCTGAACAAAGACGCTGATCCACAACACTATGGTATCGGCATTAAAGAACTGTGGGAAATCGACCCTGCCAAGCACGAAGAAGGTCTGGTGCTGCACGGTTCGGGCTGGCCATTGACCGAAACCGGTTCGACTGGCGGCTGGTGGCTCTATCATGCTGAAAACAACCAAGTCACCTTGGGCATGATCGTCGATCTCTCCTACACAAACCCGTATATGTCACCGTTTGATGAGATGCAACGTTGGAAGCATCACCCAATCATCAAGCAATATCTGGAAGGCGGCAAGCGCTTGTCGTACGGCGCACGCGCAGTGGTCAAAGGCGGCTTAAATGCCCTGCCAAAACTGACCTTTGCCGGTGGTTGCTTGATTGGTGATGATGCAGGCTTTCTGAACTTTGCCAAAATCAAAGGCTCACATACCGCAATGAAATCCGGTATGTTGTGTGCTGAGGCAGTATTTGAGGCGATTAAAGCCGGTCGCGCCAATGACGAAGTGACTGAATACACTGATAAGTTTAAAAACTCTTGGTTGTATGAAGAGCTGTATGCCTCTCGCAGCTTCGGCGCAGCGATGCACCGCATGGGCACACTGATGGGTGGTGGTTACAACTGGCTCGACCAGAACCTGCTGGGCAGCAAATCACCGCTGACCATCCGTGACACCATGCCGGATCACAAAATGCTGGATTTGGCGGCACGTTCATACAAGCCAACCTATCCAAAACCAGACGGCAAAATCAGCTTCGACAAGCTGAACTCGGTGTTTGTCTCCAACACCAACCACGCCGAAGATCAACCGATTCACTTGAAGCTGCGTGATGCATCAGTGCCAATCGCCAAAAACCTACCGCTGTATGCAGAGCCAGCACGCCTGTACTGCCCTGCTGGTGTGTATGAAGTGGTATCGGATGCCGAAGGTGCGCGCTTTCAGATCAACTCACAGAACTGCGTCCACTGCAAAACCTGTGATATTAAAGACCCTGCGCAAAACATCACTTGGGTCACGCCTGAAGGTGGCGGTGGTCCAAACTATCCAAACATGTAATCACGTTCAGTGATGCAAAAAAGACCGCAAGAGCGGTCTTTTTTATGACTGAAAATCAGCTTAGTAGTCGTACGACACGCTCAGACCGACCACCCACGGATTGACTTTAAGCTTGCCAATATCCACGCCGTTCAGCGTTAAGTCACTCTCGATGTTGATATAACGCAGATCAAATGCCACACCATATGCGCTATCTGGAAACTTGTAGTTTGCACCGATCAAACCTGCAAACCCCACACTGTCATCACCCTTCAGCTCAACACCGGCAACGTCAATTTCTTCGTCATAAACCAAGGTGTAGTTCAGACCAGCGCCGACATACGGGGTAAAGCCGCTCATCTCAGGCCCTGAATACTTCAGCGTCACTGTCGGTGGCAAATGCTTAAAGGTCGCCATTTTGACCCCATTCAGCTCGACATCATGCTTGAACGGAATCGCCAACAACAACTCAGCAGAGAGATTAGGGGCGAAGGTGTACTCAATCGCTGGCGTGACATTTACCTCATCACTGACCACCGCTTGAAACGCGCCACCCGCCAAACTGCCATTTTCACTGGCTGGACGTACCTGACTGATCCCTGCTTTAAACAACCACGGCGTATCCGCCAATGCTGTCCCACAGGCCAAACTTGCGACAACCCAACATAATGCTACTTTCATGACAAATGCCTCCTTGGCAATTTAAATATGCGAGTTCACTTCACAGTGATATCATCGGTTTTTATAAATTGAACCAATCTTGACCTAAAAGCAATCATTTTTTAAAACATCCCGATACAAATTAATTAGTCTATCAAAAACAATCATCTAAAACAAAATCAGAGTAAAATAGTCTGATTTTAAATCTCAAAAAAAAGCAAAATCAAATCCTGACTAATTTAATCCAGATTGAGTTTGCATTAAAATTTAAATATCGAGCAGCCTGATCATACGAGGCTAAACAATGATTAAACAAATCGCGATGCTGTAAAGCCGTGTCAAATCCGATCAACGGCTAAGTCCTGTCTCTAGCCTTGGCGTTTTTGCACCAAAAACACCAACTCTGCCGCTTGTGGATTGCTGGGCTGCTCTAACAGCGTATGACCGAGATGCAGACAAAACTTCGGAATATCGCGCATGGTTGAGGGGTCTGTCGCCAAAATCCGAATCTGCTGGCCGGCCGTAGCGCGTCGGATCGCTTGATGCAACATCATCAGCGGCTCGGGACAATTCAGACCACGGGTGTCCAGTTGAATGTCAGGCGAACTGTGAGCCGTCATACGCGTATCCACTTTAAAAACCATCAAGACTGGCTATTTTAAGCAAGAGTCAACGTGCTGGCCTAGCAAAAATCATCAATAAGCGCCAATAAGCCGCCAATCCCGACGCAACATTCATGCACAGCACCGGCTGCCTAGGCTATGATTCAAGCCAAGCCTGCCCTGTTGCAGTATTTTTTTGACGAGAGTGAGTGTGATGAAAGAGGAACCTGCGTCGTCGTGGTCGCTGCGTGGCCTACGCAAGTGGTTGGCAAATGCCCCCGAGACCCGCGACGAGCTGTTGGGCTTAGTACAAGATTCCAGACGATTTGTCGAGCCGGATACGGTGGACATGTTGGAAGGTGTGCTGAGTCTACCTGCCATCCAAGTCCGCGAAATCATGACGCCGCGCCCTGCGGTGGTCGGCATGTATGATGATGATGCACTGATCGAAATCATGCCGGTGCTGATCGAGTCGGCACACTCTCGTTTTCCGATTTTTTCCAGCACCGACCGCGAAACTGTGCTGGGCGTGCTGATTGCCAAAGATTTATTGCAGTTTTTGTATAGCAAAGATCAACAATTTGACCTCAAAGCCTGTATGCGTCCGGCGGTATTTGTCCCCGAAATCGCCCGCGCCGATCACTTATTAACCCAACTGCGCCTGAGCAAGAGCCATATGGCGATTGTGGTGGATGAATACGGCAATACTGCTGGGGTGGTGACGTTAGAAGATTTGCTTGAAGAAATCGTCGGTGAAATCGCCGATGAACACGATGACCTCGAAAGCGAGCTGGCGATGATTCAGCCCGATCCCGAACAGGAAGGCGATTGGCTGGTTGAGGCGCACACTTTGATTGAAAGCTTTAATGAATATTTCGACACCGAGTTTGTCGGTGATGGGGTCGAAACCATCGGTGGATTGTTATTGGCTGAACTCGGTCAGGTCAATGATTTGGTCGGCCAAACAGTCGAAATCGACGGCTGGCAATTTACCGTGTTAGATGCCGATGCCCGCAGTGTGCGACGACTGCGAGTGATTCGTTTATGAGCATGACTTTACCGCGCTTCAATCCGGCTGCTTTTGCGCAGTTGCCACTCGGCTATCGCTTGATCATTAGTCTATTGGCCGGTGCAGCATTGCCTTTGGCGTTTGCGCCGTATGGCTGGTGGTGGGTGGCGCTGCTGTCGCCTGCGCTGCTGTATAGCCTGTTACATGACCGCACCCCACGACAAGCATTTTGGCTCGGCGAAGCCTATGGGATTGGGCTGTGGTGTGTTGGGGCGTTTTGGCTGTACACCTCCATCCATACCTATGGCGATACGCCTGCACCGCTAGCCTTGCTGATGATCGGCTTTGTTGGCGTGGCGATGGGACTGTTTCATGGGGTGATGGCATGGGCGTATCGGCGTTTTTTACCGGAAACACCACTGGCTTTTGCGCCGATCTGGGTGGTATTTGAGTGGCTAAAAACGTGGCTGTTTACGGGTTTTCCATGGTTGTTTGTCGGCTACGGATTTACCGAAAAAGGCTTGGACGGCGTTGCACCAGTTGGAGGGGTGTTTGCGGTCAGTTTTGTGGTCATCCTGCTCGCGGCAGCGTTGGTCGAGGTGTTGCGCGGACGACGCTTTTGGCTGATTCCGATGCTGGCAGTGGTGCTCATCGCGGTCAGTCTGGATCAGGTGCGTTGGACGACCCCAAAATCGACGGCTCCGCTGTCTGTCTCGTTGATTCAAGGCAATATTCCACAAGATCTTAAATGGCTGACCGAATATCGGGTACGCACCTTAGAGATTTATGCAACGCTGTCAAATACCGAATGGGGGCGTGACTTAGTGGTGTGGCCAGAATCGTCGATTCCGATGTTTCAAACCGAAGCACAGCCGTTTATTGATCAAGTCGAGTTGCTCGCCGCGGCGACCAACAGTGCGTGGGTGACGGGGAGTCCTTGGCAGTCTAGCGACGCGTACGATCCACAACAGCAGGATTATCCCCCATTTTATAACAGCATTATGGCGCGTGGTGATCAAGCTGAGGGGCTGTACCATAAGCAGCGACTCGTGCCATTTGGTGAATATATTCCACTGGAAGGCGCGTTGTATTGGGTGCTACCCAACCTGAAGCGCAACATGCAAATCCTCAGCTTTAGTGCCGGTCGAGATGATCAAGCGCCACTGCAAATCAAAGGTCATGCACTAGCTGCGGCAATTTGTTACGAGGTCGCCTATCCCAATCTGACCCGTAAAAATGCGCGTGGCAGTGATTTTTTGGTCACACTGTCCAATGATGCGTGGTTCGGCACGTCTGATGGCCCGTTGCAGCATTTACAAATGGTGCAAATGCGCGCCAAAGAAACCGGCCGCTGGTTTATTCGCGCTACCAACACCGGCGTGACCGCGTTTATTGATGATCGTGGCCAGATCGTCAGCCGTACCGAACAGTTTAAACCGGCGGTGCTGCGCGGCGAACTGCCAGCCATGCAAGGCGAGACACCCTATATGCGCTGGGGCGACTGGCCGATGCTGAGTATCAGTGCACTGCTGCTGCTGCTGGGCATGTATTTTAAACGCAAAAGCCAACCGACCAATGTCGAGTCACTGCGGCATCGCTACTGATTTGTGCTGAGTTTTTCTGCTAGAATGCGCGGCATATTTCACGGCTAGACCAGTTCTGGCTGTTTTTCAGGCTTTAAAAGGAGAACGGGCATGTCTGATCACGCCGTTGAAAACAATCCGCGTAAAGAACTGCTGTTTGTTGGGCTGTTTGCCGTGATGTTACTGTCCATCATTGGCTTGATTTTTTATGGCGGCTACTTTCGCCCTGCTGCGCCTAGCGTCGAAACCTTGCTGGCTGAAGCGGCCGCGAATGCCGAAAAAACTGCTGCACCGCTAGATGCCAGCAGCGCAACCCCGACCGAGATGGTCAGTGCCGCCGCTGACAACACTGCGACCGCCACCACTGCGGTCAGTCCTGCTGACGCACCACTGCCAGATCAAGTAGCGGCCGAACCGACACCGATTGACCCTGCTGCCAATACCAACGCTGATGCTGCACCCGCGCCTGCCGCCACCGGTACAACTGCGCCGAACACCGCGACTGAAAGCCGTGATGTCTCGACTGCTGCACCGGTTTTGGGTCAATAAGCCTGCTTGATCACAGCCGCCTGTTTTGCTTTTTTGCTAAAAACAGGCTGTGCTATCTGATCTCGCGTGCAAACAGGCCAGCAGTCCAGCTTCAAGCGCAAGCCAATCCATATCCGGCGCAGTGATCAACTCCAATCGATTGTCTGAGCCACCCGTATGGCTGGTCAATTGAATCTGATCTGGAATCAGATTAATCGCCACCCAGCCGTCTTCGATCTGTATCACGCCTTTAATCCGCTGCCAATCTTGTAAGCTAAATAACCAATCTAACAATTTAGCCCGATCAAACTGCCAGTCTGCTGGCAACCGCCAACCGCCCACCGCATGCCCTAAGC
>JBAQKP010000109.1:0-10933 GCA_049301135.1 Moraxellaceae bacterium | reverse complement strand
CGCTGGCAGACCCCACTGGCGTATATGCGCCGCATCGCCAAGCAAGATATCGAGATGCACGGCCAGACCATCCGTAAGGGTGACAAGATCTTAATGTGGTACGCCTCGGGCAATCGTGACGAGCGGGTGATTGAACGGCCTGACGAACTGATCATCGACCGTAAAGGTGCGCGTAATCATTTGTCATTTGGTTTTGGGTTGCATCGCTGTATGGGCAATCGTTTGGCCGAGATGCAGTTGCGGATTTTGTGGGAGGAGTTATTGCTTCGCTTCGATAATATTGAGGTGTTGGGTGAGCCAGAGTTGGTGCAGTCTAACTTTGTACGCGGCTATGCCAAGATGATGGTCAAACTGACCGCTAAAGCATAGGTATCAAAATAGGCGACAGAGGCGATGTGCAACTGTCGTCGGCAACAATTGATGCTGTGCATCACCCATGAACTGAGTAAATTCATATGCATACAATCGTCATCATTGGCGCAAGCCACGCCGCCGCTCAGTTGGCGGCAAGTCTGCGGCCAGATGGCTGGCAGGGCAAGATTGTGGTGATCGGCGACGAGCCGTATTTGCCGTATCACCGACCGCCGTTGTCCAAGACTTTTTTATGCGGCGCACAACTGGTCGATGAGTTATTGATTCGACCAGCCGCTTTTTATCAAAAAAACCAAATCGAATTTCGGCACGGTCGGGTGGTTGCAGTTGATCGGGCAGCGCACAGCGTGACGCTACAAGATGGCAGTACGGTTGCGTATGACCAGTTGGCACTGTGTACTGGTGCACGAGTCAGAACGGTGTCGCTGGCTGGAGCTGATTTGGCAGGTGTGCATTACCTGAGAAATATCAGTGATGTGCAGGCGATCCAGCCATTGGTACAACTCCACGCTAAAGCAGTGGTGATTGGTGGTGGCTATATTGGTCTGGAAACCGCCGCAGCGCTAACCCAGCAGGGCATGCAGGTGGTGGTCTTGGAAGCAGCCGAGCGGATTTTGCAGCGGGTGACTGCGCCGGAGGTGTCGGATTTTTATGCGCGGATTCATCGTGAGCAGGGTGTGGCGATTCATACTGGTGCGTCAGTCACGGCCATCACGGGTGAGGGGCGTGCGCAAGCGGTGCTGTGTGCCGATGGTTCGGTGTTCGATGCAGATCTGGTAATCATCGGGGTTGGAGTTGTGCCGAATGTCGAGTTGGCGCTGGACGCGGGCTTGCAGGTGGACAATGGCATTCTGATTGATGAGTATTGCCGTACCAGTGCGCCGGAGATTGTGGCAATTGGGGATTGTGCCAATGCGTTTAATCCGATTTATCAGCGGCGGATGCGCTTGGAGTCTGTGCCAAATGCCAATGAACAGGCCAAAATTGCCTCGGCGACCTTGTGCGGCTTACAACGAACTTCGAAGAGTCTGCCTTGGTTTTGGTCAGATCAGTATGATCTAAAGTTGCAGATTGCGGGACTCAGTCAGGGGTATGATCAGATCGTGATTCGGGGTGATGTGCAGCAGGGTCGTAGCTTTGCGGCGTTTTATTTGCAGGATGGTCGCTTAATTGCGGCGGATTGTGTCAATCGCCCGCAGGAGTTTATGCTGAGCAAAAAGCTGATTGCGGCGAGTACGGCGGTCGATCCGCTGCGGCTGGCGGATGAGTCGATTGCGGTGCAGGCGTTATAGGCATAGCTGCGACTACCGAACTGCAAGTTTCAGACCAAACGACTTCACCACATTAAACACCGTTTCAAACGCAGGCTGCCCATCCTCCGACAACGCCTTGTACAAACTGGCACGGGTCACGCCCGCCTGTGCGGCTACTGCTGTCATCCCCTTGGCACGTGCAGCAATCCCCACCGCATGCACAAAATCACTCGCTGTTCCGGTTTCTGCCACCTCTTGCAGGAAGCAACGAATGTCTTCCTCGCTATGCAGATGCTCAGCAATATCAAATTTCTTCATCGCTCAATCCTCTAGGCTAGACAGCAATTGCTTGGCTTTTTCGATGTCACGCTGCTGGGTGGACTTATCGGCACCCTGTAGCAATAACACGATACGCCCGTTACGAATCACAAAGTACACCCGCATCCCACCACCAAACGTCATGCGCAACTCTAATAACTGCCCTTCCACGGTTTTGTAGTCACCAAAGTTGCCGTTCTCGACACGTGCTAGTCGCGCTAGCAAACGAATCTTGGTGGTGTGGTCGCGCAATCCATCGAACCAAGCTTCAAACTCAGGGAGCTGTTCAATCGTGTACATCAGCAAATCGCAGTGATAGCAGGTAGAAACATTGTATCCCTTAGGATACACATATGCAATCCATCAGCTCACCTGATTCAACAAGGCGACTGAGCTTGCCCGTGTCGGCTATAATACCGACCCCATACCGCCACAGATTGCCCCGATACATGTCTACTGACCTCAAACACAAAGATCCAAACAGCTACGATGTCCTGATCATCGGTGCAGGTGCAGCGGGATTGATGTGTGCTGCCGTCGCTGCCCGTCGTGGCCGTCGCGTGTTGGTGATCGAACGCGCCAACAAAGTCGGCAAAAAAATCCTGATGTCCGGCGGTGGTCGTTGTAACTTTACCAATCTCTCGGTCGAACCCGAAAACTACCTGTGCCAAAATCCACACTTTGTAAAATCCGCGCTGGATCGCTATACCCAATGGGATTTTTTGGGTTTGGTCGGTGATTATAAAATCGCCTACGAGGAGCGTAAACACGGCCAACTGTTTTGCCTAAATAGCGCCAAAGACATCCTAAACTTGCTACTGGCCGAGTGTGACTTTCCCAAAAATGGCAGTGCCAAAAACGTGAAGATCGAAACCAGCACCGACTTTCAGTCTATTCAACCTATTGAATATGGTTTTAAAGTACAGACCTCACGCGGCATTTATCACGCGACATCTGTTGTAGTAGCAAGCGGCGGTTTGTCGATTCCTACGCTGGGCGGCTCAGGTATCGGCTACCAGATCGCCGAACAGTTTGGTCATCGGGTGCATCCGACTCGCGCCGGACTGGTTCCGTTTACCTTTAGCGATGGCTTTAAGGCGGTGACTGAGCGACTGTCAGGCCATGCGCTGGACGTGACCTTACAGCATGCCGATGCCGCCTTTAATGAAGCATTGCTATTTACCCATCGTGGCTTGAGTGGCCCTGTGGCGTTACAGGTGTCGAACTATTGGCACGTGGGACAGCCGATTGAGATTGATTTTTTCCCGCAGCTTGAACTGGCCGAGTGGCTGATCAGCAAAAAAAACAGCCAACCCAAATCCTTACTGCGTACCGTCCTGTATGAATTAATCGCCAAAAACATGGTGCTAGAGCTACAAACACTCGTTTGGTCAGCGCATGCCGAACAACCACTGGCCGACTGGAGTAACCAACGGCTGAGTACGCTAGCTGAACAATTACATCATTTTATTGTAAAACCTTCTGGCACAGAGGGTTATCGCACTGCCGAAGTAACGCTAGGCGGGGTAGATACCCACGAGATTTCGTCGAAAACCATGCAAAGCCAAAAGCAAGCTGGACTGTATTTTATTGGTGAAGTATTGGACGTGACTGGACACTTGGGCGGCTATAATTTTCAGTGGGCGTGGGCATCGGCGCACGCCGCAGGGCAGTACGTCTAGGGCGACTGCGTCTGCAATCGCCTTTCACGCTACACATCATCGTTAACCAAACGTGCGCAGTTCTTGTAACAGCTGCTTGCCTAACGCTGGCTCAGTCATCGCGATATAGGCGGCATAGCCTTGTAGGCGTGGCAGGGTCTCGCCTTCGCGGAGCGGTTTGCCGTGCTTTAAGTTATGAATCGCGGCACGCAATTCACGTTTTTTTTGGCGAGCGACACGCGGTGGCTGTGTGCCATTCACCACCAAGCCCGTGACCTCCAGTCGGGCACTCGGGCGCACGATATGGGTCTTGTCAGGGTGAAGCTGTAACCCTTCAGATTTCAGAACTCGCTGTAATGAGCCGAGTAACTGACTGATATTGGGCGTTTGTGCCGACTGTCGTGGGAAGCTAAAGGTCAAATCATCCGCATAACGGCTGTAACGCCAGCCCATTTTATTGGCGATCCCTGTCAAGCGACGATCCAAGCGCAAGCATAAAATATTGGTCAGTGCAGGGCTGGTCGGCGCACCTTGCGGCAAGCAGCGCTCGGCCAGCGCCACATACACGGTCTTGCCGTCATGCTGTAGCATCTCACGCGGCGATTCGGTACACAACAAGGCCAGTAGGGTAGCGATTTGCTCCCGATAGCCCGCTTGCCGAAAGATTCCTTTGACCCGCTTCCAGCTAATCGACGGAAAAAAATCTTTAATATCGACCTTGACCAACAATTGACTGTCGGGGTGTTGGGCGGCGTTGGTGGCAATCGAACGACCCGCCAAAAACCCATGCGCCGCGCCATGTACCAGCATTTGATCCAGCATATTACGCAAAATCCAATGCTGCGATTTTTTTAATGTAGGTCGGGGTGCCCAGATGGCGCGCATGCCGCCGGTGCGTTTGGGGATTTCAAAGCGGTGATAGTGGGTTTGTGTGGCAACCTCGCGTTGGTAGCACAGCCCGCGCAGTTGGGCGACACTCAGCCCCAAGGCAGTCGCCAGCTCTGGTACCTTGCGCAGGATCGGCAGTTGATTATCGACCAGCCGTTTTTCGGCATCCAGCACATCCCATTTGTCTTCGCTGCTGTCATCCGACCAGTAAATGCCTTGGCCGAGATGTACAATATGGCTGCTTTGGTAGGCTTGCCATGTGAGTTTGGCCAGTTCACGCCGCTGAATGGCTTCGGTTTTGAGCTGCTTTTTATAGCGTTCAAGCTCGCTACTGCTCATGCTGTCGGTGGGTTTGCGTGCC
The DNA here is from genome assembly GCA_049301135.1 of Moraxellaceae bacterium. GTDB lineage: Bacteria > Pseudomonadota > Gammaproteobacteria > Pseudomonadales > Moraxellaceae > JAYXXU01. Next base: position 6,080 of record JBAQKP010000109.1, on the reverse strand, counting down.
ACCAAAAAGCCTTTGCTCTCCAGTTGCTGAAGAATATAACGGTTGCGCCCGCCTGCTTTTTCAATCTCTTGCCACAGGGTGAATAGATCTGTTGTCATTTGGAATATCCTGTGCCTTAACTGACAGTATTTTCAATAAAGCCAGTGCGTTGCAGTTGGCTGATTTTGTCAAGATACGCTTGCCGTGCGGCATCGACATGGTTAAACGCCAATTGCTGCCGCTTGGGTACTGCGCTGGAGGATTTGCCGGCATCGGTCTGTAGCCACAGCCGTTTTTGGTTCAGGGTCAGTTGAATTTGCTCAACCTGCTGGGCGCGGCGGCGGGTAAATAAGCGAGTTTCTTGGGTCACCTGTTGCGGATCAAGCTGCGCTTGTTGCGCAGCATAGGCCATGCGTAACGCCACCAAATGACTGCATGGTCCTTGGCTTAAGCCATGCTGCAAGAAGGCATGACAACTGCATTCGGCCTTGCTGACCATGCCTTCTTCATTCAGCTTGAGCTTGCTGCTGTAGCTGCGTTGATCTTCGCTGACACTCACTTCACACGACAACTCAACGCCATCGCGTGGGATCACTCGTACTTGTAGGTTGCTGATCGCCTTGCGTCGGCTGAGCAAATCATAGGCCTGTTGTTCGGCGGGATGTCGATAGCGAAAATGCGCCATGTCGAGCGGCCGCTCAGTCAGTGGCCGATAGCGATACAGTTGTTGTGCCAGATCAAACATCACCAAGCCCTGTTGGCACGCATGCTGGACGGCGGCACGACAATCAGTCAGGTTGAGTGACTCGGACAAGGCGCGGTGCAATTGCTCGATGTTAGCCGCGCCATGCTGTTGTAGATATTGCACCACTTGCTGGATCGGTTTGGCATCGTGTTCTCGTTGCCTTGGCATCAGCAAATCAAAATTCAGCGCTTGTGACCAATTGGCGGCACTAAATCCAGTGATGGCCAACGTAAAGCTAAAATGCTCTGCTTCAATCGTCCAATAGCTCGGCATGCCGTTGCCCAACAGTCGTACCGTCACTTGCTGCGCATACGGCAACATACGCTGTAACAAGGCCAAACGTCGCCGTCCCCATAGGCGTATCAGTTTGGCCTGTTTGCCTTGGTACACGGGGGCATCTGGGCTGCTGATCACCGTGCCTGATGGCTCTAAAATTAAGCTGGGTGGTTGATTTGGTATCAGCTCCAACAATAGACCGCGCCTTTTGCCTTTTTGGTCGGCATGCATGCGTAAATGAAACAGGGCGTTATACAAGTCGATTGGGCAGAGTTGCAATTGATCTTGGCTGAGTTGTGCGGCGGATTGCACTTGCAGTAGACCACGCAGCCAGGAGGTTGGCACGTTGATCTTTTTTTCGATGATGTGCTGATCAGGCTGTGCTTCAGCGGTCTGCACCGCAATCGCACTGGCGTGTTGACCGATCTGTAACGAAGCCTGCCGAAAGCTGCGCATCTGCTCGATACCAGACGCGAGTGCTTCACTAAAATCAATATGCGTGGTGCCATATTGAGTATGGGCGGGGTCTGGTGTAGCAAACAGCGACGGCTTACAGCTTAAAGTGGCATAGCAGCCTTCGTCACGGCTAAACACCTCAAACATCACCCGATCTGCATACACGCTGATAATCGGATCAAGGATGCAATAGGCCAGTGGGTCGTTTTGGTACAACCAATCAAAATAGGCGCGCTGTGCCGCAAATAGCCCTTGATTTTGATTGCCACGCCGCATCTGTAAGTAGGCAGCGTAAGCAGAGCGATCTTTGGGCACATAGCGATAGTCACTGCTGACCACGCCAAACAACGCGGCCATCGCATCGCGAAACTGCAGCGGGTGCAGAATCTTAGCCGAAAATTGCACATCGGTACGATTCAGTTGGCTGTGCAATTGCACATGGCCTTGATGACAGTGGCTGGGCTGTTGGTAGTTGAGGTGCATGGCAAGGCCATTGGAATCAGGCAGGCTCATACCGATGCTCCTGTGGTCGATGATTTAGTTTTTTGTTTATCCATCCAACGTCCCAACCGGCGCAAGGCGCGATAGGCGGCGCTTTGCAGGTCTTCATCTGCTGGCGCAAGGCCACGACTGAGCTGTTGCAGCGCCTGTTGCGCTGCGGTGGTGGGTATTTTGGCGAGACCTTCAATTGCCCCCAGCCGTACGTGATCGGCCAGTTGCACATCTTGGGCAATCTGCTGCAAGGTCGACACGTCCTGTACCGCAATCAACTGTGGTAACACGCGTGCTTGTTGCTCAAGCTGCTGCATGGCATGCAAGCGGTGTTCAGGCTGTTGCAAATCCAATTGCGCCAGATCGCTTTGCTGCTGTGATTGATGCTGTGGCTGGTGCTGCTGCAACACGGATTGTGCCAGCTCACGTAATTCAGCGACTTGTTGCTGGGCAAAGTGACTGACCCAGTCCAGCCAAGGTTCAGGCAAGCTACCCGTTGAATGATCCGCCCGTTGTGTCAACATGCCCATCAACAGGGTCTGTTGGAAAGGCGCATAAATCTTTTGCGACATCAGCGCACGGATATCCAGTGTCGGTGTGGTGGCAAATAACTGCTGGATCTGCGTGCGCCATTTTGACCAAAGTCCCTGTGTCGCTGAATCGGTCTGGCCGAGCAGCAAGGCAACCGCTGGGTGTGACTGCCGATGTACAACAAGGCTCCACAGCAAGGCTTGCAATGCTGTTTGCTCAGCACTCAGATCATGTTGTGTCTGCGCCGTTGCCGTCGGTAGATGTGATTGCTGCTCGAGTTGCTGCCAGTCGGCCATGCTCTGCGACAGCCGTTCGGCCAAGCCCGTAATCAGAGTTGAATTGAGGTTGGTTTTTTGTGCTAACCAATGCGCGGCGATTTCGACCAGTGTCGCGTCGGACTGCTGTAGGGTTGCCAAAATTTGCGCATCCGTGACCTCACGCCGTTGCAATAAGGCTTGGCGGAGCTGTCCTCTGATCTTGGCTTGAGTGTCCGCGTCGCTTGCCAACTGACCACTCAACAGCTGTAGCAGTTGTGCAGTGGACGCATACAGTACCACGCGTTTCAGGCTGAGCGGCTCAGCTTGCTCAAGGTCAAACGGCTCAAAGTCAGGCGCAAATCCTTGCAAATACGCCTCGTCATACGGATAAGCCTGATCGTTTGCACAGCCCCACAGTTGTTGCGCGGTTTGGTAGGCGGCTTGTAAATTGTCCTCGTCTTGGCTGTTCCGCAGAATCTGTAACAGCACGTCACGACTGGCTGGGCTGTCACCGTGTTGCAGCAGTCGAATCGCCTCAGCACAGCTTTCGTCTTGTTGGCAGTGCTGTTCAATGGTCTGGTGAATCAAACGCCACGCATCCAGATGATTCAGCCAGCGTAGGCCGCGCAAAATCGACAGATAACGACTGTCATACATGGCGGTATTGGCCAGTTGCGATTGCAAGATTTTCAGGATTTTTTGCGCGTGTTCGCCGTTGCCCAATTGTCCCAACGCTTCAATCGCGGCCGCTTGTAGTGCGTGCCCATCATCTTGGGCGAGTTTCAGCAAGCGATCAAATGCCCGTTGATCGGCCAACATGCCCAGTGCTTGTACCGCTCGAATCCGCAATGCCAAGCGATCCTGATAATCAATCGCCGCCAGTAAGACACTTAATCCTTCGGCATGACCTGCGCGTGCTAGCCCTTCGGCTGCCAAAAACTGGATATCAGGCTGTTTGTGTGCCAAATGTTGCTGCAATGCTTGTGGGTTGCCTTGGCGTTTTTCGGCACGTTGGCCGATGCTGCGAATCAGGTTGGGCAACTGTTCAGCATTGATTTTGCTGCTGGCCGAGAGCAATGCGGAATCAGGCGCGGTGGTTTTAAGCCAAGTCAATGCAGGCAGCAAGCCAGCAGCCAACGCCGATTCTTGCAAGTTGATCAGGCGGGTGAAAAGGTCAATCAGCAGTTGATCGTCGCGCGGATGTTGTCGTGTCAGCCATGTCTGATCGGCCAATTGATCATCAGGATCAAGGATCGGTTGATCATGGCCACTGATCATCAGCACTGCATCACGAATCGCTTTGCGCTTGGCCTGCGGCAGCGACAGTTGCGCCAACAATGCAGGCGCTACCACAACGCGCCGCATTTGCCCTATCCCTTGATAAATGAACTCTGGCTTGACCAAGCATTGTGGATGATCCAGCAAGCTGAGCAACCAATTGGCCGCCGCATCTTGGGGGAGTTGCTGTGCCCATTGCAGCAGTTGGGCTTGTTCGGTGTCGCGGCTACTGCCTAAAAACAACTGTTGTAACACGCCCAACGCTTGAGGATGTTGCTGCTCCACTAACAGTTGCCCTGCCAGACAGGCTGTTTCACGGTCATCATTATCAATGGCACTTAACAGCAGCGTGGGTTGTTGTGCCAATAGATTGCGGTCAGCACTCAGCTCACGGAGAACTTGGCGACGTAACGGGCGTACATTGGCCTGCAGTGCAGCAACGGCGGCCTGTGCCAGTCCTAACTGTTGGCGCAACACCTGCCAGACTTGCTCGGCAAGCGTGGTATTTTCGGTCTGTAATAAATTGAATAAACGTTGTTGTGCTTGGGCAGGCTCAAGCTCGCTTAATAGCAATTGCATGCCGTGTTGTTGCAGGTCGGTATGTTGGCTTTCGGTAGCCAGTGCGGCAAGCTCAGCGCTCGGCATGCCCAGCGCAATCAGTGCATCAAATGCCTGCATACGAATTTTTTGTGTGCTGTGATCAAATAACGTCGTCAACACCAATTGTGCGCCTGCATTTAGCGCGGGTTGCTGCTGTACCAATTGCAGCAGACGAGTCATCGCGCGCTGGCGTAGATTCAGCGGGGTGGCTTTGTTGCGGATCAAGCCCACATAACTGCCAAATGCCATGATTTGCCATTCGGTCTGTTGGGCTGGGCTGGGCTGTTGCTGTAAGGCAGGTTGTGTCCATTGCCATGCCTGCGCCAATGCGGCCGCATAACGCTGCTGGTACACCCGATAGACTGCCAACCATTTGGGATAGCTGATGCCGTCGTCCAGTCGTTGCACCAGTTGCCACAGTCGGGCTTGTGCAGGTTGCTCGCCATACAGCAGCATCGCAAGCAACCCTTGTAGATCGGTCAGGCCAAACGCCCAACGATCCACCTGATCCGTAAAATCAACTGCTTGATTCAGCTCATCAAGCAGATATTGCCAACGCTGGGCTGGGTCAGCAGCAACGCTTAAAAAACCAGCCGCTTGAAATTGCAGTGGCTGACTGTTGGGCAAATTCGCCTGTGCAAGTGCCAACCGACTGAGTGGCGCATTGCGGGGGTCTTGCAACAGATCCTGCGCAAACATCAGCAACCATTGGCTGATACACAAGGTCTGCTCAGACTGTGTGCCTGTCACCGCAAACGCAGATGTGATCCGTCCCAGACTCAAGTAAGCCAAGCGACGTTCGACGCTGCTGAAGCCTGCCTGTTGTTTTGGGTCATCCAACACTGTTAGGGCGCGCTGATCGCCTAATAATGCCAGCCCAAATGCTGCACGCTGGCGCACAAGCGCACGCTCATCAGTGAGTAGCGCCGCCAAATCTGCGGCATGGTTGGGCTGACTCAGCCAAGGCAAGGTTTTAGCCGCTTGCGTCACAATCTCTGCGTCAATAGGCTGACCACGTTGATCGACGCTGTTTGGCTGAACCCACGCCAATACCGGCTCAAAATAATCGGTTGCCGATAAAGTTGCGACCCCTTCTAGCGCCGCCAAGACACGCTGCTGCCAAAGCGCTTGTTCGGCAGCAGTTTCTGGTCGTTGCGCGGCGAAAAATTGTTCAAACACCGTGGCGGCTCGCATGTCGCCATGTTTGGCACAGACCTGTGCGGCGGCCAATTGGATATCAGCAAATGGACTGGACAATGCATGTTCGAGTGCCTGCTCTAGCGGTGCAGCTTGATCCAAATCGACCAAGGCTTGCAGCGCTTCCGCGCGTAATTCGGCTTGCGGGTCAGCGAGTCGTGCAACCAGCAGTGGTTGGAATTGCGCCAAGGGTTGGCGCAAAATTTCCTGTAAGCCTGCCCGACGGGTATCGACAAAACTCGATTGCGTCGCAGCGGTCAGTACCGCCA
>JBAQKP010000108.1:0-3543 GCA_049301135.1 Moraxellaceae bacterium | reverse complement strand
GTGATCATGACGGTGCTGGTGGCGGGTCTAGCGTGGTGGCGACTGCGTTGGCCGACCTTAAAGGTGTTGACGGTGGCGGCGGCGATTTTGCTGTTACTTGATCCGCTGGCGGTGCTGTCGGCGGCGTTTTGGTTGTCATTTGGTGCGGTCTGGGTGTTGCTGTGGCTGGCGCGAAGGCCCAGCGAACAGGCCGACAATCAGCCGTTAGCGCAGCGGATGTGGCTGCGGATCAAGCAGTTTGTCACGTTGCAGTGGCTGATTACGCTGGGGTTGTTGCCGTTGGTGTTGGCGGTGTTTGGACAGTTCTCGTGGCTGGCTGTGCCGGTCAATCTGATTGCGATTCCACTGCTGTCCGTTGTGGTGTTGGGCTTAAATTTATTGGGTTTATTGTTGTGGCCGCTGTTGCCACCGTTGGCCGATCAGGTCTGGCAGTGGGATTTATGGATTTTGCAGCAGTTTCATCAGGTGTTGCATCTGCTATTGGATGGGCGGCCAGAACTGGTGTGGCACCATCGCTTGTCTGGGGTGGCGTTGGCGGCGGCGCTGCTGTTGGTGCTGGTGTGGCTGCTGCCAAGGCGGATTGTACCGCTGGGGGTGAGTGGGTTTTTGCTGTTGCCGTTATTTAATCCTAGCCCTGAAATCGGTCATGATCAAACCCAGCTACAAGTACGCGTATTAGATGTTGGGCAGGGCTTGAGCGTGTTGTTACAAACACCGAATCATCAGATGCTATTCGATACCGGCACAACCAACGCGGCGCAGCGGGTGGTGTTGCCGACTTTATCAGCGTATGGGGTGAAATCACTAGATCGACTGTTGCTCAGCGTGCCGGATCAGCAGCAGATGGGCGGCATGTTGCCGGTGCTGGAGCGGCTGAAGGTGCAGCAAGTCAGCGGTAGCTTCGAGGACACACAGGTCAAGATTCGACCGTGTGCAGCAGGACAAACGTGGACGTGGGATGGGGTGTTGTTTGAGATGCTGGCGCCGTGGCCGGAAGTGATGCAAATGGATCGGCGTGAGCTGTCGTGTGTGCTGCGGGTAACGACTGCACCGAATGCTTTAGGGCAACGGCATCGAGTGTTGGTCATGGGTGGCGCGGGGCAATTGACGGAGCAGATGTTGCGCTTGTTGTGTGCGGACTTGCAGGCGGATCTGTTGATTTTGGGACAGGGTAAAGCCGCCAATTCAGTTGATTTTGTTCAGGCGGTGCAGCCGCGCTATGCGGTATGGTCTGCGGCACGAGTGAAGCCAAATGAGCAGAAAAAAATTAAGCAGATCAAGCAGCTTGGCATACAGGTCGATCAAACGGGGCTGGAGGGGACGCTGAGTTATCAGTTGGGTGGTGATGTGATTGGGCGGCAGGCGTGGCGTGATGAACGGGTTTGGTTAAGGTGAGTGTTATACAGAGCATCATTTGATCAGGTCAGCCGCTAAATACACCCAAAGACGGCAAAAATTAGCATATCGATCGAATCTTTGCTATATATGTAAACGCGGCATGTAGTCTACGGCAAACTGTAGGCTGCATGTTTTTTTATGGGCGTATTTTTAAAAAGGTACAGAGGATCAAGATGAAAGCAAGGCCAGAGATCATCATTTCAACCATAGACGCTGAACGATTAGAAGCACTATTGGATGCGTTGCCGAGCGATGGCTTTATCGGCAGGGTAGAGCTCGAAACTGAGCTGGCACGCGCAAAAATCGTCGATCCAAAAGATATCCCGCCCTCTGTGGTCACCATGAACTCTACCGTGCGTTTTAGGGTCGAGTCATCTAATGAAGATTTTGAGTTGACGCTGGTCTATCCCAAAGACAGTGATTTAAGTGGCAAAACTATTTCAGTGCTAGCACCTGTGGGCAGTGCTTTATTGGGTTTATCAAAAGGCGATGAAATCGAATGGCCGAAACCTAGTGGCGGTGTAATGCGAGTTAAAATTCAAGAAGTTGCATACCAGCCTGAGCGTGCGGGTGAATTGCACCGTTAGCTTTGTTTAGCTGCACTTTTTGGTGTAGCTTGGTATTTGACTGCTTGTATCCGACAAGCGGTCAGATTGGACGTTTTAACGCCCGCCACCCGCGCCCGCACTTCCGCTTCATCCACTTGATAAATATTCTCTAAGCCTTTGACTGCTTTAAAGCGTCTATACGCCCAGTGATAATGCTCTGGTGCGCGTTGGATTAAGCTCGCCACCGCTTGATTGATCGCCGTCACCGACTCAACCAAATCCTTAGAATGTACCGCGTCATCCACCGCATCAATCGTATAATCAAACCGCTGTCCACTGGCATCGCGCACACATGACAACATCACGACCCGACAGCCGGTTTTTTGAATCAACTTAGACGCCAGCGTGGTGGTCAAAGTCGGCAAGCCCAAAAAATCCGCATCCACCCCGCCAGTATCCTTCGGTGTATGATCTGGCAAAATAATCGTAAACCCACCAGTCTTTAGTGCCCGAAAAATCATCCGCACGCCACGATCATCAGTCGGTACCATGGTCTGATTCATTCGACTACGCGCTTGCAGTACAAACTGATCTAACTCAATATTATTGCTCGGTTTATACATTACAACTGGCGTAGCGTGTTGATTCAGCCACGCATTCATCAGCTCCCAACTGCCATAATGCGGCACAATCGCTACGCAGCCTTTCGGATCAGCCAGTGCCTCATCTAACAGTTGTTGCCCTGTAATCTGCCCCGCGCGTGCCAAACACCTGCTCGGCAGATTGCCCCAACAATATAAAAACTCAATAAAACTCAACAACTGATTGCGTAGCGCCTGCTTGCTTAAGCGACGCAACTCAGCTTCTGGTAACTCAGGATAAACAATAATCAGATTGCGCCGAATTACCTTGAGCATGCCTTGCTCGGGAAATAGCCAAAACAAGCCTGCCAACAGCCGCGCAAACTGCTGCAATACGCCCAATGGTAAGCGGCTAATCCAGTGCAATAAGCGAACGGTCATCAGGCGACATCACAATAAAAAGCCAGCAGTGGCTGCACAGGGTAAAAGATGGGGCAGTGGCTTGCAAGTCACGCCGAACGACCAAAAAAGCCCTGAAAAGCCACTGAACAGCCAACAAAGCCCCGTGCAGATCGGTTATTGTATCGACCATCGTGTTTTTTCCAGACTTAGGTTGATTGCATGTCCAACTGGCCGCCAAATCCTGATCAAAAACCCACCCAACCGTCAGCACAGCCCAACGCGCACTTGCCTGCCGGACAAGAATGGCAACTGCTCGAAAAAGTGCTGATGTCCTCGGTCGAAGAGCAACGCCGTTCGCGCCGTTGGGGAATCTTTTTTAAGCTGATCACTTTGGCCTATGTGCTATTTTTGCTGGTCGCTTTGGGGCGTGGCTGTAGTAGCGGTGACCAGACGCAGTTGGGTGTTGCGCCGAGTGTGGCGCATTTGGCTATCATTGATATTCAAGGCGAAATCGGTGGTGATCGTGGCGTGCATAGCGATGATGTGATTGAATCACTCAATCAAGCCTTCGAGGCCGAAACCAGCAAAGCAATTGTACTGAATATCAATTCACC
>JBAQKP010000107.1:0-5663 GCA_049301135.1 Moraxellaceae bacterium | reverse complement strand
GCTTTGTGATTAGAACCCTGCTGATCAACTTGGGTTATAACCTACCAATGCTTGGTATTGTGGTGTTATTGGCGGATTTGGGCATGATGCTGTTTTCAGAGCAACGAATCAGCTTACATGATCGACTGGCCAAAACATTGGTAGTGGATGCCCGCCCAGAACAGCTCTCCACCGATCAATCGGTATAAAATCTAGGCAAATCACAACGAACGCCGATACTGATTGCTTCGCTGAATAAACCCAGCTAGAATCTGCCCTTCGCATTTTTTGCGATGCGGCACGGCCGTTTTAGTCGATGTCGTAACTCCTTGCTCTTCGCATTGTGCGTAGGGCTGCCTAACCCGTAAGGAGCGATCATGCGTCATTACGAAGTTGTACTACTGGTTCATCCAGACCAAAGCGATCAAGTCGTTGGCATGGTTGAGCGTTATTTGACCCAAATCAAAGAAGCCGGTGGCCAAATCCATCGCCTCGAAGACTGGGGTCGTCGCCAACTGGCTTACCCAATCAACAAAATCCATAAAGCTCACTACATTTTGATGAACATCGAATGTGGTCAGCAAACCTTGGATGAGTTGGAAGAATTGTTCCGCTACAACGATGCCATCATCCGTAGCCTGATCATTCGTCGTGATGCCGCCATCACTGAAGAATCACTGTTGGCCAAGAGTGCTGAAGAGAAGCGTGCGCGTAAAGCATCACGCAGCGATGATGCCTCTCATCAGTCATTAGACGCTTAAGGAGATCAAGATGGCACGTTTCTACCGTCGTCGTAAGTTCTGCCGCTTTACCGCTGAGAACACCGTTTACATCGACTACAAAGACCTTGAAACGCTAAAGCAATACGTTACCGAAAACGGTAAAATTGTTCCTAGCCGTATCACCGGTACCAAGGCACGCTATCAGCGCCAATTGGCACTTGCAATCAAGCAAGCTCGCTACCTCGCCTTGATCCCTTACACCGACAATCATCAGTGAGGTGATCCATGGACGTTATCCTGTTACAACGCATTAAAAACCTCGGCGCATTAGGCGACAAAGTATCTGTTAAATCAGGCTACGGTCGTAATTTCCTAATCCCTCAAGGTAAAGCCGTATCAGCCACTGAAGCCAACTCTGCTGCGTTCGAAGCTCGTCGCGCTGAGCTTGAGCGTCAAGAAGCTGCCCTGCTGGCTTCTGCACAGCAACGTGCTGAGCAACTGGGCGAAGTCAACGTGGTCATCACCGCCAAAGCTGGCGATGAAGGCAAACTGTTCGGCTCTATCGGCACACGCGACATCGCTGATGCACTGACCGCCTCTGGCCTTGAAGTGGATCGCACTGAAGTTCGCTTGCCAAACGGCGCACTGCGCAATACTGGCGAATACTTCATCGCAGTCCAACTGCACCATGATGTCACCGCCGAAGTACAAGTGACCATTATTGCAGAGTAAGCATTACTGAACACGTGTTGAGCAATAAATATTGCTCAACAAATCCAACACCTAACCGCTAAAGCCTTGCTATTAGACGGACAGGTGTTGCAAAGGGTATGCCTAGCGCGTACCCTTTTTTTATCCTCGCGATTTAACTGACAACCGCAGCCGACCCTAGCACCACTGGCTTGGGGCGATCTGCCGACGTTGTGCTTTTGTATCGCCATTTGTTGTGTGCTATCCGACCGTTTGACCCACAGGTGACTTTGAACATGCCTGAATTTATCAGTATGCGAGACCGCACCACGCAAGACCGTAAGCCGACACTTGCGGCAGAGGCACAGCGCGAGCTACGCGCGCCGCCGCACAGCATGAACATGGAACAAGCGGTGCTGGCAGCATTGATGTCGATTGCAGAGTCGTGGGATCAGGTCAGCGAAGTGCTGAACGAGTCGGATTTTTATGTGCAACGACACCGGCTGATTTTCCAAGCCATCAGCAATCTGGCTTCAGCCAACATGCCATATGATGCAGTGATGGTCAGTGACTGGCTGGAAGGCCAGCATTTTTTGAAGGAAATCGGTGGCCAAGATTATTTGGTTAAATTACTGGCCGAAAGCCCATCCAGCTTATTTAACCTATCTGCTTATGCCGAAAAAGTCCGTGAACTGTCGGTACTGCGTGATCTGATCAAAGTCGGCAACGACATGCTGCAATCGGCCTACGATCCAAAAGGTCGCGGCGTGAATGATATTTTGGATGAGATTGAAGGCCGGATTTTTTCGATCACCGAACAACACAACAATCGCTCAACCGAAAGTGGCCCTTTGGCGATTAACAGTGTACTGAAAACCGTCATTCATAAGGTTGAAGAACTGCAAAAAAATGACAGTGCCATTACTGGTTTGTCGACGGGCTTTCTTGAATTAGACAACAAAACCTTTGGTATGCAAAAAGGCGATCTGATCATCGTCGCGGCGCGCCCGTCGATGGGGAAAACCACTTTCGCGATGAATCTAGTCGAAAGTGTGTTGTTTAATAGCAATTTACCCGCCGTTGTTTTCTCAATGGAAATGCCCGCCGATTCGCTGGCAACCCGTTTGATTTCGTCCTTTGGGGCGATTGATCAAGGCAAACTGCGTTCAGGGCGTTTGGACGAAGCGGATTGGGTACGCCTGACCAGTACGATGGGACAGCTACAGAATAAACTGCTGTATATCGACGATTCATCTGCCCTACCACCCACCGAGCTACGCTCACGTTGTCGGCGCATTGCCAAAATGCACGGCGGCAAAATCGGCGCAATTATGGTCGATTATTTGCAACTGATGCGTGTACCCGGTAGTGGTGATAATCGGGTCAACGAAATTTCGGAGATTTCGCGTAGCTTAAAAGCGCTGGCCAAAGAAATGAGTTGTCCGGTAATTGCACTGTCACAGCTCAACCGCAGTTTGGAAAATCGCCCGAACAAACGGCCAGTCATGTCGGATCTACGCGAGTCGGGCGCGATTGAGCAGGACGCCGATTTGATTATGTTTATTTATCGCGACGAAGTTTATAATAAAGAATCGAAGGACGCGGGGACGGCGGAGATCATCATCGGCAAGCAACGTAATGGGCCGATTGGTACGGTACGTTTGGCATTTCAAGGGCATTTTACCCGATTTACCAATCTTGCCCCAGAGTATTACCGTCCTGATGATGAGGAATAAGGCTCGTCGTACTGATGCTTGATGATTCATACGTTTAAAGCAGGAAGGTGCGCCATGCGGGATACCCGCATCACTCTCAGCGCGACCGCGCTACAACATAATCTACAACGTGTCCAGAAAATCGCACCGCAGAGCCGAATCCTCTGCATGGTCAAAGCCGATGCGTACGCGCATGGCTTGGCGTTTGCGGTGCAAGCGCTGGCCGATGCCGATGCTTTTGGGGTGGCATTTTTGGCGGAAGCTGAACAGGTACGCCAACTGACCACACGGTCGATTGTGATCATGGAAGGGGCGTTTAGCCTAACCGAATGGCAGCGTGCTGCTGAGATCAGTGCACAATGCGTGATTCATCAGGCGGATCAAGTCGCGTGGGCATTACAGCATGTGGTGGCTGGTGCGACCATTTGGCTAAAACTCAATGCCGGTATGAATCGCTTGGGACTATCGCCCGCTGCCCTGCTCGCGGCGGCGCGACAACTGCGCGCCGTTGGTTACCGGCTGATTTTAACCATGCACTATGCCAACGCTGACCAACCCGAACATCCACTAAATGCTGAACAAACGGCGATTTTTGCTGGTCTTGCTGAACAACTCGCCCCAATCGAAACATCACGCTGTAACTCTGCGGCTTTAATCGCTTGGCCAGCCTTACAGGGGGATTGGGTCAGGCCGGGGATTATGCTGTATGGCAGCTCGCCATTTGAGCAACGCAGCGCCGCACAACTGGGATTACAAGCCGTGATGACGGTCGAGTCGGTCTTGATGGTGCAGCATGATCTGGCGATAGGTGATGCGGTGGGCTACGGTTCACGCTGGACGGCGCAGCGCCCCTCACGGGTCGGGGTGGTGGCGATTGGTTACGGAGATGGCTATCCGCGCACCGCACAAGGTGCAGTGGCACGGATTGTAGGTCAGTTGGTGCCGGTGATTGGCCGCGTCAGTATGGACATGCTGCTGCTTGATCTGACTGACTTGCCGCAGCCCATTCCAAACGGAACAACGGTCTGCTTGTGGGGTGATTCACCCTCGGTTGATCAAATTGCCGCATCGGCAGGCACACTCGGCTATGAGTTGCTGTGCCGGATGACCCAGCGGCCAACACGGCAGTACTCAACATGAGTCACACCAGTGTAAAGTCGCTCAGCTCATGTATTAAAACCGGCGTGATGCCGCTCTTATTGCTGTATGTGTTGGTGTGTCTGCCGTTGGCACTGACGGTCTACACGCCCTATGCCTATCAGTTGTACTGTCCGATCAATCCGCGCTGTGAATTACTCAGTGCATCGTTTGCGCAACAGTCGATGCAACAACTGACTGATTTTCTACAGCATCAAACGCCGCGCTTATTCCCGCCGTGGTCACATAAAGAAAATCTGCACATGCTTGAAGTGCGCGGCATGTATGATCTAGCAGCCGGATTGTTCGTGCTGGCGCTGCTCTGGATTGGCTATGATCTGTGGCGACCGGATTCAGCACGACGCTACCAACAATATGTACAGCACAGCCTTAAATTAAGTCTGGGTTTGTTGCTGGCTTGCCTGTTCATCATGCCATTTTTTCAATATTTTTGGATGCATATTTTCCATCCGCTATTGTTTAATAATGAGTTATGGCGTACCGATCGCGCTGATATCTCATGGTATCTGATGCCGCGTGAGTTTTTTATGGGGGTAATCGGTTTTATTGTGGTCAGTAGCTTGTTGCTGCATCTGCTGTTATTGGCAGGTTTGCGCGGGTTGCAACGGACACGCTCCTCTTAACCCCCTCAAACCAGCACTTAGCGTGATCACCACACGCGATCAGCCAAAATTCGACTGGCCTTTACCGAATGACTATTGAATAATCTGCGCATGTTTTTTGGGCGGCAGTTGACCATGTCTAAGCTTTTGTTTCGAATTGACCAACTCAATCGCCGGGCAGGTTGGCTAAGTGCGGCAGCCGTGCTGGTGATCACGCTGCTCGCCGTGGTCACTGCCTTAGCTCGTAGTGCCAATAGTGGCTCGAACGCCTTACTAGAGCTACAGTGGTATTTGTTTTCGCTGATTTTTTTATTGGCAGCGGGCTGGACACTGCAACAAGATCAGCATGTGCGGGTCGATGTATTGTCAAAACGCTGGTCGGCACGCACGCGGATTTGGGTCGATCTGGTCGGGCATAGTCTGGTGTTACTGCCGTTGGCGGGCGTGTTGATGTGGCTCGGCCTGCAACACACGATTGCACAGTTTATCTCCGGTGAAATGTCCGCTGATGCTGGTGGCTTGTTGCGCTGGCCGGTCTGGGCGCTGATTCCACTCGGTTTTATGCTATTGATTCTACAAACCTTGGCCGATATAGCGCGTAAAATACAACAACTGCGCACTACACCCGCGCACACGATAGCTGTGATTGTGGAACCTGCTAATCATGACTGATACCGGCTACCTTGCACCGTTTATGTTTTTAAGCTTGTTTCTGCTGCTGCTGACCGGCTATCCCGTCGCGTTTGTACTGGGTGCGGTGGCGTTGATCTTTGGATTGATCGGGGTCTGGCTTGAGG
>JBAQKP010000106.1:0-3648 GCA_049301135.1 Moraxellaceae bacterium | reverse complement strand
TCACAGTTATGAGGCCAGCGCATTATATGCGGGCGCGCCAAAAAAATTAGAGTCTGAGCCGGTTCAGCCCATCGACCAGCCAACGAGGGAACGCTGATGATACGTCAACTGAGCCTGTCGATTGATTCACGGCCAGATGCACAGATTGCAGATTTTGCAGGACCGGGTTGGGTCGCGGTGATTGATGCAGTTCGACAACTGCACGCTGGTTTGTTGCAGCGGGTCTATTTGTACGGTGAAGCAGACAGCGGCAAGTCACATTTGCTCTCGGCGATTTGTGAATCTTACCAAGACATGCAGCGCAGTGCGATTCAGGTTTCACTGATTGAGCTGCTGGACGCGCCGACGGAGGCGCTGGCCGCCTTAGAAAGTTTTGATTTGGTCGCGCTGGATGATCTGGAGGCCATTCGTGGCGTGTCGCATTGGCAGGAGGCGATTTTTCATTTGATTAATCGCGGTAGTGCTGGCGCAGGGCAACTGATCTTTGCCTCACGCTTACCCCCGCAAGCTTTACAGCTTGAACTGCCGGATCTGATGTCGCGCCTGTCACAAGCGGCGTGTTTTCAGTTGCCAAATGGCGATCATTTTGCAGATCGTGAGGCACTATTGGCGGCGGCATTAAAGCGGCGCGGCTGGCATTTTGAGCCGCAGATTATCGAGCATATTCTACAGCATGGCCCACATCAGGCCGGTCTAATGCTCAAAATTCTCGGTCAGTTAGAGAGTTTTTTTCACGCACAACGCCGTAAACCGTCAGCGTCTATGATCCGTCAGGTGTTGAGTCTGATCGACAGTCAGTCGGCTAGTCACTGAAAACTGCTTGTCTGACTGGTTGAGGTATGCGACAGTAAGCCCCTGCCATGGAGTGTGGGGCGTCGTTGGCCGCACCGTTTTGGCCAACCTAAAACAATAACGCCCGCTTTAGGAGTTCGCGTTTATGCTCAAGCGTACAATCAGCCTGAGTCTGCTTTGTATGGCGAGTCATGCCTACAGTGCTAATATCATTGTAACTACGACTGCTGACGAAGACGGCACGAATCCGAGTGCTTGCTCGCTGCGTGAAGCGATTAAGTTAATCAATGGCGAGATGATTACCGATCCTGCTGACCCAAATAAAAAAATTTATAAAGACTTGCTCAATAGCACTGAAGGGTTTGGTGGCTGCGGTGGTAAAGACGCGGTTTCTGATGTGTTTTATGCGCCGATTATCGATTTGCCATTTGGTAAAACCTATTTGCTAGAGCGCGAGGTGCGTATCGAGCGCTCATTAACCGTGCGCAGTGATGACGTCGGCAATAGCAGCGATCGGTTAGGGGTAAATAATCCGGTCATTCGTGCGGTTGGTGCGCATCGTTTATTTGATATTAATGATGCCAGCCCTGAAGCCACCTCGATACAGACGGTGGTGATTCAGCAGGTCAATCTTGAAGGCTGCGCTAAAACAGATACCAGCCGCGTCTGTGAGACCAACGGCGGCATTATCAGTAATAACGAGAGTTTGCTGTTAAGCAGCTTGCGTGTCAGTGGTGGGCGTGCCGGACTGCTTGGTGGTGCGGTGTACAGCACCACGCCACAAGCGAGTGTGACGCTGACCATCGTGGATATGCAAAACAACCATGCGGGGGAGAATGGCGCAGCTCTGTCTTTTGAGCGGCCACGTTTTACCATTGGTGGCAGTTATCTGAGTCAAAACAGCGTGCCCGCAGGCTCTGATGGCGTCGTGCTACATGTGCGTCAAGGGATAGAGCAGAAAGATGCTGCTGGCGTAGATGTAGCCGTGGTGACCACACGCTCAGGTGCGGTGTTAGACAGTACGTTTTATCAAAACGATGCCGCAGTGATCGACCTGCGTGAAGGCATTGTGATCAATAACACCACGCTGGTGGATAACCGTGCTGGTGTACGCTTTATTGCGCCGCGTGGCGGTGCAAACCTTGCCAATAGTATTGTTGCAGGCAATACGCAGTTTGATTGCCAGTTCAATAGCGGTGATAAAACCCATCTGAATAACATATTGTTTATTAGTGGCTGTGATCGCCCGTCGTCACCGACGTTGCAGACCTCATTGATTGAAATCAGTGGCACTGGCGATACGACGTTGTTTGCCGAGCAAGTCGATGGTCAGTGTGCCAAACCGCCCGCGCGTGGTCTATTGTGTCGGCCACAGCCCGTCGCAACTACCTCTGTTGAACTACAAGATGGCACAGAAGTGTTCAATCCTTATCTGCGTCCACGGCTGTTGACTGAATATACAAGCTTGAACGAATCTAAAATCGTCAACAAAGGCCGTAATATCAGCGCGATTCAGCAGGCATTGACCTGTACTCAGAATGATCAGCGCAGCTTTGAGCGTACCTTATGTGATATTGGTGCGATTGAATTGGTGATCGACAGCAATCGTAAAGTAAACGGCTTGGATATTCGCTTCGGCGGCGTTGCCAGGCTTAGTCTGGCGGCTCTACTGGGCGATGGTGATTTGATTCCAGCCGAAGTCTGCCCTAGCATTTTTCAAAATCGTCAGCCTGACGGCGGTGTTTGGTTAGAAGGCTGTTTAACCTATGTCAAAGCCCCACAAAAAGGCCTGATGACGCTTGAGCAAAATGGTGAGATTACTTATCGACCAAGTAGTAACTTTCATGGGGTGGATCGGTTTAATTATGATGTGGTGACCACCACCAGCCGTTTTTCTGATGGCGCAAATGATCAAAAAATCAACATCGAAACCACGATTGTGCAAGAGCCCGTTGCTGGAGATAGCAATCGTAAAGTGGATCTGGCCGGTGGTGCATTTGGCTGGGTTGGGTTATTCGGTTTGTTTGGCTTGGTGGCAATCGCCCGCCGGAAAACACAAAAATACAAGACAAAACAACAGGGAGCGTGCTGATGATTCGTCGTACAGCGTTATCGCTAGTGATTAGCGGGTTGATGACTTCAGCCTATGCAGCAACGATTGATGTGACCACCCTCTTCGATGAAGACGGCGAAAACAGTGCAGCATGTTCGCTGCGTGAAGCGATTAAAGCGTCAGAATTAAAGCTGGCCTACGGTGGCTGTAGTGCCGGCAAGCGCTTTGATACCGATGAAATTCAGCTCAAAGCGGGCGAGTATGTGCTGACGCGTGGTGAGCTACTGCCTAAGAGTGCGCTGATTATTATCGGTAAAAACAGTATCGACATTAATCAACGCGACGCGATCACAGGTTTGTACGATGCCCGTGTGCCGCTCAGTACCGTGATTCGTCCCACCAACAGCCGTGCGTTTAATACTGCAATCAGCCGTAGCAATCTCACCTTGCGAGAGTTGATTATTGAGGGTGGTGAAGCGATTAGTGCGGATCGTCAGCGCGGTGGTGCAGTTCTGGTGGGTGCGAGTCTGTCACTGCGACGGGTAATTTTGCGTAATAACAGTGCCACTATGTCAGGTGGTGCGCTGTTCCTCGAGGGTTCACAGTCTTCGCTGAACGCCGAAGACGTGGCGTTTGAAAACAACACGGCGACTCAAGCTGCGGTATTGGGCATGACTTGCGGTGATAACCTAAAGCTGACCCCGCGTAGTATTGAGATTACGCGCGGTAGTCTCGTCAACAATGGTTCTGAGAATACACAAAGCATCTTAGATTTTTGTGGGATTCCCAGCGTTAAACTGACC
>JBAQKP010000105.1:0-1536 GCA_049301135.1 Moraxellaceae bacterium | reverse complement strand
TACAAGATACACACAAACACGACTAGTCTGAAAATCCTCGATTTCACCATGGGCTTTGGCGGCCGTTTGGTGGGTGCGTGTGCAGTGAATGCGAAAACGTACATTGGCATCGACCTCAATACGAATTTGCGGGCGCCAATCAATAAAATAAAGACACTGTTGTCCAAATATTCGCCCACCCATGTTGAGTTGATTTTCAAGGACGCAACGACGGTGGATTACTCGAAACTCAAGTATAATTTCGTGCTAACATCACCCCCGTATTACGGCATTGAGACGTATAGTCACATGAATGTTTACGCGGACAAAAACGACTGGGATGCTCGGTTCTATATTCCAGTGTTTACGCAGACATACAAGCATATGGCGCGAGGAGGGTGGTATTGCATAAATGTCAATGAAGAAATATACGAACGCGTTTGCAAGCCAGTGCTCGGACCAATTGCACACAAGATTCCGTTGCCGACTTCAGGCGGCAATACATACCAAGAGTTTACGTATTGCTGGAAGAAATCATAAATTTCTTTTGTATTAATATATTATATGTCGGAATCAGACATACGAGATTATTTCGGAGAAATAAAAGCCCGAGAAAATGACAAAACAAATAAATCCAATTTGGGTGAAGTATTTACACCAACCAGTATGATTGACGAAATATTTAGTGAGTTTCCGCAACCAGTATGGAAAAACCCCAACCTAAAGTGGCTTGACACTTCATGTGGATTAGGTCAATTTCCCGCAATTTTGTATTTTAAGTTAATGGCTGGTCTAAAATCGTCTATAAAAAATGATAGACAACGATCGGCACACATTTTGAAAAATATGATATATATGGTGGAATTCAATAAAGAGAGTGTAAAACAATGTGTTTCACTTTTTCATCGCATTGACCCCAACGGCGGAATAAATATTCATACTGGAGATTTTTTGAAATTTGGCAACGAGTTGCATTGGCCCACTAAATTTGACTGTATTGTCGGTAATCCACCATACAATATTGGTGGGACGGGGTTGTTGGGTCAAAAAAGAACACATATTGCCTTTACAAAGCATTCGCTCCAATTATTGTCAAATAATGGGTTTCTGTCGTTCATTTGTCCACCGTCGTATAGAGAAGCAAACACACCAATGAACCAGATGTTTCGAGATGCCGGTGGAAATTTTCGATATATTCGCGTCTATGGTGCAGAGGAAACGTTCAAACTATTTCATATTCAGGGTCGCGTCGATGCATTTATTTTTCAAAAAAGCAAGCCTTCTGCTCGTGTAAAAACCGTCTTTGTCGATGAATATTTACATAAATCACATGTGTATATCGATTTGGGGTGCCATATTCCTAATTTTGGATTAAGTGTATTTCAAAAATTATACAAATTGGTAAAGGCGAATGGACACGTTGAAGCATATCGAACCAGCGATTTAACAACGACCAATATAGGTACTCTGTGTAACAAGGGGGGACCACAAAAAGTATTGCATCTAATCATCAAAGAAGGCCGACGCATTTATAAAACAACTAAAACACAGGATATT
>JBAQKP010000104.1:0-24134 GCA_049301135.1 Moraxellaceae bacterium | reverse complement strand
GGGATAAGCACCAGGGGTATCAATAAAGGTCAACACCGGCAAGCCAAAGCGCTCGGCCATCTGACACAGACGCAACGCCTTACGATAGCCCTCAGGATTCGGCATACCAAAATTATGCTGAATCCGCTCACGGGTGCTCCGGCCTTTATGCTGACCGATCACCATCACCGGCTGACCATCAAAGCGCGCCAAACCACCAATTAACGCATCATCATCACCATACAAGCGATCACCGTGCAGCGCATCAAACTCAGTAAATAACGAACTGACGTAATCTAAAAATAACGGCCGCTCGGGATGACGCGCGATCTGTACCGTGCGCCAAGCGGCCGAAGACTGATGGGTCGCGTGTTGATTCATGCCAACTGATCCATATTCACCCGTAACTGCACCGACCAATTTGCCCACTGCTGGGTTTCATCCTGCAAATCAGCCACCAACAGCGGCCAATCGGTCGCCATCCCCGCAATCCTTAACTGCCACTGATCCGCACCCGACGTACTCAACTGTATTGGCGGCAACTGCTGATCACTGCGGCTATGATGCAATAACACCGCCAATCGCAACAGCAAACACAACGCCTGCAAACGCAGCCCGCCGGAACGCATCACCTGCACCTGCGCCTCTTCACGCAACTTGCGCCGATGCTGACCAACCAACAGCGACAACCGTGCTTGATCCACCTGCGAAAAACCGGGCACATCCGAATGCTGCAACAAATACGCCCCATGCCGGTGATAACCGCCATGACTGATTGCCAAGCCAATCTCATGCAGATAGGCCGCACGGCGCAACAAATCGCCATCTTCATCATCAAGTGCAAGGTCAACCCGCACCTGCTCAAACAACTGCCGTGCCATCTGTACCACACGCTCGCTCTGCCGCACATCGACGTAGTAACGTGCCATCATCGCCTGCACACTGCGATCACGTACATCCTCATGCCGGAACCGTCCCAGCAAGTCGTACATCACGCCTTCCCGCAGCGCACCATCCGAATAGCTCATCTGCTGGAGATCTAGCGCCTCAAACACCGCCAACAAAATCGCCAAGCCAGCGGGCAACACCGCTTTACGATCCTCGCGTAAACCCTCAAAGGCAATCTCATCGACATGCGAATATTTGAGCAATTGATCACGCAACTTCAGCAAACCACGGCGTGTTAAACGCTCTTGCTCGTCACTCCAACCTTGCGACAATAAGATCTGTCGAGCCGCCTTAATCGTCCCGCTAGAGCCGACCACATTGTCCCAGCCGGTTTCACAGTACGCCGTCGCAATCGCCATCACCTCTTTACGCGCCGCCGCGATGGCACGCTCAAACGCCTGTGGCGTGATCAGCCCATCGGCAAAAAACGCCTGACTATAGGCCACACAGCCCATCTGCAACGACTCAGTATGAATTGGCTCAAACGCCTCACCAATAATAAACTCGGTCGAACCACCGCCAATATCCACCACCAAACGCCGACCTTGATCCGCCATGGTCTGTGAGACGCCCAAATAAATCAGCCGCGCCTCTTCACGCCCCGCAATGATCTCAATTGGCTTTGGCAGAATCTGCATTGCCCGCTCAATAAACACCTGCGAATTTTCGGCTTGGCGCAGCGCATTGGTCGCCACAATCCGTAAGCGCGACGGCGGCACTGCATCTAAGCGTGCCACAAAGCGACTGAGGCAATCTAACCCGCGCTGCATCGCGCTTTCACTCAAAAAATTCCGCTCATCTAAACCCGCCGCAAGCTGCACCTTCTCCGACATCGACGCGACTTTGCGCACCTCGCCGTGATCCAGCCGCGCCACCGCCAAATGAAAACTGTTTGACCCCATATCAATTGCAGCAAGCAATTCTTCTTCAGGCAAAAAATCAGACATGAGTCACTCAAACCAAATAATATCGAACCAGACCTGACTCAGTGAACCACAGCATCTGCTGCCACTGAACAGCGCACACGAATCAGTCCCGATAGTATACGCTCAAGCTCTTTTTTCAAACCCTTATCCACCCGCGCAGTGCCAACGATCCCTGCCGAACAGGGGTCAATCCTGTGCATTTGGTGCACCACAGCCAGCCACTGCTGACCCAAAAAGTGCAAACCAGCACATCGAACAGATTTTTTTCAACAAAACCCCACACACAATGCAGCGGATCTGCGTAGAGATTGCTATGATCAGACCTTGAAAACGGGGCTGATCGCCCCACATTTATTTGCCTGAACCTGACCCATTTGGGGACAGTCAAGACTTTTGGAGACACTCATGTCCGATATCATCAACACCACTGACAGCAACTTTAACGCTGACGTACTGCAATCTGACGTGCCAGTACTGGTTGACTTTTGGGCAAGCTGGTGTGCGCCATGTAAAGCCATCGCGCCGGTACTCGAAGACTTGGCACGCGAATACGACGGCAAACTCAAAATCGTCAAAGTTGACGTCACCAGTTGCGAGGAAACTGCGGTGCAGTACAACATCCGCAATATTCCCGCTTTGATTATTTTCAAAAACGGTGAAGCGGCCGCGCAACAAGTCGGCGCAGCACCACGTTCAAAGCTCGCCGCGTTTATTGACCAAAATATCTAACGTCATACCACTCCCGATAAACCACTCAGCCACAATACGGGCTTGAGTTGTTTATCGGTGAATCTCGCCAAAGCATTGACAAACCACAGCGGTCGCTCTTATATTACTCGCTCAGAAAACAAGCTTTTCGATGTATTAGCGGTTTGCAGTTCTGCCAAACTCGTTGATCAGGTCATTCGACCTCCGTTTATTGCTCATGCACCGTTCTTTTGTCGATTGCCACCAGTGACACGTGCTGTTCCTGTGCTGCGTTATGTTTCATCATGCTCGGCTGCACCTGCAATCTCCTCATCATGTATTTCCTATTCTGAACTTGTCTATGAACCTGACTGAACTGAAGAAAAAACCAATTGGCGAATTGGTTAAGATTGCCGAACATATGGGCCTTGAAAGCATGGCTCGTAATCGCAAGCAAGACGTTATTTTTGCCATTTTAAAAACCCATGCCCGCAACGGTGAAGAAATTTACGGCGACGGCGTGCTTGAGATTTTATCCGATGGGTTTGGCTTTTTACGCTCGTCTGAAGGATCTTATTTGGCGGGGCCTGATGACATTTATGTCAGTCCGAGCCAGATTCGTCGATTTAATTTACGCACTGGCGACACCATTAATGGCACGATTCGACCACCTAAAGAAGGTGAGCGGTATTTTGCATTATTAAAAGTCAATCATATTAATTACGACACGCCTGAAAGTGCGCGGAATAAAATCTTATTTGAAAACCTAACACCGCTATTCCCGACCGAACGCATGGTGATGGAACTCGGTAATGGCACGACTGAAGATTTAACTGGCCGTGTGGTTGATCTGATTGCACCGATTGGTAAAGGCCAACGTTCGATTTTGGTTGCACCGCCGAAAGCCGGTAAGACCATGCTGTTGCAAAGCTTGGCACAATCAATCACTCGCAATCACCCTGACTCTTACGTCATCGTCCTGCTGATCGACGAGCGTCCTGAAGAAGTGACCGAAATGCAGCGCACAGTGCGCGGCGAAGTGGTGGCCTCGACCTTCGACGAACCGCCTGCCCGCCACGTCCAAGTGGCGGAGATGGTAATCGAAAAAGCCAAACGCTTGGTTGAACACAAAAAAGACGTGGTGATTTTGCTCGACTCGATCACTCGTCTGGCGCGCGCCTACAACACGGTCGTACCTAGCTCAGGCAAGGTGTTGACCGGCGGTGTTGACGCACATGCGCTTGAGCGGCCGAAGCGGTTCTTTGGTGCAGCACGCAATATCGAAGAAGGCGGCAGCTTGACCATTATTGCTACGGCGTTGATTGATACCGGCAGCAAGATGGACGAAGTGATCTTTGAAGAATTCAAAGGCACCGGCAACCAAGAAATCAACCTTGAACGTCGAATCGCCGAAAAACGTGTATTCCCTGCGATTAATATCAAAAAATCCGGTACACGCCGCGAAGAACGTCTGATGGACGAGGATTCTTTGCGTAAGGTCTGGATTCTGCGCAAATTGCTCTATCCGATGGATGAGCTACAAGCGATTGAATTTCTGCTAGATCGGATGAAAGACTCGAAGACCAATGATGACTTCTTTGAGCAAATGAAGCGCAAGGCCTCGACCTAAACCGCGCTCCCAACGTGGCTTGAGCTTACTCATCTCAAGTCACAGCAACCTCAGCATGATCGGCAGGTTCAACACTCGGCTGTTGCGCATGCCTCTATAATTCCGCCCAAACCCATCACGGTTTGGGCGATATATTCGCCACAGACCACAGGCCACACCCTAAAAAGATTGGTTTCGTCTGATCAATACAGCGAAAATTCGCCAAGTGTGTTGTAATTTTTCAATATGATAGGCGCTGTCATCTCGCATGACCCACCCGTCACCCTCCGAATTTTGACTTGATTGGTTGTCATTTATGCCTACCATGCTTGAATACAAACTGCCTGAACAGCGCCAAACCACACTGGTTTTACACGGCTCGTTGAGCCTGCTACGACTTGCCGTTGCGATGGCTATTTTTTGGGCAATCAATCAGACGAGCGACGCTGATGCTGCCAATCAAAGCCTACTGCTGGTGGGTGTCTTGATCTATGCCAGCAGCAGTTTGTTATTGGGTTTAGCAACCATTAAATCTGCCACAGCAAGCATGGCCAAAGCCACACATCTGCTCGATCTTGGCTTGAGTATTTGTTTACTTTGGCTATTACCGAATAATGCCATGCTGGGTTTTACCGTGCCGTTGGTCATGTTAAGTGGCGCGTTGGTAGGCTATCGGGCGTTTGGTTTATTGCTGTTCGCGGCATTATTGCTCGGTGTTGGGCTGTTGAGTGCGTATTGGCATGACACGCTGGCAGATAGCCAGCCCATGCCGATTCATACCTTACAAGGTATTTTGGCACTACTGGCCTTATTGATGAGTTTCCGTCTACAGCAGCCCAATATTGCCAGCGGCTCACATGCCACTGACCCACAAACTGGACTGCCTTATTTTTCAGTATTAAAAGAAGGCTTCACGTATTTACTGCCCTATCATCAGCGCAATCGTATCCCATTATCTTTATTGATGATTCGATTGCCCGAAAAATCAATGATTCATACTGAAACCCTACAAGCTTTGTGTGCTTATGTGGCACAACGGTTACGCAAAAGTGATTTAATGGTGCGTTATGATCAGTGTCATCTGGCCATTTTATTATGTGACACCAGTGATCATGGTGCATTTTTATTGGCACAAGCGTTGCAGCAATACCTCAGCACGGATAACCATGCGCCGATGCTGCATTATGCCGTCTTGCGTGTGCCGCTTGAAAACAGTTCGCTTGAGGTGTTAATCCAAAGAATGCAAGATGCATTGATATTGGCCAGTCAAAACGACACCGACCGTGTGGTATTTGTCTCGAATGACTGACCCCATACTGAATAATCGCGGAGATGACCGTATATTTTTACAAAAAATATGCGGATGCTTGAGAAGTGGCATAGCTTTTTCCTAAATGCAATGCTAGGATTGCGTCGCCATTTAGTCTAGTCCTTCGGCTGCCGTATTTGCGCGATGTACCGCTGTGAATACGGGTGGTATAAGTGTACGGATTAACCGTTGGTTGTTTATAATCCTCTTTTTTGTGAGAGTAAGACCATGCAATTCAAGAAAATCGCTATTGCTGCCGCCATTGCTACTACTCTGGCGTTTGCCGGTTGCCAGAAGCAAGAAGCCGAACAAGCCGAAGACGCTGCTGCTGCTGCTCAAGACAGCGCTGCTCAAGCCGCTGCTGCTGCAACTGATGCTGCTGCTGCTGCGACCGATGCTGCTACTGCAGAAGTTGCTGATGCTGCGAACACCGCTGCTGCTGCTGCGACCGATGCTGCTGCCAGTGCCACTGCTGCTGCTGACGCTGCAATGGCAAGTGCTGATGCCGCTGTTGCTCCTGCTGCTGACGCGATGGCCGCTCCTGCTGCTGACGCAACTGCTGCTCCAGCCGCACCTGCTGCACAGTAATACGGCTAGGGTTTAACCCTACCGATAAAAAAGAGGCTTTTAGCCTCTTTTTTTACGTCTTCAGATTAGGATGATTTGACATTTTGCCAACGAATTTCGCCACAGCCTAATCAGCACCAGCCATGGCGCATTGTGCAAAATGGCGGTAGCTGCCTATTTTGCACGGCGACGTTACGCAGCCCTTATCCTTGATTATCACGCTCAGATTCAACGCGTTGCCGGAATTTCTGACCAGCACGGAAGGTCACGACGCGGCGGGCGGTGATTGGAATCTCCTCACCCGTCTTCGGATTACGGCCTGGCCGCTGGCGCTTATCGCGTAGCTCAAAATTACCAAAACCGGACAGCTTGACTTGCTCCCCCGCAACGAGTGCTAGTCGAATCTCATCAAAGAACAACTCCACCAGTTGTTTGGCGTCGCGGCGGTTCAATCCAGTTTTTTCGCTTAGGTGGTCAGCCATCTCGGCTTTGGTCAATGCGGTCATGATGCCCTCAATGTTGCGTTGTAAGTCTGGCTCAATGCATCGACGACTCGCTGCATGCCATCTTTGATTTCCACGTCTTCTAGCGTCCGTTCAGCATGTTGCCACAATAGGGCAAATGCCAACGAGCGCTGACCTGCGCCAATCCCTTGTCCTGCATATACGTCGAACAACCAGCTTTGGATCAATAGATCACCCGCTGCCATGCGAATCAATGCTTGTATTTGATCGACTTCAATCTTATCACTGATTAAAATCGCAATATCACGTCGAACACTAGGAAAGCGTGATAGTTGTGTAAAATTCGATACATACGGCAACATGAGCGGATCAAGATCCAACTCAGCCACCCACGTCTCGCCCAGATCCAGCGTATCGGCCAGTGCAGGATGCAATTTGCCGAGATAACCGATCACCCGACCATCGACCACGATATCGGCACTTTGGCCAGGGTGTAACCATACCCGCTCGCTGCGTGTATAACGCGCACTGATTCGTCCTGCCGACAAGATCAATTCAATCTCTGCTTTGAGATCATAAAAATCCATTGCTGCTGGCTTGGCATGCCACTGCTCAGGCAGATGACTACCGGTCGCAATCAAGGCCAAGGTCGGCGTCTGTGCCAGTTGTTTAATACCCTCGCTACTCGGCGTAAAGCGCAAGCCGGTTTCAAACAAACGCACCCGACTTTGCTGACGATTGACGTTGTGCTGCACCGATGGGATCAGGCTCGACAACAGTGTGGTGCGCATCGCGGCCAATTCACTGGAAATCGGATTGGCCAGCATCAACGGCTGTGCCGCTGGATTAAGCTTTTTCTCAAGCTTTTCATCGCTGAAACTAAAGCTTATCGCCTCTTGATAGCCCAAGCTGACTAACGTCTGACGAAGACCAGCAAGACTCAGATGATCGGCACTTGGTTGTAATTGCAACGATAACACCGGCAGCCGAACAGGGATATTGTCATAGCCAAAAATCCGCGCCACCTCCTCAATCAGATCCTCGGCGATGCTTAAATCAAACCGATGCGATGGTGGAACTACCGTCCAGCCCGACGCATCACCCGTGACCTGCATGCCCAAACGCTGCAAGCTGTCCAGCACAAACTCAGCCGATACAGCAAAACCAAGCAAGCGACTGGTCTGCGCTAAGGTCAAGTGAATCGCAGCCCGTACCGGCACATCTGCTGCACGCTCAGCCAGCACCACTGCACCGACCTGACCACCGGCATACTGCACAATTAACTGTGTGGCATATTCCAGCGCCAACAGTGGCAACTGATAATCGACCCCACGCTCGTAACGCTGCGACGCATCGGTGTGCAAGCCATAACGCCGCGCCCGACCGGCAATCGCTAACGGCGCAAAAAACGCACTTTCAAGAAAAATATTCTGCGTGGTATCAGTGACACGACTGTCAAAACCACCCATCACCCCTGCCAACGCCACCGCGCCACGCTCGTCACAAATCAACAGTGTGTCATCATCCAGCGTCACCTGTTGTTCATTTAGCAGCTTGAGCTGCTCACCTGCGGTTGACAGGCGTACCGTCAGATCGCCCTGCAATTGATCCAAATCGAACGCATGCATCGGCTGACCTAACGCCAACAGCACATAGTTGGTGATATCGACCAGTAGGCTATGACTACGCAGACCACAACGGCGCAGTTTTTCAGCCATCCAGTCAGGTGTAGTCGCTTGCGGATTGATACCGCTGATCACCCGACCGGCATAACGTGGGCAACCTGCATCATTCAGATGTACGGTTTTAGACAGCTCAGTCGTCGCTTGTACCGATTCCACCTGTAACTCTTGTACTGGCAGTTGGTTCAGAACACCCAGCTCACGCGCCAAGCCACGCACACTCAGGCAGTCGCCGCGATTCGGAGTAATGCCCAGTTCAATCACTCGATCGTCTAAATTCAGATAGGCACGAATGTCCTGCCCAATCGGTGCATCACTCGGCAAAATCAACAGCCCATCGACCGTATCTTCTAGGCCGATTTCTGATGCCCCACACAGCATACCGTTCGATTCAACACCACGCAGCTTGCCGTTTTTAATCTTAAAATCGTTCGGCAGTACCGCGCCGACCGTCGCCACTGGCACACGCGCACCAACCACTACATTTGGCGCACCACAGACAATCTGAAGCGGCTCACCCGCACCAATATTCACTGTGGTCACCCGTAACCGGTCGGCATCCGGATGCTGCTCAACGGTCAGCACTTCACCGATTAGCACGCCGCTAAATGGCACGGCAACTGGCGAATTGTCATCCACTTCTAGCCCCGCCATGGTCAACTGATGCGCCAAAGCATCACTGTCTAAGGCTGGATTGACCAGCTCACGCAACCAACTTTCACTGACTTTCATCTGATTCGATCCTATTTTGCAATCTGGAATAAAGCTGCTGGTTTAGGCAAACTGACGCAAAAACCGCACATCGTTTTGGAAAAACAAGCGTAGATCGTTCACGTTATAACGCAACATCGCAAACCGCTCGACCCCCAAACCAAATGCAAACCCCTTATAACGCTCAGGATCAATCCCACAGTTTTTCAGCACACTTGGATGCACCATGCCACAGCCCAACACCTCCAGCCAGCGACCACGCTCGTCCATGATGTCTACTTCTGCCGACGGCTCAGTAAACGGAAAATAGGACGGACGGAAGCGCACCTTGAGTTCTTTTTCAAAAAACACGTTTAAAAACTGGACGATCAAGCCTTTTAGCTCGGCAAAGCTGGTGTCTTCGGTGATCAACAAGCCTTCTATCTGATGAAACATCGGCGAATGGGTTTGATCCGAGTCACAGCGATAGACGCGACCGGGGCAAATGATCCGAATCGGCGGCTCACCCGCCTGCATGCTTCGAATCTGCACCGAACTGGTATGCGTGCGCAGCAGATGATGCACATCAAAATAAAACGTATCGTGCATCGCACGTGCCGGATGGTGGCTCGGAATATTCAGCGCTTCAAAGTTATGATAATCGTCTTCGACTTCAGGGCCTTCTGCCACCTGAAAACCAGCCTGAATAAAAAACTGACTGATCCGCTCAATCACTTGGGTGACGGGATGAATTGTACCCAGTTGCTGACCACGTGCCGGTAGGCTGATGTCGATAGTTTCGCTGGCCAGTTTGGCGTTCAGTTCAGCCTGCTGTAGCGCGGTTTGTTTTGCGCTCAGCGCACCGTTGATCGCTTCACGCACTTGGTGCAGTGCTGCGCCTTGGCTCTTACGCTCCTCGGGGTCGAGTTTGCCCAGCGCTTTAGAGAGTTCGGTCAACTGGCTTTTTTTACCAGTAAACTGCACCCGCACTTGATCAAGCGTGGCCAGATCGGGCGCGGCGCTAATCGCCGCCAATGCGTCGGAAGTCAGGTTATCCAGTGACATGAGGTTGCATCTCGTCTAAAAATGAAAAATCAAGAATGAAAAAATCAGGCGTGTATTTTGCCTGATTCACAGGTGGATTTTTAGTCAAAAACAGTGAAGATGGCTGAAAAACTGTGGATTTATGCCAATAATCTGCCGAATCAAGCCAAGTGCCGCAATCCTTTAATTTTTTGTTTTAGGCATCTGAGTCCAGCTTCTAAATTCGTAAACACAGGCAAGCCAAAACGATGTGCGACAATATCCACGTTGCCTTTTTTCCAAAAGCCCTCTGGACAAACAATAATTATTTTACCGGACTGAGCATGCAAACCCAATTCAAGTAGCGAGATCGGTGAGTGACTCCCCACAGCAAAATACAAAAACACAAGGTCTGCTCGCTCTAACGCTGCAAGCTCCCACTCGACCTGCGCCCTAAAATGTGGCTGATCAATCGACTGCACCCACGATGCATCCCATTCTGCACGTCGAGGATTTAAAATAGTGATCTCAAAGTCGGTCAACTCAGTGACTAACGCAGCTTGCCAATCCACACTACGACCGTCTTCAATCGTACCCGCGAGAAATACCGTGTGATATTGAATGTCGTTAAGAGGCTGGGGCGAGTGGATGATTTGAGCCATAAAATTTGTCCTTTTTCACACAGTTTGTAAATTCGGAATCGGCGATCAACTCAACAATGTTGATCGCTCCATTATTTTAACTGTTCACGCACACGCATCAGCGCAAAACCCAATAAGTTTAAACCGCGCCACTCGGCTGGATTGGCGGCACGTGGATCATATGCGGCCAAACCAATACCCCAAATCTGATCAACTGGCGAAGCTTCAACCAGTACTTGATCGGCACTTGATCGTAGAAATGCGTTGAGATCGGGATGTTGGCTGAACTTGGCGAGATTGCCTTGAACAACCAGTTCAAACCGATGTTGCAACCAGACCGATTGATCAAAATGGTTAATCTTACGGCCAAATGCTTTGGCGGCAGCGGGATCGGGATTGGCTAAAATCCGCTCAATCCAAATAGGATCAAACAAGCGAGCTTTACCGACCATCATCCAATGCTCGGCAGTCGGATAAGCCACACCGTCAACGGTAAACGCTGCGGGATACCATTGGCTAAAACAGGATTTTGTGGTGGCTTGGCCTTTTTGCGTATGCCCCCAGAAATACAGATAGCGTAAAGGCTGCTCATAAGCGCGTTGCTGAAGGTTGGTCAGGTGAATTTGGTCTTGCATGGTGGGGATATCCTCGGCTCACCAAATATCGTGTATCCACAAAATTAAAACTAGTGCGTGAAAAATCGTCTTAAACGCTTGTAAGGATGATGCTTAATTGACGATCTCTAAGCGCTATGATTTCTTGCTTGGACATTCTCCTCTTATTACGAACAGCCTCGACGGATAAAAACATAATTGATGTTGTTTTGTCTTTTCTGTTCCAGCCAAAAGCCACCCAGTCCTTGTCTGCCAAATAATCTTGTCCACCTTCCGCATCGAAATCAGCAACGAGAATATAGGCGTTTGATTTGGTAGAAGGTGTGGCAGAACAATGTACTAGTCCCACGCTACTGGAAACCAGAACTGTATCCGTATGTCCTGCTGAGTTCATCTTATTTTTGATAATTTCAGCCGAATGACCCAAGTTTTTCAGATGACCTTCAACCAAAGATGACAGACAATTTTTTCTCTCAAGTACCGAATCACACATTAAATGAGCCATATTTTTTTCCATCCTTTTAGTTCGGCATCTGAGTATCGCTAAGTTTATGACTCAATACAATCTTCAATAATTTCAGCCATAAAAAAAGCCACCTCACGGTGGCTTTCTTGATCTAGCAACGCTTACGCGGCCAGTGCATCTTTTGCTTTTTGTGCAATTGCGCTAAACGCAACGGCATCATGCATGGCGATGTCGGCCAGTACACGGCGGTCAATGATGATCTGAGCTTTTTTCAGGCCATTGATCATGCGGCTGTATGACAGACCGTTCAGACGCGCACCGGCGTTGATACGGGCAATCCACAGGGCGCGGAATTGACGTTTTTTCTGACGACGGTCACGATATGCGTATTGACCGGCTTTCATAACGGCTTGTACTGCTACGCGATACACGCGTGAACGCGCACCGTAATAGCCTTTTGCACGAGCCATGACTTTTTTGTGACGGCTATGCGCCACTACACCACGTTTTACACGAGCCATTTAGTCTCTCCTTACAGGTATGGGCACATACGACGAACTGCTGCAACGTCACTTACGTGAACCATTACACAGCCGCGCAGTTGGCGAATACGTTTCGGGGACTTCTTGGTCAGAATGTGACGTTTGAAAGCTTGCTTACGCTTGAAGCCGTTCGCGGTTTTTTTGAACCGTTTCGCAGCACCACGCTTAGTCTTTAGCTTGACTTTTTTCATGATGACCTCTTTCGATGACCCTTTTGGCGCAATCCACCCAACTGTGGATGACCTAGGGGTAAGGGGCGTGCATTGTAGTCGATCTGGTTGCAATAAAAAAGCCCTACACCATCACAGCGAAGGGCTTTTACGTGTCCACAGCGTCGGCTTACAGCAGAAAAATCACTTTTTCCGTTTTGGCCCAATCAGCATCCCCATTTGGCGGCCTTCCATTTTGGGAGACTGCTCAATGATGCCGTATTCCGCCACATCCACTTCGATCTTTTGCAACTGCTTCATGCCGATGTCTTGGTGTGCCATTTCACGGCCACGGAAACGCAGGGTGATCTTGACCTTGTCACCTTCTTCTAAGAAGCGGGTGATGGCACGCAGCTTGACTTGATAGTCAGCTTCTTCAGTACCGGGTCTGATCTTGATTTCTTTGACCTGAACCTGATGCTGCTTTTTCTTGGCCTCTTTTTGCTTCTGTTTAAGATCAAACAGATGCTTATTGTAGTCCATGATTTTGCAGACTGGCGGCTCAGCATTGGCCACGATTTCGACCAGATCTAGCTGTACCGCTTCAGCAGCAGACAGTGCCTCTTTTAGCGAGACAATGCCTTTTTGCTCACCATTTTCATCGACCAAACGAACTTCGGTTGCGCGAATTTCATCGTTAATGGCAGGACGGTTACTTTTTGCACCCTGCGGGTTGCGTTCAGGCTGTTTAATCGCGATTACTCCATAACATGCCGGCCGCGTTCAGCGACGGCGGATTGAACCAACTGAACGAAAGCTTCGATCGGCATGGTTCCCAAATTTTTGCCCCCACGTGTCCGTACATTGACAGTACCCTCTTCGACCTCACGGTCGCCAAGTACCAACATGTACGGAATACGTTCGAGGGTTCTTTCCCGAATCTTAAAGCCGATTTTCTCGTTTCTCAAGTCATTGATCGCTCGAATGCCTTGATCATTGAGTAAGCGGGTGATTTTCTGACAAGCGTCGGCTTGATTGTCGGTGATATTCATCACACACGCCTGTACCGGTGCAAGCCACGGCGGCATCAAACCAGCATAATGCTCAATCAGTATACCAATAAACCGCTCAAAACTGCCCAAAATCGCCCGATGCAACATCACCGGACGGTCACGGCTGTTGTCTTCGCTGACAAACGAGGCGTCTAAGCGTTCTGGTAGGTTAAAATCGAGCTGAATCGTGCCGCATTGCCAGACCCGACCCAGACAGTCCTTGAGGCTAAATTCGATTTTCGGGCCATAAAACGCGCCTTCACCGGCTTGCAACTGCCACTCTAAACCCGCGTCGTCTAAGGCATCGGCCAAGGCTTTTTCGGCCATGTCCCACAGATGATCATCGCCAACCCGCTTTTCAGGGCGAGTCGATAGCTTCATCTGAACTTCATCAAAGCCAAAATCCCGATACACATCAAGGGTCAGCTTAATAAAGTCGGAGGCTTCCGCACCAATCTGCGCTTGGGTACAAAAAATATGCGCATCATCTTGCACAAACCCACGCACCCGCATCAGACCATGCAACGAACCCGATGGTTCATTACGGTGACACGAGCCAAACTCAGCCAAGCGCAGCGGCAGATCGCGATAGGATTTTAAGCCTTGATTAAACACCTGCACGTGGCACGGACAGTTCATCGGCTTAATCGCGTAGTCGCGGTTTTCGCTATGCGTGGTGAACATGTTGTGGCCGTAGTTGTCCCAATGGCCTGATTTTTCCCACAAGATCCGATCCACCACTTGCGGGGTTTTGATCTCGAGGTAGCCATTATCATGTTGGACTTTACGCATGTACTGTTCCAGCACTTGGTAAATCGTCCAGCCGTTTGGATGCCAAAACACCATGCCCGGTGCTTCTTCTTGCATATGAAACAAGTCGAGCGCTTTACCGATTTTGCGATGGTCGCGTTTTTCAGCTTCTTCGATGCGCTGAATATAGGCAGCCAGTTGCTTCTTGTCTGCCCACGCAGTGCCATACACGCGCTGAAGCTGTTCGTTTTTGGCATCACCGCGCCAGTACGCGCCAGACAGTTTGGTCAGCTTAAAGGCTTTTAAAAACCGTGTGTTTGGCACATGCGGGCCACGACACATGTCGACATATTCTTGGTGATAATACAGTCCCATCGCGGTTTCGTTGGGCATGTCGTCAATCAGGCGTAGCTTGTAGTCTTCGCTGCGCTGCGTGAACACGTCGATTGCTTCGGCACGCGGGGTCATGACTTTGATCACATCGTATTCGGTGTCGATCAGTTGCTGCATGCGCGCTTCAATCGCCGCCACATCATCCATCGTGAACGGCTTGGCACTATAAATATCGTAATAAAAACCGTCATCAATGACCGGCCCAATCACCATTTTGACATCAGGATACAACTGCTTGACGGCATGGCCGAGCAAGTGCGCGCACGAGTGGCGAATAATCTCGACCCCTTCGTCGTCCTTGGCGGTGATGATTTGTAGGGTGGCGTCGTCGCTGATCAACTCACAGGCATCGCGTAGCGTGCCATTGACCCGTCCGGCAATGGTGGCTTTGGCCAAACCTGCCCCAATACTTTGGGCGACTTGCATAATGGATACGGGTTGATCGAAAGTTTTTTGGTCGCCCGAAGGCAAAGTAATAATCGGCATGATTACAGATCCTTAAGGAGTGATGACTTCTACCAAAAGTCATATCACCGCGAGATGACTGCACATAAAAACGCAAAACGCTTGTTATGAGCGGAATATTTGCCCAACACAGGAGGACAAATTTGATAAGCCGAACACTTTAGCAGCTATCGGTGGAGCTGTCATGCGTTGTGCCGAGTCGATTCGGCTTAGCAGCGGTTTTATACCATTGGTCGAAAGTGATCAAAACACGAATCATCCCTATTGACATATGAGAACAATTATCAATAATATTAGACATCGCATTTGCCGTCCCTTGAACCGGATCATCCTATGTATATCTGCTTGTGTCGTGCCGTGACTGACCGCCAAATCCGCGAAAGCGTCGAAAATGGTGCGGATAGCTTTCGCGATGTGCGTGATGAGCTGAATATTGGCACCTGTTGTGGCCGTTGTGTACCCGATGCGCGTGAATTGATTGATGACACCTTGGCCAAAATCGCCGCGAGACTCTCAGTCGCGGCGTAAGCTGCACCAAATCTTTTTTGTTGCACGAACTTGTGCTACTCCAGACCCGCTGCTTTGATCGCGATACATTTATCGCATCAGGCAGCGGGCTTTTTTTGTGCGTCAACAAATCACTGCATAGACGACATAGATTGTGTTTCTCATTTGCGGTTCTAAAAATTTTTAGGGTCAACCGCGCAAATCCGCTAAGCTACTGGCATGTCACATGATCTGATTACGTTTAGGAGTCGCGCCATGCAAGGCCATGCACAGGTTATTGTTCATTTGAATCAAGTGTTACTCAATGAGCTGACCGCGATTAATCAATATTTCTTACATGCGCGGATGCTCAAGCATTGGGGCGTAGCGCAATTCGGCCAACATGAGTACAAACAATCGATTGATGCGATGAAAGACGCAGACAAGCTGATTGAGCGCGTGTTGTTTTTGGAAGGCGTGCCCAACCTCCAGCAACTCGGCAAACTATACATCGGCGAAACCGTGCAAGAAATCCTCGAGTGCGACCTGAAGATGGATAAAAAAGCCCATCCCGACATCACCGCTGCGATTGCCTACTGTGAGCAAGTGCAAGATTATGTGTCGCGTGATCTGCTGACCCATCTGCTCGAAGACGCGGAAGAACAACTGGACTGGATCGGTACACAGCTTGATCTGATCGAAAAAGTCGGTATCCAAAACTATATTCAGTCGCAAATGTAAGCCCAACATTCGCGACCAATCACCAGCAACGAACTCAACGGTCTTGCTGGTTTTTTTATAGGCAAAAACAGTATAAAAAAAAAGCCCGCGGGGGCGGGCTGAAGGGGTTTGTCTTGGGGGACAACCAGATCATATGTCCAAACCGCAGTGCTGTCTGTAGGCGGCCAGTGAGCAGTTGTAAAGCTCTGCAACGCTATACGAGGATTGCGTGAACAGCGTGTAGGTTTGCCGCAGATCCAGTCAGCCCTGTGCATCACGTCACTCAAGGCCACGCTGCAAAATGTCCGAATCGGCCTATTTTTTGGCCTTGCCTGCCCTATAAGTTGACAACCAATCGGGTCAAGATGACGAATCAGTGCAGCACTTTGCCGCAGCGTTAATCAATAAGATTCGGGAGCAACCTCATGACCGTTCTGACCCAACGTCCGCAAGCCCAAGGCATCACCGTGCGACGCGCCCAGTTCGATCCACAGCAGATTCCGCGCTACTACCCTGCTAATTCACCGCTGCTGTCACACCTGATGAATGCGCTGTCTTCGACCTTTCCGCTGGGCGAACAGTTTTTTGTGCATAGTGTCCGATTGGTGCGTGACCGCATCAAAGACCCCACACTGCAAGCCGAAATCTCGGCATTTATCGGCCAAGAAGCGATGCACTCCAAAGCGCATACCGAGTTTAACGACAGTTGGCGACAAGACGACTATCAACTCGATAGCACCATGCGTTGGCTACAAAAAGAAGAGTATCGAATCAAGCAGTTGCCTGCTCGCTATCAATTGGCGATTACCTGTGCATTTGAGCATTTTACCGCGATTCTCGGCGAATACATCCTGATGCACCCTGAACTGACCGAATCATTTGACCCTGAAGCGGCCAAGCTATGGCTATGGCATGCGGTGGAAGAATCCGAGCATAAAAGCGTGGCATTCGACGCTTATCAAGCGGTCTACGGTGACCTCAAAGTCCGCCGTCAAATCATGCTGTCGATTACACCTGCGTTTTTTTCGCTGATCGGCAGTTCGATGGCACGCTTGTTTTGGCAAGATCGCCGCACCAGCGTGCCGCGTGTGCGCGATAATCTGCGCGGCTTGTGGATCATGACCAAGATGGGCGTGACACTCGTACCTGAGTATTTAGAATACTTTAAGGCCGATTTTCATCCAGCGCAGCGCGACCGCACCCAGCTGTTGGATCAATGGCGTGAACGCTTGGCCAGCGGCAATCTGCAACTTAAACGGGCAGCATAACGTCGATTAAAGCTTGAGTTGGCGGGTCATCACGGTGACCCGATGCCCCTGATAGTCGAGTGACTCCAGCGCTGTCCAACCTAAAAACTGATACAACTCCGCTTGATCAATCGTGTAGCAGTACAACTGATCAATCCACATCTCGCCTGCAATCTGCTGCATGTGCGCCATGAGTTGACGACCTATGCCCTGCCCACGCAGCGCCGGATCAACGACCAAATAACCCATCCAGTAGCGGCGCTCGGCGGGTTGCACGTCGCCCATCTCGTACTCAAGCAAACTGATTGAACCCGCCAGCCGACCCTCGAATAGGGCGATTTGGGTACATGGCAGCGTTTGCGCAGACAGGCATGACTGTAAGAACTCAACTGCTGCGCGCGCGTCAGGCTCACCCCAGCCGAGATAGCCCAACTCGGCAATCGTGCTGACCGATTCGGGATGATGTTTGAGATCAGCAAATTGCAGCATATGGGTTAGGCTTTTTTGACCACGGAGGACTTGAGCTTCATCGCACCGATGCCATCCACTTTACAATCAATATCATGGCCATCAGTCGCATCAGCCAACAAACGAATATTTTTGGCTTTGGTGCCGACTTTGATCACTAAGGATGAGCCTTTGACTTTGAGGTCTTTAATCACGGTGACACTGTCGCCATCTTGCAAAAGATTGCCGACTGCATCTTTGATCACCACCAGCTCATCATCGGTCGTGCTGGCGTCGCTCGACCATTCATGGCTGCATTCTGGACACACGCACATCGCGCCGTCTTGGTAGGTATATTCACAGTTGCATTTTGGGCAGTTGGGTAAATCAGACATCAAAACATCCTTCACGGCAAAATCCATACAAAACGTATGGATTAAAATCCTATGATGACAGACCGTGCCAAGCATTGTCTATCTCATAGCGCCGATTGGTATCTATCCGCTCAGATACTGCGCCGACGTAACCGCAGCATAATGTGGCGATCCGGCTTAATGGTGATATGTCCAACCGGCTGCGGTGCTTTGCCTGCGACCGGCTCAAACTGATAGCGTGACACCAACGCCGCCAGAATCAAACTCGCCTCTTGATTGGCAAACGCTGCACCAATACACACCCGCCGACCTGCACTGTACGGATAGTACGTCTGTTGAATCGCTTCTTTATGCTGTGGACAACGAAAGCGTTCAGGTTGAAAGGCGTGCGCATTCGGCCAAATATCTTCACGTCGATGCAATAGCCATGGAATCACCACCACCGTGTCTTGCGGTAAAATCGACTTATCTCGCATACAAACTGCTTCGGTTGCCTCGCGCATAAACCCACCGACTGGCGGATAAAGACGTAGCGTCTCTTTAAACACGTCGGCGGTGTGCTTCAGTTTTTTGAGGTCGCTATACACCAGTTCAGTGCGGTTTGCTTCTGCCAATACCTGTGTGATCTCGGCCGTCATCTGCTGCTGTAAATGTGGACAGTACGCCAAAATGTAAAATGCCCAAGACAACGTGGTCGCCGAGGTTTCATGTCCAGCCAAAAACAGCACGGCAATCTGATCAATCAACTCTTCAAAGCTAAAATGCTGACCCTGCTCATCGGTTGCGGTCAGTAACGACGCCAAAATATCACGGTGTAAATCGGTATGACCCTGCCTTGCTGCATCAAAGCGTGGCCGGATGTTTTGCGCGATCACCTCACGAATCGCAGTGGCATGTTTGGCAATGCGTTTTTTGGCAAAACCCACTGGAATCCCGACAAACAAAAGCGGCGAATAGCGGGCAATCGCACGCTGATAAGCGGCAAACTCCCGAAAAATAATTTGAGATTCTGCTTGCGATAGGGGCTTTGAAAAAATCGTCCTAAAAATAATATCAGCCGTGACATGTGACATCTGCTCACTGATATTGATGGACACACTGTCTACGGTTTGATCCAGCTGCGAAATCAAATCACGCACCGCATCTTGCATCAGTGGAAACACGTTTTTGATGTGCGACACACTCAGCGCCTGTTCCATCATCTTGCGCTGCCGACGCCACGCCTCACCATTACTGATAAAAATCCCATCCCCGACCAGTAGGGTGAGCATCTGGTATAACACTTGGCTTTTGGGGTACTTGGCAGCGTCATCGACCAATACTCGCCTGACCAAATCCGGCTGATTAATCACATACAGATTGTGCAGCGGCAGTTTAATCTGCCCTGTTTTCATGGTGTAGCTTTTGCCAAAAAACACACTGAGCCAAGATTTACGCAACAACACCAGCCGCTCTAACAACGATGGACGCTTCGCACGCGGCACAGGATACGGCGGAATATACAGCGGCTGATCAGACATGGACGGCATCGACCTTTACAAGCTGATCAGTCGATTTTACGGCGCTGCTGACCGCCGCCAACTGCGTGGCAAGCGATTTTGTTCCGGCAGTCATCGCAAAAAAATCATACTCTTGGGTAAATTTACTCGACAATAAATACTGAAAATGAATCCGAAACTTATTTTTACGAATGATGCGCTGGTATTCTTTGGCATCGAACAATTTAAAAAACCGTGGCGATTTGAGGATCAACGCATTCGGCTGATTCACCCCTGCATTGGCAAAAATGTCCAACTTCGGAAAACACACCCCATCGGCAGGCGACGAGAAATCGACCCACGTGAGTTTGGATAAATCGACTTGCTGCATATATTTTTTATACCACTTGGCTTGTGGCAGCCAACTGAGCAGCGGCGAGGTTTGCGCCAAAGAAATCACTGACAACGCGGTTGGGTTGGGCTGATCTGCGAGTGCAGTGGTGACCCGCGCCATCACAGGTGTGAGCAATGCCGAGCCATAGCAATGCCCGATCACCATCACTTCAT
Organism: Moraxellaceae bacterium; assembly: GCA_049301135.1. Classification (GTDB taxonomy): domain Bacteria; phylum Pseudomonadota; class Gammaproteobacteria; order Pseudomonadales; family Moraxellaceae; genus JAYXXU01. The sequence continues at coordinate 3,859 of JBAQKP010000104.1, read as the reverse complement.
CGTACTGTTTGGACTGTACTGCTTGCACAATCGTCTGCGCAAATTCGTCTAGCCGTGCCGCCATCAGCGATTCATCGCTGGCATGTCGCACACTAAAACTAAAACCGTGTGCCAGCCACATCACGTTGAGTTTTTGGTTTGTCCAGCGCAGCAGCATCCACAGCAACGCCAGCGCAATCAGCCCCAGCCACCATGACACTTTGCCGGATACCATCAGCGCAATCACTGCCACCGCTGCCCACGGCGAAGTCAAGACCACGCCATAGGCTGCGGTCATACAAAACGCAAACGGCCACGCATGTTGACGGGCGTTTTTCAGAAAACCTGAACGAATATAGGTCACAAAGGCATCTAAACAAGAACTATAAAAATCCAAGCCCAGCGGCTTCATCTCAGCGCGAGTAATATCATCCCAGACCAGATAGCTATAATCGGTTTGGCAACTGCCATGCTGATCTTGGTAGTCAATTTGCCATGTCAGTTGGTGCGCGGATACGGACTGCGGATCAGCTACTGTGAGTTGATAATCGGTATTTTTGGCCTGCGTGTGGGCATGGTTTTGGTACAGCGAGTGATAATGCGCCGCGCCGCGATGATCAAATCCGGCAATATAAAATACCTGACGACGTTGGACGGTCATGACGCGTTCTCGTTGTGATTGTTGGTGTGCTTGAGTTTAGGCAGTTTAGCATTGGGATACAACGTGCGCGCAGGCCAGCCCGACCAAAGCCAAGCTGACTGCCGACGCAGCTTTTAGCTGTTGAGCGTATCGGCAGGCACGCGCACCCAGCCTTCCATGATGATACGGGCGCTACGGCTCATAATGGCTTTTTTGACCGTCCACTCGCCATCGACCAAGGCGGCTTCTGCACCGACGCGCAATGTGCCCGATGGATGACCAAACCGCACTGCTGTACGCTCACCACCACCAGCGGCTAAATTGACCAGTGTGCCGGTGACCGCTGCTGCTGTGCCAATCGCCACCGCCGCCGTGCCCATCATGGCATGGTGCAGTTTTCCCATCGACAAGGCGCGCACCAACAAATCCACGTCGCCTGCTTGTACGGTTTTACCGCTCGATGACACGTAGTCTTTAGGCGGCGACACGAAGGCGATTTTGGGAGTGTGTTGACGGGTCAAGGCTTCGTTAGCGGTTTTGATCAAACCCATGCGTAGTGCGCCTGCAACGCGGATTTTTTCAAACTTGGCCAACGCTGTTGCATCGCCATTGATTGCGTCTTGTAGTTCTGTGCCGTTGTAGCCGATGTCTGCGGCATTCACAAACACGGTCGGGATACCGGCGGTGATCATGGTGGCTTTCAGTGTGCCGATCTCTGGTACTTCTAAGTCATCAATCAGGTTACCTGTTGGGAACATCGAACCGGCCGCGCCATCTTCGCCTTCATCGGCAGGGTCTAAGAATTCCAGCACGATTTCGGCTGCCGGAAAGGTCACGCCATCGAGTTCAAAATCACCCAGCTCTTGCACTTGACCGTTAGTCACCGGCACATGGGCAATAATGGTTTTGTTGATATTGGCTTGCCAAATACGCACTACACATATGCCATTTTCAGGGATGCGCGCAGGGTCAACCAGACCTGCATGAATCGCAAATGCACCTGCGGCGGTGGACAAGTTGCCGCAGTTACCGCTCCAATCGACAAAGGCTTTATCAATCGACACTTGGCCGTATAGGTAATCGACATCGTGTTCGGGCTGGCTGCTTTTGGACAGGATCACGCATTTGCTGGTGCTGGAGGTTGCGCCGCCCATGCCATCGATGTGCTTGGCGTAGGCATCGGGGCTACCAATCACCCGCATAAACAGTTGATCACGCGCTTGGCCTGCCACTTGGCAGTTTTCGGGCAGGTCAGTCAGTTTAAAAAATACGCCCTTGCTCGTACCGCCACGCATGTAGGTGGCCGGAATCCGAACCTGTGTGCCAAATTGCGACATGATATTTTCCTCTCAAAAATTTGTGATGATGATGCCATACAATACCAAGGCTTTAAGCTGAAATACGCATTTTTTGCTGCGTACCAGATGGCTAAAGATGATAGACTTAAACGAGAGTAACCATCATTGGTCACTATCAATTGCGAGGATGATACATGGATACCGCCCGTTTATTTCAGTCTGGCCGTAGCCAAGCCGTGCGCTTACCCAAAGCCTATCGGTTTGAGGGACAACAGGTACGTGTCAAGCATTTTGGCAATGGCGTGTTGCTGTTGCCGGTTGATCAGTCGTGGGCACTGCTTGAAGAAGCACTCGGCGAATTTGAACCGAATTTTAAACTACAACGTGAACAGCCTGATGAGCAGATCCGCGAGGAGCTTGATTTTTAATGTTTTTACTCGATACTAATATTTGCATTTATGTGATTAATCAAAAACCTGCGCATGTGATTGAGAGGTTTAAGCAACATCAGCTTGGCGATATTGCTCTATCCAGCATTACGGCAGCAGAACTGGCATTTGGGGTCGAAAAAAGTGGCTCTGTACGTAATCGGCTAGCCTTGGAGAAGTTCTTTGCGCCGTTGGAGATTTTGCCGTTTGATGAGTTATGTATTGGTCACTACGCCAAATTACGCCATGATTTACAACGACAAGGCACACCAATTGGCTCGCTAGACATGCTCATCGCAGCGCATGCACTGGCGACCGATGCCATTTTGGTGACAAATAATACCGGTGAATTTGCACGAGTGCAGGGTCTAAGACTACAAAACTGGGCGTGAGCGCGACATGTGCCGCACTCCACCCGATCCGGCTTTACTCTTCCAACAAACTGCGCAGCATCCACGCGGTTTTTTCATGCATTTCTAGACGCTGGGTGATCAGGTCGGCGGTGGGTTGGTCGTTGGCTTCGTCCACCAATGCAAACAACCCACGCGCAGTTTTGGCGGTTTGCTCTTGCGCCGATACCAGCAGGCTGATCATCTCGTTAGCCTTTGGCACGCCATCGACTTCTTGAATGGTTGCCAGTTCAATAAAGGCCTTATAGGTCGCCGGTGCAGGATGACCGAGTGAGCGAATCCGTTCCGCGATCTGATCAAGCGCGTTCCATTGTTCGGTGTATTGCTCCATAAACATCAGGTGCAAGGTGCGAAACATCGGGCCGGTCACGTTCCAGTGGAAGTTATGCGTCATCAGGTACAGCACATAACTGTCGGCCAACAGACGTGATAAGCCGTCGGTGATTTGTTTGCGGTGGGTGTCGCTAATACCAATGTCCATGTTTGACCTCAATCAGTCTATAAAAACACTAAAAATCAGTCTACGCACGAGCCTAACTGATCTACCGGCAAGCGCATGAATACGCTTAGAGACTTCAACATAACACCTTAAACTAGGATGTGGCTTGAATCAAACTCTGATCAGACAGCGGAACCAGCACGTCATTTTGTTTAAACGTGCTGATCGTCCACGGCGCGTTATAGCCTGCTGTATAGAAGGTGTCTTTTGGTGCGGCAATTTTTTGTTGTTCCAGCCACGTCAGCAGTTGCGTGTGGGCTTGCTTGGCACGTTCGGGGCTGAGTGAGCCATTAAAACGATAGGCCGCAAACCGTGCATCGCGCAGCACTTGGGTGGTCAAACCAGTCGATGCAGGCGGTTGATTTACGCCTTTGGGCAGTACAAACGCCATTTGGTAGCCGCCACTTGGTGCAGGCTGCATCAGTACCGGCGCGGTCATCTCATACTTTTGCTGCGCGGTGTTTTGGCCTTGGATGTAGTCAAACAGCCGCTTAAAGTTGGTACGGCGGGCTTGTGCTTCACTCCCGCCAGCTTGTGAAATCACGAGTGTTAGTTGTGGATATTGGCGGATTTCAAAATCGCTGTCTTTTTGTACGACTTGGTAG